>NZ_CP014145.1:2152340-2459817 GCF_001542775.1 Microterricola viridarii
GCGAATGAGCATCGGACCGCTGCGCCAGCCAAGCGGCGACGATGCCCCGGGCACCCTCTCGGCATCCGCCCCAGCGCAGCCGGACCGCGCGCTGGAGGGCGACGACGCCGCTCGTCATGTCGAGGAGCCGCGCGGCAGCCGGCTCGATGAGTGGTGGGCGCGTCTGCTCAGCACACCCGGCCGCCGGCGGTTCTGGTACTGGGGCGGCCCGCTCGCCGTCACGCTGCTCGCCGCCATCCTGCGACTGTGGAACCTCGCCAACCCGCACTCCCTCGTCTTCGACGAGACCTTCTACGTCAAAGACGCGTACACGCTGCTGAACAACGGCTATGAGTCGACCTGGCCGGAGGGCGCCGACGAACGGTTCAACGCCGGCGACACCGACATCTTCACCGACGTGGGCTCCTTCGTGGTGCACCCCCCGCTCGGCAAGTGGGTCATCGCGCTCGGCCTGGCCGCGTTCGGCGCCGACAGCTCCTTCGGGTGGCGCATCGGCACCGTCGTCGTCGGCGTGCTCGCCGTCTTCCTGCTCACCGTGATCGCGCGGCGGCTGTTCTCCTCGACCATCGTCGCCGTGATCGTCGGGTTCCTGTTCGCCATCGACGGTCACGCGATCGTGATGTCGCGGGTGGCGCTGCTCGACGGCATCCTGATGCTGTTCGCCCTGCTCGGCTTCGGCGCGGTCCTGCTCGACCGCAACTGGCATGAGAAACGCCTGGGCGCCTGGGTGGCGGAACGCCAGGAGCGGGCGGATGCCGGCCTCGCCTCGGAGTCCAGCTGGGGGCCCGCCCTATGGTGGCGGCCGTGGCTGCTGGCGGCCGGGCTCGCCTTCGGCATGGCGGCGAGCGTCAAATGGTCCGGCTTCCATTTCCTGGCGGCGTTCGGGATCTACGTGGTGGTCGTCGACGCGCTCGCCCGGCGGCGCGCCGGCATCCCGTTCTGGGCGAGTTCGGCCGTGCTCAAGCAGGGCCCGGTCTCGTTCCTGCTGCTGGTGCCGATCGCCGTGCTGACGTTCCTGGTCAGCTGGACCGGCTGGTTCGTGACCGCCGGCGGCTACTACCGCGACTGGGCAGCCCAGGCCGGCAACGCCTGGACCGGCGCCCTCGCCTGGGTGCCGCAGAGCCTGCAGAGCTTCTGGCACTACCAGGTCGCCGCCTACAACTATCACATCGGGCTCAGCACGCCCCACCCGTACCAGGCGAACCCGCTGACCTGGTTGTTCATGATCCGGCCGACGAGCATGTACTACGAGGGGTCGACGTTCGGACAGAACGGATGCGAGTACGACGCGTGCAGCGCGGCGATCCACTCCATCGGCAACCCGTTGATCTGGTGGGCCGCCACGGCCGCGCTGTTCTACCTGCTGTACCGGCTGGCGCGCTACCGCGAATGGCAGATCGGCCTGATCCTGATGGGCGTCGCCGCCGGCTACCTGCCCTGGCTGATGTACCTGAACCGCACCGTGTACCAGTTCTACACAATCGCCTTCGAGCCGTACCTGCTGCTCGGGTTGGGTGCCGTCATCGCCATCATTCTCGGCTCACGCAACGACGCCAGCTGGCGCAGGCAGCGCGGCATCGGCGTGGTCGCGGTGTATCTCAGCGTCGTCACACTGGTCAGCGCCTTCTTCTACCCGATTTGGACGGGACAGCAGGTGCCGTACTGGTTCTGGAACCTGCACATGTGGCTGCCGAGCTGGGTCTGAGTTCCGCTCGAAATCAGGCGAGAAACCTGGCACATTGCCAGCGAGGAACATACACCCCTCATATTCCCGCCACGGCATGTGCTAAGGCTGTAATTGAGGCCGTTTCACAGCCAATCGGACGTAGGCTGCTCTTCATCCGATCGCAATGTCGCCGTACGAATCTCGACACCGTGAGCTCCGGGCAGTTGCCCAATCCAGACTGGGAAGTCACTCACACGAAGGTCGACGATGAGCGAAGCGAATATCGCCCCCCTTGCCGCCGGAGCCGCGGCATCCGTCACAATCACGAAGCCTGCAGTGCGCATCATCCGCACCCGGCCGGGCGGTGACCGACAGAACCCGACGACCGAGTACTCGGCGCTGCTGCACACGGTGCGCAACCTCGGCCTGCTGCGGCGGGCCACCTGGTTCTACTGGATGGTGTTCGGCATCCTCCTGGTCGCCCTGGGCGGCATCGTGACCGGATTCGTGCTGCTGGGTGACAGCTGGTTCCAGCTGCTCATGGCCGGCGCGCTCGGCATCGTGCTCACCCAGTTCGCCTTCTTGGCGCACGAGGCCTCGCACCGCACCGTGTTCGAGTCGGGCAAGGCGAACGACCGGGCCGGGCGCATCCTCGCCAACGCCTTCGTCGGCATCAGCTACTCGTGGTGGATGACCAAGCACTCCCGGCACCACTCCAACCCGAACGTGGTCGGCAAAGACCCGGACATCGACAACGACTTCATTGTGTTCCAGCCGGACGAGGCCGCCAAGGTCAACCGCTTGCACGCGATGGTCACCCGCCGCCAGGGCTGGCTGTTCTTCCCGATGCTCACCCTCGAGGGCCTGAACCTGCACATGCACGGCCTCCGCACCGTGATGGGCAAGGGCAAGGTCGACAAGCGCGGCCTCGAGATCAGCATGATCGTCACCCGTCTGGCCGCCTACCTGGCCGTGCTGTTCATCTTCCTGCCCGTCGGCATGGCCTTCGCCTTCCTCGGCGTGCAGCTGGCCGTCTTCGGCGTGTACATGGGCGCGTCCTTCGCCCCGAACCACAAGGGAATGCCGATCCTCCCGCACGACTCCAAGGTCGACTTCCTGCGCCGCCAGGTGCTCACCAGCCGCAACATCCGCGGCGGCTGGGGCATGCTCACGTTCATGGGCGGCCTCAACTACCAGATCGAGCACCACCTGTTCCCGAACATGCCGAGGCCGCACCTCCGCAAGGCCCAGGAGCTCGTCAAGGAGTACTGCACCGCGCACTCGATCAACTACACCGAGACCGGCCTGTTCCAGAGCTATGGCATCGTCGTGGACTACCTCAACCGGGTCGGCCTCTCGGCCCGAGACCCGTTCGACTGCCCGATGACGGCGCGCTTCCGCACCCATTAGGCGCACGCGCCGACCGGCGCACAAAAAAACAGGAGCAGAGCCTCGGCACGTCAGATATGGCGCCGCCGGGGCTCTGCTCCTGTTTTTGTGGTTCTGGCGTGCCGTTAGGCTCGATGGGTGAAGTGGTTGCCCGGTATCGCCCTCGCGGCCGCGGCCGCCCTCCTGTCATGGGGAATCCACGCTCTGATCCCCGCGGTGCCGCTGCTGACGGCCGCCGTGGCGCTCGGCATCATCGTCGCCCAGATCCCGGCGCTCCGGCCAGCCCTCGGCGGCCCGCTCAAGGCCGGCCTCGGAGTGGCCTCGAAGAAGTTCATGCGCCTCGGCGTCGTGCTGCTCGGCCTGAAGCTCAGCCTCGTAGACATCCTCGGCCTCGGCTGGATCTCGATCGCCATGATCGTCGTGATCGTGCTGCTCACCTTCGTCGGCACGATCGGACTCGGCCGCGCCTTCAAGCTGCCCGGCCACCAGCCGCTGCTGATCGCGACCGGTTTCTCGATTTGCGGCGCCTCGGCGATCGGCGCCATGAGTGGCGTGGTCAGGGCCAAGGACGAGGAGACGGCGACGCCGGTCGCCCTCGTCACGCTCTGCGGAACGCTCGCGATCGCCGTGCTGCCGTTGCTCTGGCATCCGCTGGGCCTCAGCAACGAGCAGTTCGGGCAGTGGGTCGGCGCCAGCGTGCACGACGTCGGCCAGGTCGTCGCAACGGCCCAGATCGCCGGACCGGCCGCGCTGGCCGTCGCGATCGTCGTCAAGCTGACCCGCGTCGTCTTGCTGGCCCCAATGGTTGCGACCGTCGCCGGCATCGAGCGCCGCAAGCACAGCGCCGCCGTCGCCCTTGCAGAGGCCACCGGCGGCACGGCACCGGATGCCGGAGCACGGCCGCCGATCGTGCCGCTGTTCGTGCTGGGGTTCCTCGCGGCCGTCGTCGTGCGCACCGTGCTGCCCGTTCCGGATGCCGTGCTGGAGGTCGCCGACTGGATGCAGACGGCGCTGCTCGCCATGGCGCTGTTCGGCCTGGGCTCGGCGGTGCGGCTGCGGGAGCTGGTGCTCACCGGCTGGCGCGCGCTGCTGGTCGGCCTGCTCTCTTGGGTGTTGATCGCCGGGCTGGCCTGGGCGGTCGTCGTTTACGTCTAGCGCCGGGAATGGAGCGCTGGGATTGGAGCGCTGGGTGGCACCTTGTGCCCGGGCGCTCGGCGGGATGTGGGCGGGTTGGCTTCGGTCGCTGGCGCTCCCTCGAGCCAACGGGGAGTGCGGAACCCCTGCTGATCGAGGCTGTCGAAATCGGGGTCTCGACAGGCTCGACCAGCGGGACAGGCTCGACCAGCGGGACGAGTTCGACCAGCGGGACAAGCTCGACCGACTGCGGCCAGGGTCTGTCAGGTTTCGCCGAGCGCCGCGGCTCCCCGCGCCGCGCGTTGGCAGGGCTCGCTAGTCGACGAACTTGAGGCCGACGATGCAGCCGACGAGCCCCATCAGCAACGCGATCTTGATCCACGAGACGCTCGTATCGCCGGTGACCATGGCGTAGATGACGGTGAGCGATGCGCCGATGCCGACCCAGATGGCGTACGCCGTCGCGGTCGAGATTCCACGCATGGCGAGAGCGAGGCCGCCCATGCTGAGCACGATGCTGATGCCGAAGATGACCGACGGCCAGAGCTTCGTGAAGCCCTCAGACTTGCCGAGCGCGGTGGCCCAGACGGCTTCGAGCACGCCGGAGACGATAAGGATGATCCATGACATGACTGTGCACTCCCGTGGCCAGTCTTGTCGCGTTCCGGGTACTGATCCCTCGTCCGGGGCCGCGGTCAGCGGCCTGAGAACAGACTAGCAGCGCGCACTGGGCAGGGCCTGTGCAGGCCGAGCTGCACAGGCCGAGCCGCGCAGCTCAGGCCTCGAGCACGCTCGCGTAGTGCTCGACCACGGGGAACGGCTCGTAGAACGGATGCAGCAGCCGGCGCCACTGCTGGTACTCCGCCGAGCCGCGGAAGCCCAGCTCGTGGGCCTCGACGCTCTGCCACTCCACGAGCAGCAGGTAGCTCGATGCCGATTCGATGCCGCGGGACAGGCGCAGGCTGAGGAAGCCAGGCTGGCGTTCGATCAGCGGACGGGCGCGGGCGAACGCGGCCTCGAACTCGGCCTCCCGCCCGGGCAGAACCGGCAGCAGGGCGTGTTCCAGGATCATGCTGGCCAGACTAGCGCGTTGCCGCGTTGCCACTTCCGGATGCCGCCCGCAGCCGCCATTATGGGTGCATGAGCCTCGACCCCAACGCCGCCCTGATCGTGATCGACATGCAGAAGGGCTTCAACGACCCCGGCTGGGGCACCCGCAACAACCCGGACTGCGAGGCGAACGTGCAGCGCCTGCTCGAATCCTGGGCTGCGTCCGGTCGCCCGGTGGTGCTGGTGCGGCACGACTCGGACGAGGACTCCCCGCTGAACCCGAGCGCCCCAGGCAACGCGCTGGTCGACTTCGTCGCCGCCGCCCCGCACGAGCTGTTCGTCACGAAGCAGGTCAACTCGGCGTTCTTCGGCGACCCGGACCTGGCCGGCTGGCTCGATGACAAGGGCATCCAGCAGATCGTGCTCTGCGGCATCCAGACCAACATGTGCGTCGACACGACGGCCCGGATGGGTGGCAACCTGGGCTATCAGGTGCTGCTGCCGATCGACGCCACCTACACCTTCGACCTGGAGGGGCCCGGCGGCGTGCGGCTCAGCGCCGACGAGCTCGCCCGCGCGACGGCAGTCACCTTGCACGGCGGCGAGTTCGCCGAGGTGCTCAGCACGGCCGAGCTGCTCGAGCGGGCCTAGCCGCCCGAGCAGGTCTGGGCCGCCCGAGCAGGTCTGGGCCGCCCGAGCAGGGCACTGCTACGCGGTGAGCGCGTAGCCGAAGCTCAGCAGCTTGAGCTGGTTGCCGTTCGGGAACGTCATCACCGGCTCGCGGTCAAGCAGGCGGTCGAAGCCGATGTGGGCGTAGAGCTTGTGCGCGCCGAGCATCTCGGGACCGGAGTTCATGACGACCTGGCTGACCCGGCGCAGACGGCCGAGGAGCAGCACGTGCCGGCTGAGCAGTTCGCCGAGCCCGCGGCGGCGGGCGTCCGGGCTGACGGCAAGCAGGCGGAAGTCCATCTCGCCCGGCTCGGCGAGGTCGGTCATGGTGGCTCCGGCACGCGGCGTCGACACCGTGCCGAGCAGGGCGCCGGTGACGGTGTCGACGGCGACCCACACCTGGTGCTCCGCCGCACGGCCGGCGACGTCGACGATCGACGCACGGTAGGAGTCGTTCAGCGTGTAGTCGTGTGAATAGGCACGCTCGGAGAGGCTCGCGACGGCATCCGTCTCGTCGTCGTGCATCAGGCGCACGAGCACCTCGTCGGGCCGCTGCTGCAAGGGCAGGCGGTAGATGACGAGCGATGCGGCGCTTCCGGTGCCGGCGATGACGGCCTCGCGCTCAAAGCCGAGCCGCTCGTACAGCCGCTGGGCGGCCAGGTTGAGATCGCCAGTGTCGAGCACGAGGGCGGTGGCGCCCCACTCGAGGGCGACCTCGAGGCTGGCCCGCATCAGGGCCTCGCCGATGCCGGCGCCGCGCGCCTCTGGATCGACGGCGAGCAGGCGCACCTCGGCCTCGCCCGGGTTGGCGCGGCGCGCGTAGGCGGCGTCGGCGCGCAGCACGCTGCTGGTGCCGAGGATGGTGTCGTGCTCGTCCACCGCGACCAGGAGGCTTCCGGATGCCGCGCGGCCGGCCGCATCGTGCAGCAGCGCCCGGCGCTCATCGCTGACCGGCAGATGGCCGTAGGCGCCGGCGCGGAAGGCGCGTTCCGTGAGCTGACCGATGGCCGCAGCCTCGGAGTCGAGGGCGGGCCGGATGGTCAGGGAAGATGTCGTGATTGTCACTGAATCCAGAGTACCCGAGCGTAAAGAAACGCAACAATCGGGAACGCCGCCTGTGATGCGCCCCGCAGCAGTGCCGGCGGCCACAGCAGGCGGGCATCGGCGCAAACTAGGATCGCAGGGTGCAGGATGACGCGCGGTCAGAGGGTGAGTTCGAGGTGGGCGAGCGCCTCGCCGCCGCCACGCGCACCCGCACTCCCCCACCCCGGGTCGCCGTGCTCGGCCCCGTGCAGGTGGAGGGCAAGAACGGCGTGCTCGTCGAGCCGAGCGGCGCTCTGGCCAAGACGCTGCTCACCGCGCTCGCGCTCGGCTCGCAACGGCCCCTCGGCGGGTCGTTGAGCGTCGAGTTCCTGATTGACGAGCTCTGGGCCGATGAACCGCCGAAGCAGGCGAAAGCGGCGCTGCAGACGCTCGTCTCGCGCCTGCGCGGCGTCGTCGCCGACGGCCTGATCCACTCCGACGCCAGCGGTTACGCGCTGCGGGTTGCCGCCGACGAGCTCGACATCGCGCGGGCCAGCGCGCTGTCGGCCCACGCCGCGGCCCTGGCCGCGAACAACTCCCCGGACCAGGCGCTGGACGCCGTCACCCGCGCGCTCGAACTCTGGCGGGGCGAGCCCGGCGCCGAGCTGCCCGCGGGCGAAGTGCGCGATCAGCTCACGGTGGTCGCCGCGCGCCTCCGCACCCGGCTGCTGGAGGCGCGCGCCCAGTGCTTGCTCAACACCGGGCAGGCCGAAGGGGCGCTCGCCCCACTGCGCGCGCTCGTGCAGGCCGACCCGCTCAACGAGAGGACCGCGCTGCTCCTGTTGCGCGCCCTCGTCGACTCCGGGCGCCCCACCGAGGCGCTGGCCGCGTTCGCCGAGTTCCGCCGACAGCTGCGCGAGCAGCTGGGCGCATCGCCAGGGGCTGAGCTGATCGCCTTCAACGCGGCGATCCTCGTCGGCGAGCACGAGCGACCCGCGCTGACGCCGAAACGCTCGACATCGATCGGCGTGCGGGCCGCCCCCAACGAGTTGCGCGGGCGGGCAGCGGATGTCGCGGCGCTCGACGCCGCACTCGAGACGTCCCGCCTCGTGACGATCGTGGGTGCCGGCGGCCTCGGCAAGACACGGCTGGCCCACGAGCTGGCACGCCGCTCCGAACTCCCCCTGATCGTCGTCGTCGAGCTTGCCAGCGTGCGCAGCGACGACGACGTCACGCTCGCCTTCGCGAGCACCCTCGGCATCCGTGAACTGCCGGCCGGCCAGCGGCTCGCGGATGCCGTCGCCCGACCAGACGTGCGCGTGCGCGTCGTGGCCGAGCTCGCCGCGCAGCCGACGCTGCTCGTCGTCGACAACTGTGAGCATGTGCTGGGTGGCTCGGCCGAGTGGATCGCCGAGTTGCTCGCGTCGTGCCCGGAACTGCACGTGCTGGCCACGAGCCGCAGCCCGCTCGAGCTCACCGCGGAGCGCGTGTACGCGCTCGGCCCGCTCTCTGCGGCATCCGACGCCGCGACGCCGCAGCACTACGGCCCGGCCGTGGCACTGTTCGTCGAACGCGCGCAGGCGGCCCGCCCGGGGGCGTCGATGCCCCTCGACGTCATCGCGCGGCTCTGCACCCGTCTTGACGGGCTGCCGCTCGCCATCGAGCTCGCCGCCGCACGCGTGCGCTCCCTCACCGTCGAACAGATCGAGAGCCGGCTGGGCAATCGCTTCGCGCTGCTCACGAACGGCGATCGCTCCGCCCCCGAGCGCCACCAGACGTTGCAGGCCGTCATCGACTGGAGCTGGCGGCTGCTGCGCCCGGCCGAGCAGCGTGCGCTCGCACGGCTCTCGCTGTTCGCCGACGGATTCAGCGCGGAGGCCGCCGAGGCCGTGATCGCGGCGGAGGCGCAGGGCGCCGGCGGGGCTGCTGACGGCACCGATGACGGCGCGCTCTCGATCGACGTGCTCGATGCGCTCGTCGCCCAATCACTTGTCGTCGTGCACGAGCACGAGGAGACCGGCACGCTGCGCTACCGCATGCTCGAGACCGTGCGCGAGTTCGGGCAGGCCCAGCTGCGCGGAAGCGCGGAAGCCGAGTGGGCCAGGCTGGCCGTGCATTCGTGGGCGACGACGTTCGCTCGCGGCGCCCTCGAGCATGCACAGGGCCCCGGCCAGATTGCCATGTTCCGCTCCGTCACGATGGAACAGGACAACCTCGTGATGGTGTTGCGCGAGTCAATCGATTCCGGTGACGCCAGGACCGTGCTCGACGTCTTCGCACTGCTCTCTTACTACTGGACGGTGCGCAGCGCACACAGCGAGGTGGTCGCGTTCGCACCGCTCGTGCTCGATGCGACCCGCGGCTATGTTCCGGATGCCGACCACTTGGAGGCGGCCATCGGCAGCTTCACGGTGCTCGCGGCCACCGGGCTTTTCGTCGGCGACACCGGCGGCATGCGCGCCCTCGTGCAGGTGCGCACGCTTCTCGGGCGCACCGAGTACGTGCCACCGCGGTTGCGCGCACTCGGCCGATTCCTGTCTGCGGCGACAGACCTCGACGCGGCGCGCGCGATGCTCGACACGATGCGCGATGACGATGACGTCGCGACCGCGCTCCTCGGCAACCTGTTCTCTGCGCAGATCGCCGAGAACGACGGGGAACCACTCGTCGCAGCGCGTGCCGCTGCGCGCGCATGGGAACTGGCGGCCCAGATCGAAGACACCTGGGCGGCCGCGATGGCCGCGATGATGTTGGCGCAGCTCTCGAGCCAGTCCGCGCGACACGACGACGCACTGCGATGGAGCGGGCGGGCGCGAAGCGGGCTCCTCGATCTGGACGTGCCGGACGACCTGCAGCAATTGGAGTGGATCTTCGCGGTCAATCTCCTGGGCTCCGGGCAGCTCGAGGAGGCGCGTGACGTCTTCACGCGATTCGCCGCGATCAACCGACAGTCGGAGCATGCCCTTGAGCTGCGCTCGATCGGCCAGGTCGGCCTGGCGGAGGTGATGCGCGTGGACGGCGATCTCCCCACCGCGCAGCGGCTCTTCGCGGAGGCGATCAATGGCTTCCGCACCGGGGCACAACGTTCATCCCCATGGTTCCAGATGGCGCTGTCCGCGTTCATCGCGGCCCAACTCACCGACGGCACCGGCGACACCGACCTCGTCGCCCGTCAGGTCAAGACGCTCCGGGCCCGAGTCATCGGCTACCGCCGCGCGCGCCCCGAGTTCAGCGACAAGCCGGTGCTCGGAACATCGGCCGCCGCTCTCGCGCTCTGGGCGATCCCGCAGGACGAGCGACAGGCCCTCGGCCTGGAGCTCTTCGCTCTGGCCGAGGGCCTGCACGGGCGGCAAGACCTGCCTTCCCTGAACCTGGCATCCCAGGCCGCCCGCATCGAGCGGCTGTTCGGGCCGGATGCGCTGCGGGATGCCCGGGCGGGGGTTGCGCTGCTCAGCCTCAACGAGCGGGCGGCGCGGGCTTATGCCGTTATTGAGGTGGAGTGGGGTGGGTAGCTGCCGGGGAGTGGGGACGGCCGTTCTGCCTCAACCGCTTGGTGCGGGGTGGAGCGTAGCTGGGGCAGCCGCCCTCGTGACTGGTGGTTTTTGAGGTTTCCTGGGGCAGCCGCCCTCTTGACTGGTGGTTTTTGAAGGTTCCTGGGGCAGCCGCCCTCGTGACTGGTGGTTTTTGAGGTTTCCTTGGTTGGGGCTGCCGCCTTTCGCAAGGCGCTGAAATTGCTTCGCAATTTCAGGCCTTGCGCATATAAGCCCGGACTGTGAGGGGGCGAAGATGGCGACGATGACGCCGGCGCCCAGCAGCGAAAGGTAGGCCTCCACACCGAAGGTGCCGGTGTTCACGAGCTCGCGCACGGCCGTCACCAGGTGCGACACCGGGTTGATGTTCACGAACCACTGCAGCCAGGTCGGCATGGTCTCGACGGGCACGAAGGCGTTGGAGAGGAATGTGAGCGGGAAGAGCACCAGCATCGAGATGCCTTGCACGCTCGAGGCGGTGCGTGCGATCACGCCGAAGAAGGCGAAGATCCAGCTGATCGCCCAGGAGCACGCGATCACCAGGAGTCCGGCCACGGCCACGGCGCCCAGGCCGCCCTCGGGCCGGAACCCCATGATGAAGCCCATCGTGAAGGTGAGCACGGTGGCGATTCCGTAACGCACCGTGTCGGCCAGCAGCGCTCCTGAGAGCGGCGCGATGCGGGCGATCGGGAGCGATCGGAAGCGGTCGAAAACGCCCTTGTCCATGTCTTCGCGCAGCTGCACGCCGGTGACGACGGAGGTGGTGATGACCGTCTGCACCAGGATGCCGGGGATGATGACCGGCAGGTAGCTCTGCACGTCGCCGGAGATGGCGCCGCCGAAGATGTAGGTGAACATCACGGTGAAGATGATGGGCTGCAGCGTGACGTCGAACAGCTGCTCCGGCGTCCGCTTGATCTTCAACAGCCCGCGGTACGCCATGGTAAGCGTGTGCGAGGCGGTCTCGGCGAACGTGACCCGGTTCTTCAACTGGCGGTCGACGCCGGGGGTGATGGACTGCGCTGGATGCGCGTTCTCAACGCGCGGCGGCGTGTTCAGGCTGGTGGTGCTCATGCGCGGCTCCCTTCAAGAGTGGCGGAATCGGTGTTCTCACCGGTGGCGGCGTCAGCTGTGTCGCTGTCGTCGACGCCGTGGCCGGTGAGGGTGAGGAAGACCTGGTCTAGCGACGGCTTCTGCACGCTCATCTCGGCGAGCCGCACCCCCTCATCGCGCAGGGTGACGAGCAGCTCTGTGACAAGGTCGGGGTTGTTCATCGGGGCCGTGATCCGGCCGGCCTCCGGCGAGACCCTCGCCTCGACGCCGAGCACGTTCGCGATGGCGACGCGCGCATCTTCGAGGTCGGCGGGGTCGACGAGCCGCAGCTCGAGGCTCGACTCGCCGACGGACGCCTTGAGCTCGTCGGCTGTGCCCTCCGCGACGACGCGGCCGCGGTCGATCACGGCGATGCGGTCGGCCAGCTGGTCGGCCTCGTCGAGGTACTGCGTGGTGAGGAGCACGGTCGAGCCGGTGGCCACAAGTCGCCGGATCGTGTCCCACATCTGTGCGCGGGTGCGCGGGTCCAGCCCCGTCGTCGGCTCGTCCAGGAAGATCAGCGGCGGCTGCGCGATGAGGCTGGCAGCCAGGTCGAGGCGCCGGCGCATGCCGCCGGAGAAGTTCTTGAGCGGCCGTTTCGCGGCCTCGATGAGCCCGAACTCCTCGAGCAGCTCGCTCGCCTTGCGCTTCGCGGCGGAGGAGCTGAGGCCGTGCAGGCGGGAGAACAGCACGAGGTTCTCTGTGGCGGAGAGGGTCTCGTCGACGGAGGCGTATTGGCCGGTGACGCCGATCAGTTGGCGCACGACCTGTGATTCGCGTTGCACGTCGTGCCCGAAGATGCGGGCCTCGCCGGCATCCGGGCGCAGCAAGGTGGCGAGCATGCTGATGGTCGTCGTCTTGCCCGCGCCGTTGGGGCCGAGCACCCCATAGACGGTTCCGGTCTGCACGCGGAGGTCGACGCCGTCGACGGCGCGGTTGCTGCCAAAAGTCTTGACGAGCCCGTTGGCCTCGACGGCCCAGTTGCTCGTGGTGGATCGGGCGGATGCCTCACGCCCGGTGAGCGGTGTGCTCATGGCGATCCTTTCAGTCTGTGTGAGCGCCAGATCGGCTGCGCAGAGTCTGCGTCAGCGGGCGGCACAGTGTGAGTCTGCGCGCGGGCACTCACAGATCACTGTCGTGCCGCTTACATCGCGCTGTCGTGACGGGAATCGCACCGCTACCCCGAAAAGTCGCGCCGAAAGCGCCCGCAACGCACGATTCTGCGAACAGACGCCACACGGCTGCGCACCCCACTCCCTACGATGGACAGGTGACAGCGTTCGTCTCAGCCCTCGATCTGTTCTCGATCGGTATTGGCCCGTCCAGTTCCCACACGGTCGGCCCCATGCGGGCTGCCCTCGACTTCGCCGACCGCCTCGGCGCCGGCCACCCCGCCGTCCTCGGCCGGGTCGATCGAATCTCCTGCGTGCTCTTCGGCTCGCTCGGCGCGACCGGCATCGGCCACGGCACCCCGGACGCCATCGTCGCCGGACTCGCCGGCCTGCGCCCGGAGGACTGCGACCCTGACGCGGTGCGCGGCGCCTGGAGCACACTGCCGAAGGCGGCCGTCGGGCACGGCATCGTACAGCTGGCCGGAACCCGACCGGTGCAGATCACCCGCGACGACATCACGTTCGCGCCGTTCACCCGGCTGCCGGGGCACCCGAACGCGATGACGTTGCACGCCTGGGAGCGGGACGCCGACGGCAGCGAGCGTGAGCTGCTGCGCGAGACCTACTACTCGGTGGGCGGCGGCTTCATCCGCCGGGCCAGCGAGGACGCCGGCGCGCTGGCACCCGGCCTCGCGTCGGGCGTGGCCGGCGCAAGGACGGCCGGTTCGGACGGCAACGGATCGGATAGCGCACAGGCAGCGACTGCGCCGCGCCCTCTGCCGGTCACCGCGGCGGCCACCGCCCGGCATCCGCTGCCCTACTCCAGCTCGGCCGAGCTGCTCGCCCTCTGCGAGGAGCAGGGTGTCGGGCTCTGCGACATCGCTCGCGCCAACGAGGAGGCGGTGCACGGGCAGGAGGGCCTGGACGCCGGCCTCGACGCCATCTGGGCGGCCATGCGCAGCTGCGTCGACAATGGACTCGCCACGACGGGCGTGTTGCCCGGCGGCCTCGGCGTCAAGCGCCGCGCGCCCGCCGTGCGCGCGCAGCTCGACGCTCACGACGGCCAGCCGGTGCGGGAGCGCGACACGTCCACCGAGTGGTTGCACGCCTTCGCCCTCGCCGTCAACGAGGAGAACGCGGCGGGCGGCCGTGTCGTCACGGCGCCCACCAACGGCGCGGCCGGCATCATCCCGGCGGTGGGGCACTACTACCTGCGTTTCGTGGCGGGGGCCTCGCCCGTTGGCATCCGCAACTTCCTGCTCACGGCCGCCGCGATCGGCTCCCTCGTGAAGGCCAACGCCTCGATCTCAGGGGCGGAGGGCGGCTGCCAGGCCGAGGTCGGCTCCGCCTGCGCCATGGCGGCCGGAGCGCTCTGCGCTGTGCTCGGCGGCACGCCGCGGCAGGTGGAGAACGCGGCAGAGATCGCCATGGAGCACCACCTCGGCCTCACGTGCGACCCGGTCGGCGGGCTCGTGCAGGTGCCCTGCATCGAGCGCAATGCGATCGCGGCGTCGACCGCTGTCTCGGCCGCCCGGCTCGCCCTGCACGGTGACGGCACGCACCTCGTCTCGCTCGACACCGTGATCGAGACGATGCGACAGACCGGCCTCGACATGATGACGAAGTACAAGGAGACCAGCGAGGGCGGGCTCGCCGTCAACGTCATCGAGTGCTGAGCACGGCTGCTCTCGCTCCAGCCGCTCAGAGCCCGCGCATGGTGAAGGCTTGCGCCAGCAGCCCCCGAAACGGCGGCCGGGACAGGCCCCGCACGAGCGCGTTGCGCACGGCCAGCCGCGTTCCGTGCGCCGGCTGGCCCACGCCCATGTTGAACGAGGCCTGCATCACGGCGCGGCGCGCGGCCCGGCGTCGCCCGGCGTCGTAGTCCGCGAGGGCCAGGGAGCCCAGTGCGTGGCCACCGCGCACGGCCAGCTCGAGCGCCGGGGCGAGGGCAGCGGCATCCAGCCAGCCGAGGTTCATGCCCTGACCGCCGATCGGACTCACCTCGTGTGCTGCGTCGCCGACCAGGGCGATGCGGCCGACCGCCATCCGGGTGGCGAGGTGTTGCTGCACGGCGAAGGCGCTGATCGAGCGCGCGCTGCGCTCCGCGTCGGCCGAGTCGGAATCGGTGCCGGATGCCGCGTGCAATGCGAACCCGGTGCGCTGCCGCACCGTCGCGGCGAGCTCGGCGGCGGTCGCCTCCGGCTGCAGGCTCTCCGTGAGCACCACCCAGCGGCGCCAGCCTCCCGGCAGCGGGAAGGACTCGACAACGCCCGCGCGTTCGAAGGCGAGCAGCGCCGTCGTCGGTGCGTGCGGCGCGGTGATCGGGCCGGGCCGGGTGAGGCGCGATGCCGCCGCGCTGCGGAAGTCGCCCATCAGGTACGGTTGCGCGGCGCCGAAGGCACGCCAGCGGATGCGGCTGTACTCGCGCACCCGGCTCCGCGGCCCGTCCGCGCCGACGAGGTAGCGCGCTCGCAGGTCCGCCGTGGAAGTGGACGCCAGCTCAACGTGCACGACGCCGCCTCGTTGCGCGAACGCGACGACGCGCGCCCCGCGGCGCACCGGGTCGTGGCCGCCGCACAACTCGACCAACCGCTCGCGGAGCAGTCGCTCGGTGTCGCGCTGCGGCAGGGCGAGCACGAACGGGTAGCGCCCGCCCGCCTCGCTGATGTCGAGCCCGCCGAGCGTCTCACCGTCGCACCACGCCTCACCGCGAAAGATCGGCGTGCCAGCCGCGGTCGCGGGCTCGGCCAGCCCGAGCTGTGCGAGCACGGCCAGCCCCGGCGGGTGGATACCGATCGCCCGCGAGTGCTCAGAGCCCTGCTCGCGCGACTCGAGCACGGCCACGCTCAGGCCGCGCTGCACCAGCAGGCAGGCCAGGAGCAACCCCACCGGGCCGGCGCCGACCACGGCGACATCCACCGGCGCCTCGTACGCCTGGGCCTCACCCTCCTGGGCTTCACCCTCCTGGGCTTCGACGGCCCGAGCGCTCTCACGCGTGTCCGACGTCGTGTCGGTGCCCGGGATTAGCGTGTCAGGCATCGGGACCGGCCCACGTCAACAGGTAGCGGAAGCGGCTCCGCGGCAGCACCGTCCAGCCCGGGGGCAGTGCGACGCGCAGCTCGGCTGGCCGGTAGCTGCGACGAATGGAGGTGAGGCCGTCGGCACGAATATACGAGTCCTTCAAGAGGGTGCGGGCGAACGGCAGCGTACCCAGCGCGAATCCCGCGTAGGCCAGGGCACTCCGGGTGATGTCGCTGTGCAGCACGCGCGGCAGCCGCGGGGAGTCTGAACCGGCACGCCCGCTGCCGGATGCGGTCCGCACCAGCTGTTCGCTGTCGAAGAGCAGCCCGCCGAGCTCGGCGGGAGTGAGGTGGTGCAACATGTGATTGGAGACGACGAGGTCGAACTGTGCGCCCTCCGCGACGAGTTCCGAGCTGAACGCACGGCGAAACTCCACGCCGCCGACACCGGGTTGGCGGCGGGCCGGGTGGCGGAGCACCAGCTGGCGCTGCGCGAAGTCGTCGGCGCGGCCGTCCGGGTCGATGGCGGTGACCTGCAGGCGGAGGCCGTCGTTGGAGGCCCAATGGGCCAGCGAGAGCGGGAGGTCTCCTCCACCGGAACCGATATCGAGCAAGGTGGTGTCGTGGGTGGCCGAGAGATGGGGGTGCACGAAGTGGCGGTAGGTGTCGCGCCAGCCGGAGACGGCGGCGTTGATCATGCCGAACTGCTCGTAGGTGCGCTCCAACTTCGCCGGGTCGGCGCCGGCGGCATCCATGAGCTCGGTGGCGTCCGTCGCCCGCCGGCGCAGCGCGAAGCCCATTGGGGTCACGCCGTGAGCACCGTGGCGGCGGCAGGCGGAGGCGTGGCGGGGGCGCCCTCGCCCGCTGTGGCGGATTCCTCGGCATCCATTGGCGCCCCGGACGCAACCGGCGCGCGCACCCCGGCGACGGTCAACAGCGCCGTCTCCACGGTGAGCCCAGGGCCGAACGCCATCGCGAGCACGCGCTCGCCCTCGGCAGTGCGGGGCGCCTCGATGATGTGTTTCAGCACGAACAACACCGTCGCGCTCGACATGTTGCCGAAGTCGCGCAGCGTGTCCCTGGCCGGCACGAGCTGCTGCTCGCTGAGGCCCAGCTTCTGCTCCACCTTGTCGAGGATGCTGCGCCCGCCCGGGTGGATCGCCCAGTGCTGCACCGCCTCCCCTGCGGCCCCGGCGGCGAGCGCCGCGGCGAGCACCGGCTCGGGCGAGAACAGGGGCGTGAGCGCGCTGCCGATGTGCTCGTCGATGATGTGCGGCACATAGCTGGAAAGCACCATCTCAAAGCCGTTGTCGCCGATCTTCCACGCCATGTCGCCCTCGCCGACCGGGGTCAGCACGGTCTCGGAACGGTCGAGCTTGAACGCGAGCTCCCCGTCGTGCAGCGGCTGGGCGCTGACGATTCCGGCGGCCGCGCCGTCGGCGAACAGCGAGGACGCGACGATCTCGTCCGGGTCGTTCGAGCTGCGCAGGTGCAGCGTGCAGAGCTCGGCGCTGACGACAAGCACGACGGCGCTCGGGTCGGCCTCGACGAACTGTCGGGCGGTGCGGAGCGCTGGCATAGCGGCATAGCAGCCCATGAAGCCCAGGTGGTAGCGCTGCACGGAGGGCGCCAGCCCCAGCTCTCGCACCAGCATGTAGTCCGGCCCCGGCTGGTAGAAGCCGGTGCACGAGACGGTGACGACGTGGGTCACATCGGCGGCCTCGATGCCGGGACACGCCGCGAGCGAGCGCCGCGCCGCCTCGACGAAGAGCGGCGTCGCCTGCTGTATGTAGAGCTCATTGCGCACCTTGGTGCCGGGGCTGAGCAGCAGCCCCGTCTCGGCGTCGAAGAACTGGTGATCGCCCGGCAGCTGGGCCAGCGAGAGTTCCTCGATCACCGAGTAGCGCGTTTCGATGCCCGAAGCGTTGAAGGCCGTGCTGACCAGGCGTTGCCCGAGCCGGCTGAGGCCGGGCTGGCTGGCGAAGACGTCTCGCACCGCCTCCTGTACCAGCACGGTGGGCGGAACAGCGGTCTGCAGTGCGCGAAGCGTCACATCCATGGTTCATAGTAGGCGCCAGCCGCCGCCCGGCGCATAGAGATTCCAACATGTTCTCAGTTTGGTGTGACCCAGCTAGCAGTCGCAGCGGGTGCCGCTGACCTCAGCGCCCGGTGCCCCGACCGGCCCCACCAGCTCATCGACCGCGCGGGTGGCGGTTCCGGTATCTGTCTGCACCGGGTAGCCCTCCCTGGCCCAGTACTCGAATCCGCCGATCATCTCGCGCACCGGGTAGCCCAGCAGCGCCAGCGCGAGTGCCGCCTTGGTGCTGCCGTTGCAACCTGGGCTCCAGCAGTACACGACGATGTTCGTTCCGGCCGGGAAGAGTGCCTCGGCATCGCTCGTGATCCGCGCGGTCGGCAGGTGGATGGCGCCGGCGGCCCGGCCCTGTTCCCAGGCCGCGTCACCCCGGGTGTCGAGCAGCACGAAGCTCGCCGTGCCCGCCGAGAGTTCGGCATAGACGTCGGAGGCGTCGGTCTCGAACGCGAGTTTCGCCCTGAAATGGGCGATCGACTCGTCGCGGGTGGCCGCGGGCTCCGCGCCGAAAATGGGCGCGACGGGCGAACCGGGCAACACCGGTGATGGGCTGGCTGTCATCCACCCAGCATGCCGGATTCCGCGGCCGCGCGGCGACGGTTCTTCCACACGAGCGCAGCCATCCCTTGACAGCGTGCTGCCCCCGATTTAGGTTCACGACAACCGGGTTCACACGTCGGATGCCGCGGCATCCGCCTGCACAGGATCGGGCGACCACGAACAAGGAGAAGGACCATGAGAATCGTGAGTCTGGGCATGCAGATCACGTTGGACGGATTCGTCGCCGGCCCCGGCGGCGAGCTGGACTGGGCGATGGAACGGCTCGACGAGGAGCTGTTCGCCCACCAGGAGGTGTTGATGCAGAGCTCGGACACGATGCTGCTCGGGCGGGTGAACTACCTCGACCAGGCGGCGCACTGGCCGACGTCAACGCAGCCGCTCGCGAAGATCCTGAACGCCCAGCAGAAGATCGTCTTCTCCACCACGTTGGAGAACGTGGATTGGGAGAACTCGCGCCTGGCCACGGCTTCCCCGGCCGCGGAGATCGCCGCACTGCGCGCGCAGCAGGGCACGGCGATCAGCGTCGCGGGAGGGTCCCGGTTCGCGCAATCGCTGCTTCACGAGCACCTCATCGACGAGGTGCGGCTCTACGTGCACCCGATCGCTCTCGGCGAGGGCATACCGCTCTTCGCGGAGCAGATCGCTCTCGAACTCACCGGCAGCCGCCGCTTCGCGAACGGCACGATGCTGAACAGCTACCGCGACCCGCTCTCCGCGGCTTCGCGGGCCGGCGCGACCGTCCCCGCCGACTAAGCGGCGCGGCCACCCACCTCCCCCGAACGACGAGCGTAGGATTCCGACATGACTCAGCCTCCCGCCGACGTGGCAGCCGGCGCCCGGTGACGGCCGCCAAGCACGTCATCCTGCGTGGTCAGGTGCAGGGCGTCGGATTCCGCTACGCCGCCCGCGCCGAGGCGGAACGCCTCGGCATCTCCGGGTGGGTGCGCAACCGCCCTGACGGCGCGGTCGAGGCCGAGGTGTATGGCGGGGAAGCGGCGGTCGAGCAGATGCTCGACTGGCTGGGCCGCGGACCACAGGGCGCGGACATCGCGACCGTCGAGGTCAAGGACGTACTGCGGACCGACTCAACGCGGCACTGGTTCCAGCGCCCGGCGCCCGGGTTTCGCATCCTGCAGTAACACGATGCCGGCGGGGGAACCCCTCGACGCCCCGTGTGGGCTTGCAGCTGTTGTGAAAAGCGGTCGGGGTCTGCGGCGCGAGGGCTCCGCTCACCCAGCCGGCTCTCGGCAGTCGCCCAGCAAAAGTTCCTACTCTGGGCGGCATGACCCAGGAAATGTGGTGGCTCATCCTCGCAGCATCCGGTCTGCTTGTGCCCATGCTGCTTGGTCTCGTCGTGCCGAGGCGGCGGGCCGTTCCGGTGCGCATCGCACGCCGCGCCCACACCGACCGGGCATCCGGCGCCTCACGGCGCTGAGCGCGAGCGGGGCGGCAGCGCGAACGGCAGAGCCGCTCTGAGCTCCGCGGGCCGCGCCGCAGACCTCGATGTCAGCGGCGTCTGTCAGGCTGTAACCGTGAACAACATGCAGAACGTAGACGAGCAGCCGATCGACACGTACAACCTCGCTGAGACCGGCGCCGACGGCATCCGCCCCGCCGCACTCGCCGCGCTGCGTGCCCTGGTCGGCCGTCCGGACGCCGACTTCCACGACGGCCAGTTTGAGGCGATTCAGGCCCTCGTCGCCGAACGCCGCCGCGCCCTCGTCGTGCAGCGCACCGGGTGGGGCAAGTCCGCGGTGTACTTCGTCGCGACGAAGTTGCTCCGCGACGCCGGGGCGGGGCCCACCATCCTCGTCTCGCCGCTGCTCGCCCTCATGCGCGACCAGGTCGCCGCCGCCGCCCGCGCCGGCGTGCGCGCCGTCTCGATCAACTCGGCAAACGCCCACGAGTGGGGCGCCGTGCTCGAACAGCTGCGCACCGACGAGGTCGACGTGCTGTTGGTCTCCCCCGAGCGTCTGAACAACCCGCGCTTCCGCGACGAGCAGCTTCCGGCACTGATCGACCGGGTCGGCCTGCTCGTGGTCGATGAGGCACACTGCATCAGCGACTGGGGCCACGACTTCCGGCCCGACTACCGGCGCCTGCGCGAACTGATCGCCGAGATGCCGGCTTGCGTGCCGGTGCTGGCGACGACGGCGACCGCCAACAGCCGAGTGGTGACGGATGTCGCCGAGCAGCTCTCGGTGGCCGCCCAGCACGACTCGGCGCCCGCCGCGCCGGTTCTCACGATCCGCGGACCGCTCGCGCGCGCGTCGCTGCGACTCGGCGTATTGCGGCTGCCCGACGCGAAAGCCCGCCTCGCCTGGCTGCTCAGCCACCTCGCCGAGCTGCCCGGCAGCGGCATCATCTACTCGCTCACCGTCGCCGCGGCAGAGGACACCGCCCGGCTGCTGCGCGAGGCCGGCCACACCGTGCACGCCTACACCGGGCAGACCGACACCGACGAGCGGGAGGCCCTCGAGGGCCAGCTGAAGCGCAACGAGATCAAGGCGCTCGTCGCCACCAGCGCGCTCGGCATGGGATTCGACAAGCCCGACCTCGGCTTCGTGCTGCACCTGGGCGCCCCCTCCTCGCCCGTCGCCTACTACCAGCAGGTCGGCCGTGCCGGCCGCGCCACCGACAACGCCGACGTGTTGCTGCTGCCCGGCGTCGAGGACGAGGCGATCTGGACCTACTTCGCCACCTCCTCGATGCCCGACGAAGAAAAGGCCCAGGCCGTGCTCGCCGCGCTCGCACAGAGCGAGCGGCCTCTCTCCACCCCGGCGCTGGAGGCGATCGTTGACCTGCGCCGCTCCCGGCTGGAGCTGCTGCTCAAAGTGCTCGACGTCGACGGCGCCGTGCGCCGCGTGCAGGGCGGCTGGAGCTCCACCGGCCAGCCCTGGGTCTACGACCGGGAGCGTTACACCCGTATTGCTGCAGAGCGCGTCGCCGAGCAGCGCTCCATGATCGAATACGAGCGCACCGGCGACTGCCGGATGGCGTTCCTGCAGCGCGCCCTCGACGACGACACCGCTGTGCCCTGCGGGCGCTGCGACAACTGTGCGGGCGTCTGGTACCCGGTCGACGTGGCCGAGGATGCCGCTGCCAGCGCGAGTGCCTCCCTCGACCGGGTCGGCGTGGCCATCGAACCGCGCGCTCAGTGGCCCACCGGGGTGGCCTCGCTCGGCGTGCCGGTGAAGGGCAATATCCCGCCCGGCGAGCGGCTCGAAGCCGGCCGGGCGCTGGCCCGGCTGAGCGACCTTGGCTGGGGCGGCCCGCTGCGGGCGCTCTTCGCACCGACCGCCACTGCGCCGGGCGAGCCGGAATCCTTGGGAGCCGCCTCGAACGACGCCCCGGCAACCCCGGCCATGCTGCAGGCCTGCGTGCGCGTGCTCGCCGAGTGGGGCTGGGAGGAACGCCCGGCCGCGGTCGTCGCGATGCCGTCGCGCCGGCATCCGCAGCTCGTCGACTCGGTCGCCCGCGCGATCTCGGAACGGGGCCGGCTGCCGCTGCTCGGCACCCTGGACTGGGCGAACGGCGGGCCGACCGGCGGCTCCGGCGGCAACAGCGCCTACCGGCTCTCCAACGTCTGGGATCGCTTCAGTGTCGGACCGGAGCTCGCCGCCGCGCTGGAGCAGTTCAGCGGCCGCCCGATCCTGCTCGTCGACGACATCGCCGACAGCCGGTGGAGCCTGACCGTCGCCGGGCGGCTGCTGCGCCAGCACGGCGCCGGCGCGGTGCTGCCGTTCACGCTAGCGCTGCAGGGCTGACCCGGCAGCGCTGCGCCCCGAGAGGTCCGGGCGAACTTATCGAAACGTGTGACGTCGTCTCGCCACGGTGTGAAGGTGATGCAGTTGCGCTCGAAGACGTTGCGGCGATTGTCACCCTCGGCGTCGCAGACCGGCGGGCGTGATTCGCCTCGACAGACGGCCTACTCGACGAGCACGGGGTGGTGTTCGAGCAGGTCGGCGAGTTGGGTGCGGGACTTCGTGGATCTTCGCCACGGGGTGTCCACGTCGGAGCGGCCATTGCGCAGCCAGGGCGGCGGTTTCACGTGCGGGACCCCGTCGATCATCAGGATGCGCCAACCGCTGGTCTCGATCGTGCGGTGGTGGAACCAACACAACAGCACACCGTTGCACACCTCGGTTTTGCCGCCGTCGCGGTGCGCGATCACGTGGTGGATCTCGGACCAGGCGGCCGGGATCGTGCAGCCGGGGATGATGCAGCCGCCATCGCGCAGGGTGATTGCCCGGCGTTGTTGGGCGTTGAAGACCCGGTCCGACGTGCTCAGGCTGATCAGCCGGCCATCCTCGCCGATCAACACGTTCTGCGTGCCGCCGGCGCAGACGAGCTGCTCCACCGCGGCCATTGACAGGGCCGCCTCGCAGCCCTCGATGAAACCGGACCCGCAACGGGCGGTCAGGTCGGCCTGCCGCACCGAGACCAGCACCGTCGGGGCAGCCCCACCGGTGCGCGGCGCGTTGGCGCTGCGGGCGGCACCATCGATCAGGCTGGCGAACACGTCATGCCGGGCCTGGGCGGTGGCGCGCGGGTCTTTCAGCTGGTCCGGGCCCGGGTCGGTGAAGGTGGGTTTGCTGCGCGGGTTCAAGTACGCGTTCAGCAACGTCTCGAACTTCGCGTCAATCTCGGGCAGCAGCGCCATCCTGCGGTGCACGAGACCGTCGCGGGTGAGGCCGGCGCTGATGCCGCGGGCCTGCATGGCACGTTCCTCGACGGGCATGGTGCCGTCCGGGTCCAACACGCTCTCCCAGACACGGGCCTGGCCGCGCACCTCGTCGGCGGCGAACGGCAGTGGGGACTCGATCGTGGGCCCGGTGGCTGCCGCGACGAGGGCGATCTCGGCGCGCTCGAGGTTGAGGTCGCCGACCCGGGCTCGGATCGGGGCGAGGGTGTCGATGATGGCCAAGGCACTGTCGTAGCCGAGCGAGCCGGCCCGGAGTGCGGCAGATGCTGCGGGGAATGCAGCCGGGAGGGTGTCCCCGGTCAGTGCGGTGCGGGGCCTCGTGGCCTCGCCCACCCGCATCCGCTGGGTGAGCGTGCGCTCCGACGCCAGCGTGACCCGAGCCAGGAGTTCCACGGCGTTGCGGCAGCCCTTCTTCGCCGAGAGGCTGTCCTCGCCGAGCTCCCGCCGGGACCGGAACGCGACCTCACCGGCGGTCTTCAGCCGGAGGGCGTCGACGACGCGACCGGCGGCCTCGACGGAGGCGGTGAGCTCGAGCAGGGCGTCGTCGCGCAGCATCCGCTCGTCCAGATCAGCCAGGGTCGCGGCCAGTTCGGCTTGGGCGGCGGCGACCTCTTCGCTGAGGTCCTGGCTGGCTGATCGCATACCACAATTCTAGGAGAGAATGGGGGTCTGGAACGGATTAAATCCCTGATGTGGATAACTTTTTACGCACTGTCGGTGGGGTGCGGTAGCGTCGGAAAGGATGGGCCGATCGGGTTGGAAACCGGGCTTCGGTCGCTCGTTCCTCGCTTCCTCAGCCGACGTGGGAGAGCGGACGACAGCGGGGTTCCGACAGGCTCAACCAGCGGGGCAGCGGGTTTCGACAGGCTCAACCAGCGGACCGGAGATTCCCGTTGGCTGGAGGGAGCGCTAGCGACTGAAGCCCTGACAGTGCGGGACACTGAGCCGGGCTTCGACAGGCTCAACCAGCGGGGCGGAGGGGGCGACAGGCTCAACCAGCGGGGCAGCGGGTTGCGACAGGCTCAACCAGCGCGCTCTGCCGCCAGAGGCTACGAAACACGCCCTAGGCCTGCGCGGGCGGGAACAGGTCGGCGATGCCGCGTGCCGGGTGGCCGGTGAGCCGACGCACGTCATCGCTCACCGCGGCCAACGAGCCGTCGGCGATGGCCGTATAGGTGCTCACCCACGCCTCCAGCTGCCAGGGCTCCGCGCCGTAGTGGGCGCGTGAGGCGTACGCCTCCTCGATGGTCTCGTTCTGAAAGATGAGCCCGGCCGCGGCCGCGATCTCTGCGAGGGTGAGCGCCTCCGGCCCCGTCAGCGCGTACGTCGCATTCACGTGCGCACTCAGATCGCGGATGACGGCGACGGCGGCATCCGCCACGTCGGCGCGGGCCACCGCGGCGACCCGCCCCTGCCCAGCCGGCCCCCGGATCACGCCGTTCTCGTCGGCGAAGTGCGGCAACAGGTCGAGGTAGAGGTTGTCGCGCAGGAAGGTGTAGCGCATGCCGCTGTCCCGGATTACTTCCTCGGTGTACGCGTGGTCCTGAGCGAGGGTGAAGGTTGCACCAGGGTCGGCTCCGATGAACGAGGTGTAGACGATGTGCGGCACGCCGGCATTCGAGGCGGCCCGCACGAATTGGCGGTGCTGGTCGCGCCGGTCGGCCGACTCGGTCGCCGAAACCATGAAGACCACGTCGAGCTCGCCCAGGTCGACCGCGGTGATCGAATCGTAGGAGGCCTGGACCACCTCGATCGCACGGAGCTCATCGCCCGCCGCGCCCGCCGCGAAGTTCGGCAGCCGCGACAGGTCCCGCGCGATGAGCCGCAATGTCTGCTCGGGCACCGGCGACGTCACGAATGCACGGGCGACGAGGCCCCCAATGTGACCGGTCGCTCCAGTGATTCCGATGCGCGTCATGGGGGCACTCTAAACCCGAACCCTGCGAGTGCAAACAGTCCCGGCCAACCTCAGCCGGGCGGCCGGCTAAGACCCGCTGAGGAACGCCGTGATTGCACGGCTGAGCGCGACGGCGTCATCCACGTGCACGAGCTCGCGGGCCGAGTGCATCGACAGCAGCGGCACGCCGACGTCGACGGTGCGGATGCCGAGGCGGGTAGCCGTGAGCGGTCCGATGGTCGACCCGCAGGGCACCGTGTTGTTCGAGACAAATTCCTGGAACGGAACGTCGGCGGCCGCGCAGGCGCGCACCCAGAGGGCCGCGCCGGCGGCATCCGTGGCGTACCGCTGGTTGGCGTTGATCTTCAGCAGCGGGCCGCCGCCGGCGTGCGGGCGCACGTTCGGGTCGTGCCGTTCGCCGTAGTTCGGGTGCACGGCGTGGCCGGCGTCGGCCGAGACGCACCAGGAGCCGGCGAAGGCCTGCAGCTGCTGCGACACCGTCGCGCCGAGGCCGTCGCCGATGCGGCTGAGCACGTCGGCCAAGAACGGCCCACAGGCGCCGGAGCGCGTCTCGGAGCCGAGCTCCTCGTGGTCGAAGGCGGCCAGCACGCTGACGTGCTCGGCCGCGGCGGGTGCCCCGGCATCCGCCCCGCCCCGCGTCGTCGCGAGCGAGGCAACGTCGATCAGGGCGACGAGGGCGGCGTAGACCGAGCTCAAGTTGTCCATCCGGCCGGAGGCGAAGAGCGCGTCGTCCAGACCGAAGCGGGCGGGAGCTGCGGTGTCGGCGGTCAGGATGTCGTAGCCGGCGACGTCTTCGGGCTTCACCCCGGCGATGCTGGCGAGGTGGCCGAGCAGGTCGGCCTGGCTCGGGTCGCCGACGCCCCACACCGGCTGGGTGTGCCGCTGCTTGTCGAGGGACAGGCCGTCGTTGACGCCGCGGTCGAGGTGGATGGCGAGCTGCGGGATGCGCAGGAACGGCCCGGTGCGCACCAGGTGCGCTCGGCCGTCGCGGGTGACGAGGCGCCCGGCGAGCTCGAGCTCGCGGTCGAGCCAGGAGTTCAGCAGTGGGCCGCCGTACACCTCGACGCCGGCCTGCAGCCAGCCGTTCGCCCCGGTGGTGGGCTTCGGCTTGAGCTTGAAGCTGGGAGAGTCGGTGTGCGCACCGAGGATGCGGAACGGGGTGGTGGGGCCGGATGCCGCCGGCTGCACCCACGCGATCACCGCGCCGTCGCGCACCACGAAGTAGCGGCCGGGCGCCGCGTCTTCGCTGGTTGCGGCATCCGTCGCCGGCTTCGGCCACTCGGCGCTCTCGTCGAGGCCGCTGAATCCGGCCTCCTCCAGCCGCCGCGCGACCTCGGCGGCCGCGTGGTACGACGACGGCGACGCCTGGATGAAGCGGGTGAAATCTTCGATGTAGGCGGTGGTGTAGACATCGGCACTGACTTCAAGACTCATGAGTCCATCCAAGCAGACCCCTGGGCCGACCCGGTCGCTCCGGCGGGGTTTCGACAGGCTCAACCAGCGGGAACGCAGGTTTCGACAGGCTCAACCAGCGGGGACACGGGTTTCGACAGGCTCAACCAGCGGGAACACGGGTCTCGACAGGCTCACCCAGCGGGAACACGGGTCTCGACAGGCTCAACCAACGGGGACACGGGTCTCGACGGGCTCAACCAGCGGGAACGCGGGTTTCGACAGGCTCACCCAGCGGGGACACGGGTTTCACCGAGCTCCGCAGCGGCGCTACTCCCAGAACCCGTCGTGCACGGCGCGCGCCTCCGCGGCGAGCGCCACCGCGGGCCCGGTGACGGCGGTGGGCCGCTGGCCGGCCGCGAACACCTCACGGCAAGGCAGCCGCATCGTCGGGTTCTCGGGGTTCGCGCCGGTGATGGCGTACAGCTCCGCCTCGGCGAGCGCGTACACGACCCGCCCGATGCCGGCCCAGTAGATCGCCCCAGCGCACATGACGCACGGTTCACAACTCGTGTACAGCGTGCACGACGCCAGCTCGGCCGGCGAGTAGTCGCGGGAAGCCAGCCGCACCAGGTTGGTCTCGGCGTGCCCGGTGGCGTCATAGGCGGTCGTCACCGTGTTCTCGGCCTCCAGCAGCACGGTGCCGGCGGCATCCGTCAGCACAGCACCGAAGGGGTGGTTGCCGTGACCGCGGGCGAGCTCCGCGACCCGGATCGAATCACGCAGTCGGTCGAGGTCTGCCTGGCTCGGCTCGGCGCTGGCGGGGAGGGCGCTCGTCATGCGCCCATTCTGCACGGACGCCCCCGCGAAGGCCAGCGAAAGCCCCCACCGCACACGCTTCAGGCATACCCTGAAGACATGCTCACGCCACCGCTTGCCGCCCAGGTTCCGACGGAACGCGTTCACCACGGCGACGTCTACGTCGACAACTACGAGTGGATGCGCGACAAAGACAGCCCAGCCGTGCAGGCGCACCTGCACGCGGAGAACGCGTACACGAAGGCCCGCACCGGCCACCTCGGCATCCTGCAGGAGCAGATCTTCGAGGAGATCAAGGGGCGCACGCAGGAGACCGACCTGAGCGTGCCTGTGCGCCGCGGCGACTGGTGGTACTTCACGCGCACACAGGAGGGGCAGCAGTACGGTGTGCACTGCCGAGCACCCATCACGGATGCCGGCGACTGGACGCCCCCGACGATCGCCACCGCCCCGACCCCTCCTGCTGAGACCGGCGCGGCGACCGCGGCACCGGCCGCGCCGACCCTGCCCGGCGAGCAGGTGCTGCTCGACGACAACGTCGAGGCCGAGGGGCACGAGTTTTACGAGCTCGGCACCTACGCGTTGAGCGCCGACGGCAGCATGCTGCTCTACGGCGTCGATGTGGAGGGCGACGAGCGATACACGCTGCACGTGCGCATGCTCGACCGCGCCGCGACCGAGCACGAGGCGGGGGCCGGCGTCATCCGCTTCGGCTCCAGCGATGACCTCGCCGACGAGATCCCGGACACCGCCGCCGGCGCCCTCTTCGACCCGACCGGCCGCTACATCTTCTACACGACCGTCGACGACGCCTGGCGTCCCGACACCGTGTGGCGTTACGACCTGGGTGCCGAGGCGCCAGCCGTGCAGGTCTTCCACGAGCCGGACGAGCGCTACTGGGTGGGCGTGGGAGAGACCCGCAGCCGCAAATACCTGGTGATCGAGCTCGGCTCGAACATCACCAGCGAGACCCGGCTGCTCGACGCCGGCGACCCGACCGGCGAGTTCGCCGTCGTGTGGCCGCGCGTGGACGGCGTCGAATACGACGTGGAACACGTCGTGGTCGGCACGCAGGACCGGCTGCTGATCGTGCACAACCAGGATGCCGTCAACTTCGAGCTGGTGAGCGTGGCGGCCGCCGACCCGCAGGGCGAGCGCCGCGTCATCCTGGCCCACAATCCGGAGGTGCGCCTGGAGGGTGTCGAGGGGTTCCGCGACTTCGTCGCGATCGAGTACCGCCGAGAGGGCCTCACCCGGCTGGCCGTCGCGATGGTGCCGCGCAACGGTGGGCGCTACGAGGACACCCCGCACGAGCTGCACTTCGACGAGGAACTCTTCGCCGTGGGCCTGGCCGGCAACCCGGAGTGGGCGCAGCCGACGATCCGCCTCGGCTACACCAGCTTTGTCACCCCATCGACGGTCTACGACTACGTGGTCGAAGAGAACGAGCTGCGGATGCTGAAGCAGCAGCCCGTACTGGGCCGTTTCGACCCGGCGCTCTACACGCAGCGGCGCGAGTGGGCGACGACCCTCGACGGCACCCGGGTGCCGATCTCGCTGGTCTACCGCACCGACCTCGTGGTGCCGGGAGAACCCGCCCCGACGCTGCTCTACGGCTACGGATCCTACGAGGCCAGCATCGACCCGAGCTTCGGCATCGCCCGGCTCAGCCTGCTCGACCGTGGAATCGTGTTCGCCATCGCGCACGTGCGCGGCGGCGGCGAGCTCGGCCGGCTCTGGTACGAGAACGGCAAGAAGCTGCACAAGCGCAACACGTTCACCGACTTCGTGGCCTGCGCCAAGCACCTGATCGACCGCGATTTCACGGCGAGCGACCGGCTCGTCGCCGAGGGCGGCAGCGCCGGCGGCCTGCTGATGGGCGCCGTGGCAAACCTGGCTCCGCAGCTGTTCTCCGGCATTCTCGCTGAGGTGCCCTTCGTCGACCCGCTCACCTCGATCCTGGACCCGTCGCTGCCGCTGACGGTGATCGAGTGGGACGAGTGGGGCGACCCGCTGCACGACGAGGAGGTCTACTTCTACATGAAGGGCTACTCGCCGCTGGAGAACGTGCACGACACGCACTATCCGCGCATCCTCGCCGTCACCAGCATCAACGACACCCGGGTGCTCTACGTGGAGCCGGCCAAGTGGGTGGCCAAGCTGCGCGAGGTGGGCGCCGACGCGTTGCTGAAGACCGAGATGGCGGCCGGGCACGGCGGCGTCTCCGGCCGGTACAGTGCCTGGCGCGAGCGTGCCTTCAACTACGCCTGGGTGATCGACGCCCTCGGCGCGCACCCGAGCGGCGAGTAAGCGGACCGGCGGCGCTCCCCCGTTGGCTCGAGGGAGCGCCAGCGCCCTCCAGCCGACGTGGAGAGAGGCGCGGCGCCGTGGCGGCCGCACGGCGCTCGCTGTCAGCCGGAGGTGACACACTGGGAGCATGCTCGCACCCACGTACCCGCTCGTGGATGTCGGCGACATCATCCGCCTCGTCGGCCGCGGCCTCTACGAACGCGGCAGGGGGCGTGCCCGTGACGGCTCCGTCAGCGCGGTCGTCTGGGATGAGCCGAGCGAAACCCTCAGCGGTGTGGTGACGGATGCCGGCACCGACCCGTTCAACGTCACGGTGAGCATCGAGCCGACCACCCGAGGCTTCGGCACGCCGTTCGCCAGCGGCTGCGGCTGCCCGCTCAGCGGGGACTGTGCCCACGTGGCCGCCGTGATCCTCAACGCCAACGCCGAGGCCGCCCGCCGCAAGACCACCGAGCCCGCCGAGCCGCGCTACGACGCCGAGTTCGCTGGCCGCGCCGGTGCACCCTCCGGCTGGTGGCCGTCCGACTCCGCCGAGCGTGCCGCCGATGAGTCCCCCGCGGCATCCGACGATGAACTCCCGCCGTGGGCGAACACTCGCGAAGACCCAGCCGCCGGCATCGCGACCCGGGTGTCGCCGAACGCCCCGCGCCCGCCGGCGCTGCCCGCTTGGAAGCAGGCGCTCGGCCCGATCGCGCAACCGGCCGGCGACGCCCGCCTGCGCAGCGACGATGAGGGCGCCCCGACCGGTTCCCGCACCGGCACTGCCAGGGTCGCCGCCGGCCCCACCCCGATGGGCCTGCAGTTCGAGCTGCGCGAGCCCGCCCGCCGCGCCGCCACCCCGTGGGGCGCCCGCCCGCCCCGGCCGACCTTCGGCGGACCGGCCCGCACCACCGCACGGCACGGGGCGCAGCTCATGGTGCGCCCGGTGCTGCATAACGAGCGCGGCAACTGGGTGCGCAGCGGTATCAGCTGGGGCACGCTGAGCTACCAGTCGAACCGGCTCAACCTCGACACGGCCCAGCACCGCTGGTTCTGCGAGTTCGGAGCCCTCTACCGCGCCTCCCGCTTCACCTACACCGGCGAGGACGCTGACTGGATCATCCTCGAGGAGTTCGCCAGCCCGTTGCTCTGGCGCCTGCTCGAACGGGCCGCGGAGCTCGATATCCCGCTGCTCGGCGCCAGCAAGGCGCTCAGCGTGCGCCTCGCGGGTTCGGCCGGCCTGAGTCTGGATGCGACGTCGGCGGGCGACGCCGACGCCGCGCCTACCCCGGCGGATGCCGGCCTGCTGCTCTCCCCCGTGCTCACCATCGACGGCGCAGCCCACTCGACGGGCCAGGCCGCCGCGATCGGCGAGCACGGCGTGTACTTACGCGAGACCGCCGAGATCGTCGAGCCCGTGCGCTACGGCCGGCGCACCACGGCACAGAAGGTCGCCGACGCCCTGGCGGCGAACGAGAAGGCAACCGAGAAGGCCACCGCGGCTGCCAGCACCGAGCACACCACGATCACCCTGGCCCCGCTCGACGCCCCGCTCACCCCCGAGCTGCGCGGCCTGCTCGGGCAGGCGAAACCGCTGGCCGTGGCGCCGGAGGAGATCGCCGAGTTCCTCGAGGGTTACTACCCGCAGCTGCGGCGCCGCATCGAGGTCACCAGCAGCGACGACTCTGTCGAGTTGCCCGCGCTGCAACGGCCGACGCTCGTGCTCACCGCAACATTCCGCCCGAAGCATGTACTCATGCTGCAGTGGGCATGGGAGTACCTGGACGGACGCGAGCCCGGCGACGACCCTGATGCAGAGGCCGAGATCACTGAGCGGCTCTACGACGAAGCGCAGGTCGAGCCCGAGACGCAGGCCCGCCTGCTGGAGGGCATCGACGCCGCCGAGTTCTGCACCGCAACGCTGCCCCGCATCGAGCGCATCGACGGCGTGCGCGTCGACGTGCAGGGCAAGCGCCCCGACTACCGGGAGCTCACCGAGGCGCCGGAGCTGACCATCAGCACCGTCGAGTCCGAGCAGACCGACTGGTTCGACCTCGGCGTCGTCGTCACCGTCGGCGGCCGCAAGGTGCCGTTCGGACCGCTGTTCCAGGCGATGGCCAAAGACAAGAAGAAGCTGATGCTCATCGACAACAGCTACCTGTCGCTGGAGCACCCGGCGCTGGACCGGCTGCGCGTACTTATCGCCGAGGCCAAGGCGCTCTCCGAGTGGGAGACCGGGCTGCGCATCAGCCGCTACCAGACCAGCCTCTGGGCCGACTTCGAAGACCTCGCCGACCACACCGAGCAGGCCCAGTCCTGGCGGGAGTCCGTCGCTGGGCTGAACGCCATCGACTCCCTGGCGCCGACCCCGGTGCCGGATGCCGTCGCCGCCACGCTCCGCCCCTATCAGCTCGACGGCTTCACCTGGCTGGCCTTCCTCTGGCGGCACAGCCTCGGCGGCGTCCTCGCCGACGACATGGGCCTCGGTAAGACGTTGCAGGCGCTGGCGCTCGTCGCCCACGCCGTCGAGCAGACGCCCGCAGACAAGCGCCGGCCGTTCATCGTCGTCGCCCCGACCTCCGTCGTCTCCAACTGGGCGTCCGAGGCCGCGCGGTTCACGCCCGGACTCACCGTGCGCACCGTGAAGACGACGCAGGCCAAGGGCAGCGCGACGCTCGCCGAGCTGGCATCCGGGGCCGACGTCCTCGTCACGTCCTACGCATTGTTCCGCCTCGACGAGGCCGCCTACGGCGCGCTGGAGTGGGCCGGGCTGATCCTGGACGAGGCCCAGTTCGTCAAGAACCACAAGGCGCGCGCCCACCAGGTGGCCAAGGAGTTCGCCGCGCCGTTCAAGCTCGCCATCACCGGCACCCCGATGGAGAACAACCTGCTCGAGCTCTGGTCGATGTTCTCCATCACCGCGCCCGGGTTGTTCCCCAGCGCCCGCAAGTTCACCGAGACCTATGTGCGGCGCCTGGAGAAGGGCGTCGACAAGGCCGAGAACCGTGAGTTGCTCGACACGCTGCGCCGCCGCATCCGCCCGCTGATGATGCGCCGCACCAAGGAGCTCGTCGCGCCGGAGCTGCCGGCCAAGCACGAGCAGACGCTCGCCATCGACCTGGAACCGCGGCACGCCAAGCTCTACGAAACGATGCTGCAACGCGAGCGGGCCAAGCTGTTCGGCCTGATCGACGACATGAACAAGAACCGGTTCATCGTGTTCCGATCGCTCACGCTGCTGCGCATGCTGAGCCTGGATGCCTCGCTCGTCGACGACAAGTACGCCCACATCCCGTCCAGCAAGTTGGACGCCCTGCTCGAGCAGTTGGAGGACGTCGTTGCAGAGGGGCACCGCGCGCTCGTGTTCAGCCAGTTCACCGGGTTCCTGCAGAAGGCCGCCGCCCGGCTCGAGGAGCGCGGCATCGCCTACGCCTACCTGGACGGCTCGACGACCAAGCGCGATGAGGTGATCGGCGGGTTCAAGCAGGGCGAGGCCCCCGTCTTCCTGGTCAGCCTGAAGGCCGGCGGATTCGGGCTCAACCTCACCGAGGCCGACTATGTGTTCCTGCTCGACCCGTGGTGGAACCCGGCCAGCGAGGCGCAGGCTGTCGACCGGGCGCACCGCATCGGACAGACCAAGAACGTGATGGTCTACCGAATGGTCGCCACCGGCACGATCGAGGAGAAGGTGATGGCGCTCAAGGAGCAGAAGGCGCGCGTCTTCAGCGCCGTGCTCGACGACGACGCCGCGTTCAGCGCCGCGCTGACGGCCGACGACATCCGCGGACTCCTGGCCTAGCCCCACAGCTGCCCGTCAACACTCTCTGTCAAAACTCTCAGGTGGTGCTCGCCCAAACGGGCTTACACTTTCCCCGATCAGATCGCTCATAGCTGAACGACCGCGTTGACCCCGCCGCGCCGCCCGTTGAGACGGCTGCCCTGTTGGGAGAGTCTGATGAGTTCACCCATTCCATCGAGCGGGGCGGATGCCGCGGCATCCGGAACCGCGGCCACCTCGAACGCCGTCGACAGCAAGGGCCTGAAGGGCGGCGCGCTCGGTCTCGTCTCCAGCGTGGTGATCGGCGTGGCCTCGACGGCCCCGGCCTACAGCCTGGCGGCGAGCCTCGGCTTCATCGTGGCCAGCGGCGGCTCGCTGCTGGCCGGGGTGAAGGCGCCCGGCATCGTGCTGCTCGCCTTCGTGCCGATGTATCTGATCGCCGTCGCCTACGCCGAGTTGAACAAGGCGGAACCGGACTGCGGCACCACCTTCACCTGGGGTACCCGGGCGTTCGGCTCGGTGACCGGGTGGATGGGCGGCTGGGGCATCATCGTTGCCGACGTGATCGTGATGGCGAACCTCGCCGCGATCGCCGGCTCCTACACGTTCACCTTCGTCGGCGGCCTCGGCTTTCCCGCGGTTGCCGATCTGGCCAACAGCGTGCTCTGGTCGACGGTCGCCGGGCTGATCTGGATCATCGTGATGACGTGGATCTGTTATCGAGGCATCGAGCTCTCCGCGCGGATCCAGGTCGTACTGCTCAGCATCGAGATCGTTGTGCTGGTGCTCTTCGCCGCGTTCGCGCTGGTGCGGGTGTTCACCGGCACCGCCGAGTCGTACTCGCTCGTGCCGACGCTGGACTGGTTCAACCCGTTCACCCTCGATTTCAGCAGCATCATCGCGCCGGCCATGCTCACCGCGATCTTCATCTACTGGGGTTGGGACACAGCCGTCTCGATCAATGAGGAGACCGAGGAGCCGGACAAGACCCCGGGCCGGGCCGCCATCATCAGCACCCTGCTGCTGCTGGTCACCTACGCGCTGGTCACCACGGCCGCGGTCGCGTTCGCCGGTACTGGCACCTCCGGCATCGGGCTCGGCAATGAGGCGAACGCCAACGACGTGTTCACGGCGATCGGCCCTGCCTTGTTCGGGGATTCGCCGCTCGGCAAGATCTGTATGTTGTTGCTCGCGGCATCCATTCTCACCTCAGCATCGGCCTCCACCCAGACCACGATCCTGCCGACAGCCCGCACCGCGCTCTCCATGGCCGCGTTCAAGGCGATCCCGGAACGCTTCGCACGCATCCACCCGCGCTTCCTCACGCCGACCTGGGCGACGGTTGGCATGGGCATCGTCTCCTGCGCGTTCTACCTGATCTTCACCCTGATCAGCCCCAACCTGTTGAACGCCCTGATCGGCTCGATCGGTCTGATGATCGCGTTCTACTACGGCCTCACCGGCTTCGCCTGCATCTGGTTCTACCGGCGCACACTCACCTCCTCGGCGCGCAACATGATCATGCGTGGAATCTTCCCGCTCGTCGGCGGCCTCATGCTGCTCGCCGTCTTCATCTACGGCACCGTGCAGTTCGCGGCTCCCGATTGGCTGACGGATGCCAATGGCAACAACGTCACAATCTTCGGCATCGGCGCCGAGGCGGTCGTCGGCATCGGCGGCCTGTTGATCGGGTTGGTGCTGATGGGCATCTGGTGGGCACGGAAGCCGGACTTCTTCCGCGGCAAGACGCTGCCGCGGCGGGTCGCAGAGCGCGAGGTCGAACCGTCCTCCACTGCGCCGTAGACCGCACTGCGTATCCGGCCCTCCGCACCCGGCCCTCCGCGTCCAGCCATCCGCACCCGGCCCTCCGCACCTGGCCCGGAGTAGACTTCCAGCACACACTCAGCTTCAACGCTCGGAGGCGCACATGGTTCCCGAAATCAACTACTGGGCTGTGCTTCTGGCGACCGCCTCGAGCATGGTCGTCGGCTCCATCTGGTACACACCGAAGGTATTCGGTAACTACTGGATGAAGCAGGCCAAGATCACGCCGTCCGGCAACGCCAAGGACGCGATGTGGCCGATCATCGTCACCGTGATCGTCAGCTTCGTGACCTCCTGGGTGCTCGCCGGCGCCGTCTACATCGCCTGGGACTTCTATGGCGGCAGCTTCCTGCTGAACGCGTTGTTCACCGGCATCATCCTCTGGGCCGGATTCACGGCGGCCCGCTTCATCACCCACGACGCGTTCGACGCCCGCCCCACCGGGCTCACCGTGCTGAACATCGCCCACGAGCTGGTGACCATCGTGATCATGGCTCTCATCATCGGCGTCTGGCCGCCGGCCGGCTCCGTCTAGCCGTGAGCGACACCCCCTCCCCCGGGCCTGCGACCGTCATCGGTTCCGAGAACTTCCCGCCCGAGCTGGTGGCCGCGATCGTGCGGGCGACCGATTCCGCGGCTGCCGCATCCGCGGCGCTCGTCGGCAACGGCGACAAGAACGGCATCGACGAGGCCGCCGTCAGGGCGATGCGCGAGGTGCTGCTCCGCGCGCCGTTCGCCGGAACCGTCGTCATCGGCGAGGGCGAGAAGGACGACGCCCCGATGCTCGCCAACGGCGAGCAGTTGGGGCTCGGTTTCGATGCCGCGCGGGGAGCGGCGCAGCTCGCGCTCTTCCCCGAATGCGACATCGCCGTCGACCCGCTGGACGGCACCCGGCTGGCCGCCGAAGGTCTGCCCGGCGCGGTCTGCGTGATCGCGATCGCCCCGGCCGGCACGCTGTTCGACCCGCGCGACGTGTTCTACATGCACAAGCTCATCGCCGGCGCGGACGGGGTCGGCGTGCTCGCGCTCGCTCTGCCCGCCACCGAGAACGTGCGCCGTCTCGCGGATGCCACCGGTCGCCCGGTCGGCGATCTGACCGTGGCCGTGCTCGACAAGCCTCGGCACGCGGAACTCATCTCGGAGCTGCGCGCCGCCGGCGTGCAGCTGCGTCTGGTCGGCGAAGGCGACATCGGCACGGCAATCGAGGCGGCGACCCCCGGTTCCGGAGTCGACCTCGCGATCGGCGTCGGTGGAACCCCGGAGGGTGTCATAGCGGCCTGCGCCGTGCGCGCTCTCGGCGGATTCATGGAGGGCCGGCTTGCCCCGCAAGGCGACGCCCAGTTGCGCCTCGCGCTGGCCGCCGGGCACGACCTCGAGCGCGTGCTCACCCTCGACGACCTCGTCGCGAGCAAGCGGGTGCTCTTCGCCTCGGCCCCGGTCACCTGACCCGCGCCACTGCCGCATCCGCGTTCGCTGCTCGGCCCTCCCCCGACGATTGAGCTTGCCCCGCTGGTTGAGCTTGTCGAAACCCCGCGGCCCGTTCCCGCGGCGTTCCCGCTGCGGCCCGTTCCCGCGGCATTTTCCCGCTGCGGCCCGTTCCCGCGGCATTTTCCCGCTGGTCGAGTAGGCCCGCCAGGGCCGTATCGAAACCCGGCTTCCAGCGCGCAACCACCCCCGGCACGAGGTCTCGATACGCTCGTTCCTCGCTACTCGACCAACGGGTCCCGCCGAGCCCAGCCCCCGCCGGTTGAGCCTGTCGAAACCCCGCGGCCTTTTCCCGCTGGTCGAGTAGGCCCGCCAGGGCCGTATCGAGACCCGGCTTCCAGCGCACAACCGACCCCGGCACGAGGTCTCGATACGCTCGTTCCTCGCTACTCGACCAACGGGTCCCGCTGCGGCCAGTTCCCGCGGCCGTTCCCGCTGGTCGAGTAGGCCCGCCAGGGCCGTATCGAGACCCGGCTTCCAGCGCGCCACCGCCCTAGGCACGAGGTCTCGATACGCTCGTTCCTCGCTACTCGACCAACGGGTCCCGCCGAGCCCCAGCCCCCGCTGGTTGAGCTTGTCGAAGCCCCACGGCATTTGCCCGCTGGTCGAGTAGGCCCGCCAGGGCCGTATCGAGACCCGGCTTCCAGCGTGAAACCACCCCAGGCCCGAGGTCTCGATACGTTCGTTCCTCGCTACTCGACCAACGGGTCCCGCCGAGCCCCCGCCCCCGCTGGTCGAGTAGGCCCGCCAGGGCCGTATCGAGACCCGGCTTCCAGCGTGAAACCACCCCAGGCCCGAGGTCTCGATACGTTCGTTCCTCGACCAACGGGACGAGAGAGCTTGCGACCGAAGCCAACACCGCCGATACGCCCGCCAACGCAGAAGACCCGCCCTCTCTCGAGGGCGGGTCTTCTGCGGAACGGGCCGAAACTACTCGGCGATGTCCTCGGTGGCCTGGAACCACGGCGGGTACACGGCGACCTTGGTCTTGTGACCGGCGGACGCGAGGATGCCGCGCACGGTCTCCCGCACCTTGTCATTCGCGACGCCGATGAGCGAGATCTGCTCGAACGGGAACGTGTCGGCGACGAGCACCTCTGCGCCCAGGATGGCGTCGGACTCGTCGTCGGCGCGCAGTCGCTTCAGCATCCGCTCCGCCTCGGCCTTGTCGGTGGCGAAGCTCGTGAGCAGGCCGACGGCGTCGCCGTCGGACACGGCGAATCCGCCGAGGCTGCCGTCTGCGGCATCCGTCACCTCGGCGTCGGCAGCAGCAGCGGCCTGGGCCGTGGCCGCCTCAAAGGCGTGCTTGACGGTGCTGACCAGCAGCACGAACTCGGACGCGGCGTAGCCGAGTGCCTCAAGGGTGAGGCGCGGGTCGTCGTGGCCGGCGCGGATGCTGTTCCACACGTGGGCGTTCGGCGACAGGTAGAACGGCACGTAGTCGGCGACGACGCGGGGCCCGATGTCCTCGCTCAGCACGCGCTCGTCGACGGTCTTGGTGCGGCGCGCGTCGCGCACTCCGGCGGACGACACGTTCACCGGCGGCTTGGCGTAGTCGGCGAAGAGCTGGCCGGCCTTCAGGATGCTGGCCAGGTTGTCCACGTGGGTGACGTGGTAGATGCGCAGTTCGGCGACCTTGGTCGGGGCAGCCTCGACCTTGAGCGTCACGGGCGCGGCGCCCCGGCTTGTGGGCTTGGCCGTTGGGGCTTCACGCAACGAGGCTGGCTTCACCCGGGCCACGCGCTTGACCGGGGCCGTGACCGGCTCCGTCACAGGCGGGGGAAAGCACTGCGCGCAGAGACCGTCATCGAAACCATGGATACATTCGTCGCTCAAGGCAACCCTTCCGTCTGTGTTGCACTCGCCCACCCCGAGCAATTCAGCAGGCAAACCCGCCGTCCACTCGCACGGCGTTAAGTGCCAACCCTCTAGAGTACGCCGGATTCGATACGCGCACGCACCACTCGAGCTTGAAAGCGCGCGTTCTACCCCCGCTTCGGTGACACCGGCTGAGGCGTCTCTCGGTCATTTTCCGAAGCCGCGAGCACAATTGCTCGTGTCACGATCACCGGTCGTCTTGACTTCACTGAGTCTCGCGAACCGTCGGCGCTGGTCGGAATTTTTCACTGCTCTACTCCGAGAGAATCCCAATCGGATGCCGCACAAGCGGGGGCCACTATGCGGGCTGTTCCTCGAGCACGGCTTCAGCCCGCTCGGGGCTGCCCTCGGCCAAACCGCGCTCGATTGCTCGGCGTGATGCCATCCACAACATCAACCCGACGACGAGGACGGCGACTTCTGTGGCAGTCAGAGCCCAGATGATGCCGGTGAGTCCGAACCAGACGTTTCCGAGGATGACCACCGGAATGAACAGGATGCCTTGTGTCACGGACATGACACTGGCCGCGAGGGCGCGTCCGGTGGCTTGAAACAATGAGGTCACGAGTCCGGTGAAGGCGTTCGCAATCATCGCAACGAGCTGAGCGGTGAGGACGATGACGCCAATCGTCAAGACGGACGGGTCGGCGATGAAGGCTTCGAACACTTGATCACGGAACAGCAAATGACTGCCGCTGAGATGAGAGCGATGCCGCCGACTGCGATGGCGGACGTACGCAGCGCGCCAGAGAGACGATTCCCGTCGCCCTTGCCGTAGGAATAGGCCAGAAGCGGCAGAACCCCGAGCGTGACTCCCATCAGCAGGAACTCCGGGACCTGCGCGATGCGGACGGCAACGCCCATGGCCGCCAGGGGCCCATCGCCGTAGCCAGCCGCCAGGTTATTGAGCACCAGGGCCGTGACGATGAGAAAAGCAGACTGCAGCAACGTGCTGACGCCCACGCCGAGTACAGGCTTCACGACGGCGGGGGCGAGTGTGAACCAGCGCGGAGCAAGACTCGCGTTCTTGCTGTGCCTGGTCAGCCAGAAGGAAAAATAGAGCACCAAGACGAGGTTCGCCAGACCGGTCGCCAGCGCTGCTCCCGCGACGCCCCAGTGCAGCACGAGGATGAACAGGACGTCGAGCAGAAGGTTCATGATCGTGGAGGCGATGAGCCCGATCATGACCTGCCGTGCCGCGCCTTCCGCTCTGACCAACTGCTCAAGACACACGGCGGCGGCGAGCACAGGCACGAATGCGAGCAGGACGCCCACAAAAGCTCGTGTTGCAGGCACTGCTTCGCCACTGGCGCCGAGCATGGTCACGATGGGGTCCAGAAAAATCAGCCCGACGGCACCGATCGCGGCACCGGTCAGAACCGCACCCCAGAAGGAGAACGCGGAAACGCGCTTGATGTCAGCTGCGGCGGTTTCGTCACGCTCTGCGGCGCCCAGCAGCCGTGAGACAAGGGCGCCGCCGCCGACGCCGAAGACGTTGCCGACCGCCATGACGAGTCCCAGGATCGGCGAGCCCAGCGTGATTGCCGCCAGCAGGACGGTGATGTGCAGCGACCCGACGATGCCGGCGTTGATGAGGTTGTAGACGGCTCCGACAAGCATCGCGGCCGCCATGGGCACGCAGAGATGTATCAGGGACCGGACAATGGGGGCAGAGGACAGGAACCACCGGTTCCGGTCGGCGACTCCGGCGGGAGGCTCGTGGATTGTTGGTGCGCTCATTGCGGACTCCCTTCCGGGCAGGGTCGAGCGCGCGCCGACGATCGCCGGCACGGCTGAGAAATGTGTGGGTGTGGGGCGGGTGAGCCCGTGCTGCTATCTGGTGGGCCGCGGCAGCTCTGCGGTGATCTTGGTCAGCAAAGCGTGAAGCGTGGCTCGCTCCGACTCGTCGAGGGGAGCAAGGATCATCTGCTCTGTGGCGGCCATTGCATCCTCGAACCCACTGATAAGCGTGGCTCCAGCGGGCGTTGCATAGACGTTCTTGCTGCGTTCGTTGCCCGCCTCGCTGCGGCGCTCGATGAGCCCTCGAGCCTCAAGCCCCTGCAGGAGGCTTGAAACACTGGCCGCAGTGGTCCGCGATACCTTCGCAATGTCACGCTGGATGGCACCGGGGTTCTGGACGAGGTATCCGAGCACGAAGCTCTGCGCGTGGCTCAGCTCTCGCTCGCGGATCCAGTCTTCGCCCGCCTTCATCTGCGCCCACCCGACCCAGCGAAACAGGTCGAGAGTGGTGGAGACGGGTTTCATCGGTTCATCCATAGTTAGAACTCTAACGATTCGATTTCTAACTGTCAACAAGTGGCGCAATCAGGTGCAGACGACTATCGATCTCGAGTGATGTCACCTTCGCAATACTGGCACTCTCGCGCCAAGCGGCCCCCGCCCCGAAAGGCCAACTAGTCTGAGGGCATGGCCCACACTTTTGCGAATGAAACGGATGCCAGCCGCTACGCCATGTACGACGGCACGACCCTGCTCGGCGTGCTGGATTACGCGGCGAACGACTCCGAGATCGCGCTGACCCGCGCCTTCACCCCGCCGCCGTTCCGCGGCAACGGCTACGCGGCCGATCTCATGGAGTTCGCCGTGAACGACATCGAGGCATCGAACGCCCTGCGTGTCGTGCCCAGCTGCTGGTACGCAGCCCAGTGGTTCGAGCGCAACCCCGACCGCGCCGGCCTGCTCAGCCGGTAGACCATTCCGCAGAGCGAAGACGTTAGGCGAAAGCGGGCACGACTTCGGCGGCGATGAGCTCCAGGTGCTCGAGGTCATGCATGTCCATGATCTGCAAGTAGACGGTTCCGACGCCGATGTCGGCGAGCGCGCCGAGCTTGTCGACGGCCTCCTGCACGCTGCCGCCGAGTGAATCGGCACGGAACTCGGCCGGGTCTTCGCCGATTGCCTCCGCACGGCGGCGGTACTCGGCCTCGCTCGCGCCGATGGCGGTCGTGATCGCCGTCGAGTAGATCATCGAGCCGGCGTCGCGCCCGGCCTCCGCGACCGCTGCCCGCACACGGGCGAAGGCGGCATCCGTGTCAGCGATCGGGCTGAAGGGCACGTTGTACTCGTCGGCGAAACGGGCGGCGAGACGCGGGGTGCGCTGGACCCCGGTGCCGCCGACGATGATCGGGACGCTCTGCTGCGCCGGCTTCGGCAGTGCCGGGGAGTCCCGCAGCGTGTAGTGCTTGCCGGCGTAGTCGAACCTGTCGCCGAGGGGCGTGTTCCACAGGCCGGTGATCACCTCGAGCTGCTCCTCGAGCAGGCCGAAGCGTTGCGCCGGGAAGGGCACTCCGAATGCGCTGTGTTCCGCGGCATACCAGCCGGTGCCGAGGCCGAATTCGACCCGGCCGCCCGACATCTGGTCGACCTGCGCCACCTGCACGGCGAGCAGTGCCGGGTGGCGGAATGTTGCCGAGGTGACCAGGGTGCCGAGTCGGATGCCGCTGGTCTCACGGGCCAGAGCGGCCAGCGTCAACCAGGCATCGGTTGGACCGGGCAGGCCGCCGTTCGGGGCGTCCATCTCGAGGAAGTGGTCGCTGCGGAAGAAGGCGTCGAAGCCGAGGCGCTCGGTCGCCTGCGCGATGGCGAGCTGGTCGTCGTAGCTGGCGCCCTGCTGGGGCTCGGTGAAGATTCGGAACTTCATGGCCCCACTCTGCCAGCTGAATTGCGGATGCCAGGTGAACTGCGCGGGCCAGTCGAACTGCACGGGCCGGTCGAACTGCACGGGCCGGCCGACCGATGCGTCCCACCGAACTGCACCCCGGTAGCCGCCAGCCGCATCAGGCAGACGCGCGCCGCTCGAGCAAGGCGATCTCGCGGCTGCCCGCCAGGCGCGAGATGGCCAGCAGGCGCGGCTCCACCAGCTGCTCCCTGGCCGCCGACTCCAGCTGCGCGTAGATCTCGATCGGCACCCACAGCGCCACGCCGGCCGCGCCGGTGCTGGCCCGGGTCAGGGCCGACTCGGTGGCCGCCCGGAGCTCACCGAACGGTCGCGGCACGGCCGTTCCGCTGGCCGCGGCCTCGGCGATGGCCTCGCGGGCGCGGTTGCGGATGCCGGCCAGCGCCGCCGTGTGCTCGTCGGCGAACCAGCACAACGTCGGCAGCTCCTCCACGGTGCCGCGGAACGCCCGGTCCGGCGCCGACCACACCACGCGGTAGCCGTAGTGCTCGCTCGGATCCTGCGCCGTGAGCGGTTCCGCCTGGAGCCGGGCGATGAGCGAGCTCAGCGCCTCGGCCGCGCGCCGGTCGCTCGCCTGGACGCTCATCTTCGGGCATCCGCTCGGCGCCGCGCGGGCTCATCACACGTGCGAAGGGCAGACTCAGAGGAGGTCATCGGGAGCCACCCAACGCACGCCGCGGTCATGGCTGACCAGTTGTGCGCGCACCGCGATGCCCGCGGCTGCACAGCTGGCGCCCAGCGCCCGCGCCCAACTGCGGTCCAGATGGGTGAGGCGCCGGCCGCCTGGGCGTTCCCAGACGAAGACGACCCGGGCCGCGCCGGCGCCTTCGACCGTCTCGCCGATCCGCGCGGCGAGGGACTCTGCGGCGCCGCCGTTCGGGGTGGTCGGGTAGTCGGCCATCGGGATGATGATCGGCAGCTGACGGTCGGCCTCATCGAGGAGAAGCATCCACCACTGCCGGCGGCAGGCTGCGCCGATCAGCTGTTCCACCCGTTCCTGCACCGCGGCATCGCTGTCGAGCGGTAAAAGCGTCAGTTCTTCTGCGTCGTGTGTGCTCATACCCCCATGCTGCGCGGCACGGCACCGGCCCGACCGGCCAGCTCCTCTGCTGTGGACAACCTCGGAGCAGATGGCGCTTGTGCGCAAGAGGCCACCGCGCCGCGCCGTCATCGACGGCAGCTAGCGCATATCACTCGGTGCGGCGTGCTGGGCGAGCCATCGCATCAACGCGGGCATTGCTCGCAGGGCGACCAAGGCGTGGCCGGTGTCAGGAATGACGTGGGATTCGACGTCGGCCCCCAGCGCCCGCTGCTCCTCGACAAACTCGGCGGTCAGCGCGGGCCGCACCAGGGTATCGCTCGCCCCTTGGGCGACGAAGAGCGGAACGGGGATGGCCGCGGCCCCCGGGGTGTTCTCGGCGAGGAGGGAGGCCCACGGCTCCGTCGTGGTGGGGTCGTGCGCGAGGAACCCGCCGATCAAAGGGCGGGCGATGACGTGCAGGGCGGAGTTCTGGCCGAGCAGGCACAGCGCGGCCATCTCCGGGAGAGCGGCGACACCCGCCGGCGTCAGGATCGCGTCGAGTCGGAGGCCTGGCTCGCTCGCCGCATAGGCGGACGAGTATGCGTCGAAGGCATACGCGCCGATCGTCACCCCTGACACATCGCCGATATCGGCGTTCAGCAGCCCTCCGAGCTCGGTCGCCGGGGCAGCGACGGCCACGGCCTGCAGACGCAGCTCCGGTGCGTAGGGGGCCGCGAGCTCGGCAGCGAACAGGGCGGCGTGGCCGCCTTGCGAATGCCCCCAGAGCGCGAGCCTGTCGCTCGCGCCCGCGGCGGCGAGCTGCCGGGCGGCCCGGGCCGAGTCCAGCACGTTGTGCCCTTCCGTCGTTCCGATGAGGAAGGATGCCGGCCCGGCCGAGCCCATGCCGGAATAGTCGCTGGCCGCGACGACATAGCCGGCATGCACGAGGTCGCGCAGGCCCTCGATCACGTCGAAAGGGTCGATTCCGCTTGAGGGGGCGCAGCGGGCGGCTGTGCCCGTCGTCGGATGCCCCCAGGCCACGACCGTTCGGCCGCCCGGCGGGGCTGCGGCGTCTGGGGCGGCGATGATCCCAGAGACGAGGATGTCGGCGCCGGCCCGGTCGGTCGAGTAGTACAGCACGCGCCAGCCGCGCATCCCGTCCGGCGCGCTCGCCAGCTCCTCGCTGCGCACGAGGGTTCCCGGTGCCGCAGAACGCACGGTGGCGGGGTGGTCGTAGAACGCCTGTTCGCCGCGCTGCTCGGCCGCGCCGGCATCCAGCCGCCTCACCAGCGTTGCCGCATCGCTGACGAGCGCGAGCGACAGGCCCGCGACCACGATGAGCAGCAGCGCGCGCAGCAGCCAACGGGGCTCTCGCGCTGCGGGGATCATGCTCGACTGCCCTCCATTCACTGGCCGGTGCGCGGTGTGATCAAAGCCGGGAATCGGGTTCACCCTAGCTTCCGCCACCGCAGCGTGCCAGTGCGCAACAGGCCACCCCCTACGCTGGATCGAGTGGCTCCTCCCCCCAAAAAACCCGCAGTGACCGCGCCCTCCCTGAGCGCCCCGCAGACCGTTGCGGCCGTGCTGCGCAACCCCCGGGCGCTCAGTGTGGAGGTGCTGGCCGGAGTCGTCACGACGCTGGCCCTGATCCCGGAGATCATTTCGTTCTCGGTCATCGCCGGTGTCGACCCGCAGGTGAGCCTGCTGGCATCCGTCGTGTTGGTGATCTCGATGTCGTTCCTCGGCGGCCGCCCGGCCATGGTCACCGCCGCGGCCGGCGCCGTCGCCCTGGTCGTCGGCCCGCTGGTCAAGGAGCACGGTGTCGAGTACCTGCTTCCCACCGTGATCCTGGCCGGCATCGTGCAGATCCTGTTCGGCGTCACCGGCCTCGCCCGCATCATGCGCTTCATCCCGCGCTCGGTGATGCTCGGCTTCGTGAACGCCCTCGGCATCCTGATCTTTGTCACCCAGGTGCCGCACCTGCTCGACGTGCCGTGGCTGGTGTACCCGCTGTTCGCGGTGACGGTGCTGATTGTGCTCGGGCTGCCCCGCCTCACCACGGCCGTGCCCGCCCCGCTGGTGGCGATCGTGGTGGTGACCGCGATCACGATGATCGCCCACCTGTCGGTGCCGACGGTCGCCGACGAGGGCGCCATCGGCGGCCCCCTGCCCGGCATCACCGAGCTCGCCGTGCCCCTGAATCTGGACACGCTCGCCCTGATCTGGCCGACCGCGCTGAGCGTCGCGTTCGTGGGGCTGATGGAGACGCTGCTCACCGCGAAGCTCGTCGACGAGATGACCGACACCCGCTCGAACAAGGGCCGCGAGTCGTGGGCGCTCGGCCTCTCGAACATCCTGGCGGGGTTCTGGGGCGGCATCGCCGGCTGCGCGATGATCGGTCAGACCGTGGTGAATGTGAAGCTCGGCCGGGCCCGCACCCGCATCTCCACTCTCGTCGCCGGTGTCACCCTGCTCGTGCTCGTCACCGCGTTGAGCGACCTGATGGCACAGATCCCGATGGTGGCGCTGGCCGCCGTGATGATGATCGTCGCCGTCAAGACGGTCAACTGGCACAGCGTGGCCCCGGCCACCCTGCGCCGGATGCCGCTGCCGGAGACCCTCGTCATGCTGTCGACCGTGCTCATCGTCGTTGTCACGCAGAACCTCGCCATCGGGGTGGCGGCCGGCGCGGTGCTGGCCATGGTGTTGTTCGCCCGGCGGGTGGCGCACGTGGTCACCGTGCGGCGGGCCCTCAGCTCCGACGGCAACAGCGCGCACTACACGGTGAGCGGCCCGCTCTTCTTCGGCAGCTCCAACGACCTGGTCGAGCAGTTCAGCTATGGCGACGATCCGGCGGAGGTCACCATCGACTTCACCCAGGCGCAGATCTGGGATGCCTCGACGGTCGCCGTGCTCGACTCGGTGCAGCAGAAATACGCCGAGCATGCGGCATCCGTCAGCTTCAGCGGTCTGGACGAGCGCAGCACCGCACTGCACGGCCGGCTGAGCGGGCACCTCTAAGAGGCGGCGAGGCGGGCCGGTGCCCACCCCGCCACCGAGCGTTTGTCAGCGGCCGCCGGTGTAGGCGATCGCCTCGATCTCAACGGTGAAACCACCGGCGAGCGCAATGCCGAAGGTGCTGCGCGCCGGGCGGTGCTCACCGAACGCCGCGGCATACTCCTCATTGAAGACGGCGAAATTGCCGATATCGGTGAGCAGGCACATCGTGCGCACGACGTCGTTGAGGTCGGCGCCGCCCTCGGCGAGCACACTCCTCAGGTTGGCCAGCGCCTGTCGAACTTCCTCACGGAAGTCGGCCGGGGTCTCGCCGGTCTGGGGGTTCAGGCCGACCTGCCCGGCCGTGAAGATGTAGTCGCCGGCCAGCATGGCTTGCGAGTAGGCACCGCCGGGTGCCGGGGCCTCCGCGGTGAACAACGGTTTCATGGTCATGAGTCTCTCCTCGCGTGGGGTGGTGTGGCTCTAGCCACAGAAATCGACGGCGATGCGCGCGTACATGCGGGCAGCCTGGTGCACGCTCTCGACGCTCACGTACTCGTTTGGGCCGTGGGCGCAGGTGAGCACGCCCGGCCCGAAGGAGGGCAGCGTGGGGATGCCGAGCTCCGAGTACCAGGGGGCGTCTGTTCCACCGGGGAACACCGCCAGCGGCGGCGCCTCGCCCAGCACGTCGAGGGCGGCGGCCTGGGTGGCGGCGACGAGCGGGTGTTCTGCATCCATCTCGCTCCACGGGATCCAGTCGAGACCCGGCTCGAAGCTGTACTCGACGACGAGCTCGGGGTCGGCGGCCCGGCATCCCTCCAGCCAGCGCTCGATGCCCTCGGCGACCTGTTGCTTGGTCATGCCGGGGACGGTGCGCAGATCGCAGGCGAACTCGGCTCGCCCCGGGACCACGCCGAAGAAGGTGCCGCCGTCAAGCATGACGCCGGTGTTCAGCGTGGGGCCGACGCCGCCGAGCGGGTGCGCCGTGAACGGCAGCTCGAGTTCAGATCCGATCCGGGTCATCAGCTCGGCCAGTTTGAGCGAGGCGTTCACCGACGGCATCCGGTCGGAGAGGCTCGAGTGCATCTGCGTTCCCGTGACGATGACCCGGAAGCAGCACACGCCGCGCGAGACGAGGTGGATGCCCTGCCAATCGTGCTCCCAGCCGCTCGGCTCGCCGATCAGGATCGCATCGACGTCCTCGACGAAGGGCGCAACGTACTTGGCCCCGAGCTGGGCGCCTGCCTCCTCATCGGCGATCATGCCGATGACCAGGTCGCCGCGCAGCGGTGTGCCCGTCTCCTTGATGGCGCGGGCGGCGAAGATCATCGCCGCCACGGCAGCCTTCATGTCGGTCGCGCCGAGGCCGTAGATGTTTCCGTCTCGGTGCGTCGCATCCAGCGGCTCGGTGGTCCAGAGCCCCCGCGCTTCGCCGACCGGCTTCGTGTCGGTGTGCCCATTCAGCATCAGGGTGCGCCCGCCGCCGCTCCCGCGCATCCGCAGGAACAGACTGGGGCGTTCCTCCGACGGACCGATCACGCTGAGCTCGCCGAGGCCGAACTCGGTCAGCCGCTCGCTCAGGAACGCGACGATCGCGCGCTCGTCGGCGTGCGGCGGGATCTGGCTGTCGATGGCGATGAGCTGCTCCACGAGCTCAATGAGCTCGTCGCGCCCGGCGTCGAGGTAGCCGTCGATCAGCTCGGTGTGTGTCGTCGTTGTTGCGGTCATGGTTCAGACTCCCGTCGTCTCGAATTCGTGGATCGTCGCGGCGACGCCGTCGACGAAACGGCCGACGTCTTCTCGGCTGTTCATCACGTGGAAGGAGGCGCGCACGCGGCCGTCCCCGCCCCAGACCAGCACGCCGCGCTCGGCCAGCCGGGCGGCGAATCGCTCGCCGGCCGGGTGCAGAAAGGCCAGGTTCCCTGCCGAGCGTGCCGGGTCTGCCGGGGTGATCACGTCTGCGCCGAGTTCCACGAGCGCCGCGCGAGCCTCTGCGACGAGGGCGAGTGCGTGCGCCTCGACCTTGTCGATGCCGAGCTCGAGGATGGTGTCGATGCCCGCACCGAGCCCGGCGATGTCCGCGAGCGCGGGAGCGCCCATCTGGAATCGGGTCGCATCGACGTTCCAGTCCAGTTCCTCGAAACGGTCCTCGGTGAAGATGTTGCCGAGGGAGCGCCAGCCGACGTTGCCGGGGCGGAAGTCGGGCAGAAGCTCCTGATTCCAGATCACGACGCCGACGCCGTACGGGCCGAGGGTCCACTTGTAGGAGGCGCTGATGGTGATCGCGGCGTGCTGCAGGTCCATGTCGATGACGCCCAGAGAGTGCGAGACATCCACGAGGAGCGGGATGCCGGCGGCGCGCGCGAACCGGCCGATTCCGTCCAGGTCGTGGCGGAGGCCGTTCACATAGCCCACGTGGCTCACGGCGATGGCAACGGTGCGCTCGTCACACGCGGCCTCGAGCGAGGCCGTCGGCATCTCCCAGTCGGCGGCGCGGGGCACGACCCGCACCTCGAGCCCGAACTGGCGCAGCCGGAGCCAGGGCGCGAAGACCGCGGGGTGTTCGTACTCATTCACGACGATGTTGTCGCCCGGCTTCCAGTCCCAACCGTTGGCGACGGCGCTCCACGCGGTCGAGGCGTCGCCGAGCAGCGCGACCTCGCTCGCCGAGCGATGGGTCAGCTCCGCGATGCTCCGCCGGGTCTGGTCCTCGGCGGCGAAGAGCACCTCGCGGCCGCGCTCCCCCATGCTTTTGGCCCGGTAGGAGCCGACGATGGCCCGTTCGACGCGGGCGAGCGCCGGTGAGTGCGCTCCGGTGTAGAGATAGGACTCAGCCTCGAGATTGATGAAGCTGTCTCGGTCCAGCAGCGGCCGATCGCCGGAGCGTTCCATGTTGTTCCTCACGTTGATGTGTTGCGGGCAGTGAATGGGCACCGTCAGAGACGGGCGGCGCCGAGGGCGGGCCGGGTCACGGCATCCGCCAGATCTCCGGCGCGAAGAGCAGCTCGCCGTTCTCGTCGAGTGGGTCGTGCATGAGGCGGCGGATGTACGCGCTCCAGCGACGGTTCGCCGGGTCTGCATCGAGTTCGGCGAAGGCCTCGTCGAGCGGGCGAGTGCTCTGCCCCCATGCGATCACGGTGTGACCGCGGCGGAAGAGGGAGTAGTCCTGGATGCCGGCGGCGCGCATCGCGTCGACGACGCCCGGCCAGACCTGCTCATGTTCCTGCTCGTAGAGCGCGATCGTGCCGGGCAGGAGCTCGAACGTGTAGCAGAAGCGGTTCATGGCGTGTCCTTGCCGCAGAGGGTTCGCAGGGTGCCGCCGAGAATCTGGGCGCTCTCGGCGGGGGTGAGTTGCTCGGCCAACCATGCGGGGACGGCGAACAGCTCCTCAGCGCGCACCGTGTCGAGCCCAGGCGCGAAGTCGGATCCCCACAGCATCCGCGCGGCCCCGAAGCACTCGAGCACGGCCAGCGCCGTCTCCCGCGCGCCGTGGTGCGGCGCGACGGGGTCGATCGCGTACAAACCGGAGAACTTCACGGTGACCGACTCGGCCGTGTGCAGGGCGAGCAGGGACGCGTTCTGATCGGCCCAGCCCGCCGCCGCCCCCGGCAGACCCAGGTGGCTGATCAGCACCCGCACGGTGTCCAGCGCACGGATGCGCTCGGACGCGTCGCGCAGCCCCTCGGGGGTGGCGTTGACGCTGAGCAGGGCCGACCGGGCGCCGAGCAGGCTCCAGAGCTCGTCGCCGAAGGCGTCGATGAGCGCGCCGTCGTCACCGAGGTAGATGCTGAAACCGGCCGCACCGGCGTCCAGGGCTGCCTCGGCGGCGGCGATTGAGAGCGGGCGCTCCGGGTCGAGGTGAAGGAGCGGCGTCACCCAACCGAGCTCCCGCCCCAGCCCCAGCACGTACTCGTTGTTGCCGTGGAAGCGCGGCTGGCCCTCGTAGCCGACGACGAGGGCATCGTCGATGCCGTGCACGGCCCGCAGCGCCTCGTAGTCGGCGAGTTCAGCGCCCGGCTCGCGCGTGCCGTGGTAGCCGGTTTCGAAGAGGTGGATGTGGGCGTCGAAGCGGCCGCTCATGCGGGGCGCCCTTCGCCGTGTGGCTCAGGCCCGGTCGCGCTGGACTCCGCCGCCTGAATGATGCGGTGTGCAAGCGCGAGGCCATCGATGGCCTCGCCGAGTGTCGGGCCGGCGGGCGCGATGCCGAAACGGATCGCGTCGACGAAGGCGCGAACCTCCTCGCCCAGTGCGCCGTGGCTGCCGCCCGGCGTCAGCGTGTCGTCCACGGCCGCGGCTGACGGGCCGAAGTCTGAGACGCGGGCGCCAAGCGAGAGCGAGAGCGCACCGCTGTCGCCGATCACCTCGAGCGCGTCGGGCAGGCCGCCGGCACCGGCGAGCGACCAGGACACCTGGAACGACCAGATCGACCCCGAGTCGGTCTCCACCTCCGCCCAGACGACGGCTGGCTGCGCGCGCCCGGCGATGCGCAGTTGGCGCGCGGTGACGGATGTCGGCCTCGAGCCGTCCAGCCAGAGCGCCAGGTCGATGTCGTGCACCATCGTCATCAACACGGGGTGCACATCGGGGAAGAGGCTGTCGTGCTCGATGGTGCGGTGACGGCGGAAAGAGAGCGCGCGGGGTGTGCCGACGGCGCCCGCTGCGAGCCGGTTGGCGAGCTCGCGGTAGGGCGCGGCGAAGCGCAGGATGTGTGCGGGCAGAACGAAGCCGGCCGCCTGGTCTGCGGCATCCGCCAGCGTGATCGCCTCATCGGCACGCAGCACGACGGGCTTCTCGAGCAACACGCTCGCCCCCGCGCGGAGGGCCGCGATGGTCGGGGCGAGGTGATGGGCGCCAGCGGTGGCGATCGAGACGCCGTCGACCTGCTCGGCCGCGAGCAGCTGCTCGATCGAGGCGTACGCCGCCGGCGCCCCGGTGCGCGCAGCCACCGCGCGTGCCCGTTCGACGTTGCGGTCGACGATGGCAACGAGGCGGCAGTCGGGGTTCGCCCGGTACGCATCCGCGTGGAGCTCGCCGAACTGGCCGGCACCGACAACGGCCACCCGCACGCCGTCGCGATGCTGCGTTGTGTGCGGGTGGCCGTTATCAGTCATGCTGCGTCGTCTCTCTCAGTGCCGCTGGTGGGTTGTGTGCTGGTGGTGGGTGTAGTGCTGGGTCAGCAAGTCGGGACGTAGATGTAGCGCTGGGCCTCATCGCTGTCGACGTTGTCGCGGTCGATGATGAACGCGGTCACGTACTCCTGGTACTCCAGCGAGGCGGGGTCGAGGCTTCCGTCGACGATCTTGGCGATGCGCTCGACGGAGTCGTAGCCGAGACCGTACGGGTCCTGCGCCACCAGTGCGTCGTAGATGCCGGCCTTGAGGTCGGCGACCTGCGAGGGATCGGCGTCATAGGCGACGAGCTTGACCACACCGGACTTGTTGGCGGCCTGGATCGCGGCCGAGGCACCGGCGGAGGCCGGGGCGAGCGTCGTGTAGATGCCGACGAGATCGGGGTTCGTGATCGCGGCTGCAGCCTTCTGCGAGGCTTTGGCCTGGTCCGCCTCGGAGTACTCGGTCGGCAGAACGGTGACATTCGGGTAGGCCTCGGCCATGCGCTCGGCAAAGCCGTCGACGCGCTCGGCGTTCGCTGCGACACCGGGGAAGGAGGCGATCACGAGGACCGTGCCCTTCTCGCCGATCGCCGCGGCGAGTGCGTCAGCGGCGAGTGCGCCGGCGCTCAGGTTGTCGGTGCGGATGTTCTGCATCTCGACCGGCTCGTCGAGGCTGCCATCGACCGTGATGACCGGAATCCCGTCGCCCGCGATGTTCTCGACCGTCTCGATCAAGCCCACCGGGTCGGTCGGAACCAGCACGAGGCCGGCCGGTGATCCCTGTACCGCCGCGTTGATGAGCGGGGTCTGGGTCTGCAGATCCCAGTTGGCGTCACCCTGCCAGTCGAGGTCAACGCCGTACTTGTCTGCGGCAGCCTCGGCGCCGCACTGCATGACCTGGAAGTAGGTTGCTGTCATCTGGGCGGCCACGAAGGCGACGGTCGGCTTGGCGCCGTCGGCTCCTCCCGCGTCGGGCGTTGTGCCTGCCGCGCTGCATGAGGTGAGAGCGAGTGCGATGACGGATGCGGCACCGATGACGCTTCCGCGGCTGATGAGTTTCATATTGCGAGACACTGTTCCTCCTTGTTAGATGTGCTGCTGGGTGGCTGATGGTGCGTGCAGGCAGCACCGACCGCGAGGTGCTCTCGCGAGCGGTGTGCTGTGCGGGTCGGATGCGATGCGGCTGGTCGTCGCTACTTGCTCTGCGCCCTGCGCCGCTGGTCGATGCCGACGGCGATGAGCAGGATGACGCCGGTGACGACCAGCTGGTAGAACGAGCCGACGCGCATGATGACGAGGCCGTTGATGAGGATCGCCGGGATGATCGCCGCGATCATGGAGCCGAGGATCGAGGCCCGGCCGCCGAAGAGGCTTGTGCCGCCGATGACGACTGCGGCGATGGCGGCCAGCGCGTCGCCCTGGTGCCCCTGGATGTTGGTGGTGAGGAAGCGCGAGATGTCGATGAAGCCGACGAGTCCGGCGATGCCGCCCATGATGACGAAGAGTTTGACGCGCTGACGACGGATGTTGATGCCGGCGCGTTCGGCCGCCCGCAGCGAGGAGCCCATGCCGAGGGTGTGCACGCCGAATCGGAGCTTCGTCATCGCGAACCAGGCGACCAGTCCAATCACGACGGCGATGACGGCCGGAATTGGGATGATGCCGAAGAGGTCGGCGGAGCCGAAGCCCTTCTGCATCTCGCGCGGAAGCGAGCTCACGTTGATGCCGCCGGTCACGATGTAGGCGATGCCGCTTCCGGCGCTCATCATGGCGAGCGTCACGATGAAGGAGCTCACTCGCAACATGTTGACCAGCGCGGCGTTCACGATTCCGAAGAGCACCCCGGTGACGACCGCGGCGAGGAAGCCGAGAAGGATCGCCGTCGCGGCGTTGCTGTAGTCGCCGGCCAGGATCTCTTCCGGGGTGCCGCCGACGAAGGTGATCACCTTCGCGGCCACGACGGAGGAGAGAATGACGTTCGCGCCGATCGAGAGGTCGAGTTCACCGGCCCCGACGAGGAAGGTCATGCCGACCGCGAGCAGGATCAGTTGCGCAGAGTCCAGCGCGAGGTTGCGGAAGTTGCCGGCGCTCAGGAAGACGCCGTTCGGCGAGAGCACGCCGAAGAGGAGGATGAGGACGGTCACGACGATGGCGATCATGAACGCCGTCGACGTCACGACCCGACGCGTCGCGCTCGGTTCGCTGCTGTCGAAGGTGACAGCGCCCGGGGGTGTCTGGGTCTGGGTCATGCGGCTTCTCCTTCTGAGGCGTCTGCCTGGGCAGAGAGCATGGTCGTGAGCACGTCGACGAGCTGAAGACCGGCCGTCGGCATCTGGGCGACGACCTGGCCGTGCCGCATGATGGCGATGCGGTCGGCGAAGTCGAGCATCTTGGGAATGTCGTGGGAGACGAAGATGACGGCGAGGTCGCGGTCGGCGGCCGCACGCACCGCGTCGTAGACCATCTTCGTCTGCTTGGTTCCGAGGGCAGCGGTCGGCTCATCCATGACGATCGCGGCCGTCGCCCACATCACGGCGCGGGCCACCGCGATTGCCTGGCGCTGGCCGCCGGAGAGGGCGCTGACCGGGGCGGTCAGGGAGGGGACCTGAGCGCCGAGCAGGCTCATGGCCTCCTTCGTGCGCTCGCGCATCGCCGCCTCGTCCACCTGGCCGATGAGGCGGCCGGGACCCTTGATGAGCAGCTCGCGGCCGAAGAAGAAGTTCTGGACGACGGAGAGGTCCGGAGCCTGCGCGAGGTCTTGGTAGACGATCTCGATGCCGAGTTCGCGGGCGTGGCGCACCGAGCTCACGTTGACGCTCTCACCGCGCAGGATGAGCTCGCCGGCATCCGCGGAGTGCACTCCGGCGATCACATTCGAGAGAGTCGACTTGCCTGCGCCGTTGTCGCCGATGAGCGCGAGGACCTCGCCGGGGTAGGCACGAAGCGACGCTCCACGGAGCGCCTGGACATGGCCAAAGCTCTTCGTGATGCCGCGGGTTTCAATGACGGGCATGATGCCCGCGCTGTGTTCCGCCGGGGGGAAGCCGGAATCCATAGCAGTCTCCAATTGACTAACATCTTTGTTCGTTCTACTTACACACCGTTCGCTCTACCGAACGACATTAGCTAAGCAGACGTTGGATGTCTGGTCAATGGCCTCTTGCCGAATCCTTGTTACGTTCGCGTAAACGAATCGGCTGGCGCGACCTCAGACGGCGCTGGGGTACTGCTGGATGACGACGAGCCGGCCGCCATTCTCACGCGCGTGGTAGAGGTGCACCTGATCGGCCCTGAACGTCAGCATGTCACCGGGCGCGAGCAGCACCGCCGCGCCATCCGGGCCAACCTCCACGAGACCCTCCACGCAGATCACGCGTTCAACCACGCCGGGCGCATTGCCGCGCGAATCACGGTGGGCATTGGCCGCGAGCGTGACGATCGACACCTCCACCTCGCCGGAGTTCCGCCAGCCCGCCATGAGCTGGGCGATGAAGGCATCACCCTCCCTGGCGATCACGGGAGCCTCGACGAGGCGCTTGAACTCCGTCTCGCCGACGCCGGCCTGCCCGATGAACAACCCACCGAGCGAGACGTGGAGCGTCTTCGCCAGTGCCCACAGGGTGTCGAGCGAGGGGTTGCCGTTGCCGCGCTCCAGCTCCGACACCGTCGACTTGGAGATGCCGGCTTCGCGGGCGAGGGCGGAGACGCTCATCCCCCGCCGCTCGCGCCACGTTCGGATGTTGCTCGCGAGCGGTGAAGAAGGCTGGCTTTCATTCATAGTGTCGGCTATATTACATATCCATCAACCGTTCGCTCTACCGATCGATCTGTTTTGCCGGATTCCCGGCCATTTCGAGGAGACGATTGATGTCACAACGTAGTCACACCACCGTGAGCGGTCGAGTTACCGTGCTCGGAGCGGATCAGCACCCGCACGCCGCATCGCGCTTGTCCGAGCAGTGGCCCCAACTGGAGTGGATCCCGGCAGCGTCGGGAGCGCCTGTGCCCGACACGATGCCGACGATCGAGCTGCGTGTAAGCCCCGCCTTGCCGGAGGGCGCATTCCGGATCGAGGTGGATGCGGCCGCCGCGCCCCGGATCCGCGTCCTGGGCGGTCCGTACTCCGGCGTCATCTACGGCGTCGAGGAGCTGGTGCAGCGCCTCGGCGTGGCAGAGCCGGGCAGCGTCCGCGTGCCCGTGACAAGCCTCGAGCGTCGGCCGAAGCTGGCGTACCGCACCTTCTGGACCTGGGACCACTCGACCAACTGGGAACTCAATCAGATCGGCCACCAAGAGATCGGGGTGTTCAACCCGTACGGAAAGCCGCCGGGCGGCTTCCTCAAGGACTACAAGCGGATGGTGGACTTCTGCAGCCAGAACCAGATCGCGGCCATCGTGATCTATGGCTTCTTCCGAGACTCACACGGCGGGGTCGAGGCCGCGCAGGAGCTCACCCGCTACGCCAAGGAGCGCGGCGTGCGCATTCTGCCCGGCGTCGCAATCGGGGCATACGGCGGCGTCTATTGGGAAGGGAACAACCAGTACAACCTGGCAACCTGGCTCAACAAGAACCCCGGCTTCGCGGCAGACATGGAGCGCGGGGTCGGCTTCCAGCTGCAAGACCTCAGCTTCCCACTCAACTTCCCGCGCAGCGACTACACCCGGACGGCCTGCCCATCCGAGCCGGCGAACATCGAGTGGATGGCGGACGCACTGGCCTGGCTCGTCGAGACCGTCGACCCCGGCGGCATCAACATCGAGGGCGGGGATTACGGGGTGTGCGGATGCCCGCGCTGCGTGGCGCGGCGCGGCGAGCGAGAGGCGGCGAGCCGGCGTGACGACGACGCCGAGTTCTGGTCGCACGCCGACATGGCCGACAACTTCCCCCGCCTCTTCGACGCAGCCCGCTCCGCCGGCGACGACCTCTGGCTCTACTGCGAGCTGCAGTGGGACAACCTGCTCGACCCCGCGGCGCACGCGCCGCTGGAGTCGCTGCCGGCCGGCGGGATCTACCAGCACACCTTCAATCGCGGCTACTGGGACCGGGCGAAGAGCGAGTTGACGCCCGAACACATCGCAGCGCTCCCGACGACGAACAACGTCATCCGCAGCCAGTTCGCCTGCCAGTGGAACGGCGACGAACGCACCGAGCGCTATGCGTTCAACGCGCCGGTCTTCGCCGAACTCGCCCAGAAGGCCGCCGAGGTCAACATGCAGGGACTCACCGTGTGGGGCGAGCCATCGCCGTTCCACGTCTCGACGGAACTGAGCTACCTGGCGTTCGGCCGCTTCAGCTACGACCCCTCGCTCACCTGGGAGCAGTTCGTCGCAACGGATGTCGCATCTCGCGTGGGCGGCGCCGCCGCAGCGGAGTCGTTCATCGGTCTCATGCAGGAGCTGGACGCCCAACCAGCCCTCGACCCCCGGCGCCTGCTGTCCATCCGGGCCGAGGCCGTCGACGCGGCGAGCAGCCAGTCCGGCGACGCCGTCCGGCGCTGGCTGTGGCTGGCAGACCGCGCCAACCAGCGCTCCTACATGGGGTACTGAGCGCGGCAGATGCGGCGGTACGGGGCGTGCGGCGAGTGCACGCGCCGCCCCGCCGCCTCTTCGCGGTCGGCCGCCGCGGCTCCCGCGAAAAGGAGTACACTCATAAATGAGTTCACTCAGTTTTTAGCGGATGCGGGCGAGAGCCCGCGCAGTCGAGCGAGGTGGTGCAGCGATGTCAACAGTCCCTCACCCGAACTCCGGCGGGCGCCGCGAGCGCAACAAGAGTGACAAGCAGCAGCGCATCTTCGACGCCGCCGACGCCCTCTTCGCCGAGCGCGGCTATGCCGCCGTCACCACCCAGCAGATCGCCGAGCGCGCCGACGTGGCCGCCGGCACCGTGTTCCGCTACGCCTCCAGCAAGGCCGAGATGCTGCTCATGGTGCACAACCAGCGCTACCGTCGCGCGATCGAATACGCCGAGCTTCACCTGCCGCCGGCCGGGCACCCCGGCGAGCGCCTCGCGGCGTTGCTCACCCCGCTCGTGCACTTCGGCCGGCTGAACGACGAAAACACCGCCGCCTACGGGCAGGCCATGCTCTTCGGCAGCTCGCACGAGACCTACCGCACCGAGGCGCTCGAGCTGATGGAGCGTTTGCAGCAGCGAGTGGCCGAGGTGCTCGCCACCGCCTGGCAGCTGCAGCACCCGGCATCCGCCGGGCAGCCCGCGCCGCCGACCCCGGATGCCGCGCCCGCCGCCCGCGCCATCTACGCCGCGTTCTTGTTTGCGTCCATTCAGGCGACCAACACCGATATCACCGTCGAGCAGCAGCTCGCCGGCATCCTGAACCAGGTAGACGTGATCTCACGTGGCTACCTTCACCCCGCGCCGGCACACAATGCCACCAGCGCACCGAGCCGCACGACACGTCTGGCTAAACAGAGTAAGGAAGAAACACATGTCTGACATTCGCACCGTCACCGTGCTGGGAACCGGCGTTCTCGGCTCGCAGATCGCCTACCAGGCCGCCTACAGCGGCTTCGCGGTGACCGCCTACGACATCAACGACGCGGCCATCGAGGCCGCAGCGAAGCGCTTCGCCGGCCTCGCCGAGACGTACAAGACCGAGGTGACCGGCGCCGCAGACGGCAAGGCCGAGGCCGCCCTGCGCAATCTGACGCTGACCTCGAACCTGGCCGACGCCGTCGCCAACGCCGACATCGTGATCGAGGCCGTGCCGGAGAGCCTCGAGATCAAGCGCGACACCTACGCCAAACTGGCCGACCTGGCTCCGGCCAAGACCATCTTCGCCACCAACTCCTCGACCCTGCTGCCGAGCGACATGGTCGGCTTCACCGGCCGCCCGGAGCGCTTCCTCGCCATGCACTTCGCCAACCGCATCTGGGTGCACAACATCGCCGAGGTGATGGGCACGCCCTCGACCGACCCCGCCGTCGTCCAGACCGTGCTGGAGTTCGGCGCCGAGATCGGCATGGTTCCGGTCGAGATCAAGAAGGAGAAGGCCGGCTACCTGCTCAACTCGCTACTCGTGCCGTTCCTCAGCGCGGCCGGCGAACTGCTGGTCGACGGCATCGCAGAGCCCGCCGACATCGACAGCACCTGGCGCATCAGCACCGGCGCCCCGATGGGACCGTTCCAGATCTACGACATGGTCGGCCTCACCACCGCCTACAACGTGAGCGTCAACGGTGGGCCGAAGCAGCAGGAGTTCGCCGCGCTGATCAAGGAGCGCTACATCGACCAGGGCAAGCTCGGCCTCTCCACCGGCGAGGGCTTCTACAGCTACCCCGCCAAGTAGGGGCGGTCCCGTAGCGGGCGCTGCAGCATCGGCCCAGGAGGCAATAGTGAGCAAGGGAGGCCAGTTTCGAGAGAAACTGGCCTCCCTTGCTCACTATTCCCTCCGCAGCGGTCGCCACCCAGTTCAGGTGGCCCGCGTCCGGGTGCCCTCAGTTCTGGCATCGAGACAAGCGAGGCGACGGAGCCGCGTGCCCGGCGCTTTCCCAGCTGGGCGATGGCCGGATGCCGCAGAGTAGTAGTCTCTGCGGCATCCGGCCGTCTGTTCTTTATAAGGAGACCGCGTGACGAGCTCGCTCATCCTCGACATCGTGGTGGGCCTGATTCTGCTCGGCGCCGCGCTCTCCGGCTGGCGCGCCGGCCTGTTCCGCAGCGCGTTCGGCGCGCTCGGGCTGATCGCCGGTGGCGTCGCCGCCTACATGCTGCTGCCGCAGATCTCGGCATGGGCGCCCGCCCCCGAATGGCGCGCGGCGATCGTGATCGGCAGCGGGGTGCTGCTGCTCGTTGCGGGCAACGCGCTCGGCTCGCTCCTCGGCGGGCTGCTCGGCCGCGGCATGAAGGTCATCAAGCTGAGCGTGCTCGACCGCATCGCCGGTTTCGCGCTCAGCCTCGTCGCCACCGCCCTCGTGCTCGGCACGGTGGCGGGCGGCGTCGCCAGCATGGGCGTGCCGCCCGTCACGCAGGCCATCGCCGGCAGCGCGACCCTCGGTTCCATCGACCGGATGACGCCCGACCCGGTGCGCTCGTTCCTCGCCGGCGTGCGCACCTCCGCCATGAACGACGCACTGCCCTGGGTGATCGACACGATCGCGCCGCCGGAGACCATGCCGCCGGCCGCGTCTGTCGATGCCGGCTCGCCCGCGCTGACGGCCGCCGCGGCATCCGTCGTGCGGGTCACTGGTACCGCCCCGGCCTGCGGCATCAGCCTGGTCGGCAGCGGCTTCGTCGTCTCGGACGACCGTGTCGTCACCAACGCGCACGTCGTCGCCGGCGTGGATGAGGCCGTGATCGAGGCCCCCGGCGAGCAACCGAAGACCGCCCGCGTCGTATACTACGACGCGGCGACCGACCTCGCCGTGCTCGACGTCGACGGGCTGGATGCCGCGCCGCTCGACCTCGGCAGCGCACTGTCGCGGGGAGCCGGCGCGGCCGTGCAGGGCTACCCGCTCGGCGGGCCGTTCCGCTCGCAGGCCGCGACCGTCGCCGAGGTGACGAGCATTCCGCGCACCGACGGCAGCTTCGGCCGCGAGGTGTACGCCCTGTCGGTCGAGATCCAGCAGGGCAACTCGGGCGGGCCGCTGCTCGACCAGAGCGGCGACGTCGTCGGCGTGGTCTTCGCCAAGTCCGCCGTCGACGGCGACATCGCCTATGCGCTGACCCTCAGCGAGCTGGCCCCGGTGGCCGCAGCGGCGCCCGGCCTGGCCGCGCCGGTGTCCTCCGGCGTCTGCACCGGCTAGGCGATTGCGCCGGCTAGGAGACTGAGCCCAGCAGCGCGGGCACCAGAATCGACAGCTGGCGGATCACGCCGAGAAGCCCCAGGATGAGCGCGGCGATGGAGAAGCCCAGACCCGTCTGCTTCGTAACTCCCTTTCCCTCCAGCGCCCGCGCGCGGGCCAGGCCCATCGCCCCGAAGATTATCCCCAGCGCGCTCGGAATCGCCACCGGATTGAAGATCATTCCGAAGAGTGCGAGCGCCAGCCCGGCATAGCCGAAGCCGTTGTTTCGGCGGACCGCGCGATCGGCCTCCTTGCGGCTGAGCTTCGCGGGCGGGTAGCTGACTGCCTGCTGGTACCCGTAGCCGGGCGCCGCAACGTAGCCCGGCGCGGCTGGATAGCCGGGCGCCGCAGGGTAGCCTGACGCGGCGGCATAGCTCGGAGGTGCAACAAAGGCCGGAGCGGCCGGAGCAACCGGCACGGCGGGCTTCGCATACTCGGTCCAGCCCAAGCCGTCCCACCAGCGCAGGGCCGTCGCATCGGCCGGATCCTGGTACCAACCCGCGACCGGTGTCTCCAAGTTGCTCCCCCTGCTCGTGCGCGGGTGCCGCGCGAAAGACGTCGTTGTCGTGCCCGCCGGCCCCTACCCTGCCGGCGTGCCCTCATTCTGCCGCACGCCTCGAGCTCTCTCGGCAGGCCGCGCGCCCCCTTTCGTGGGGCTGTCGGCAGCCGCCCGACACGCTGAGTTCGTCGGGAGCCCGCGACCGCGTGCGCTCCGCCGAAGTCTGCGAGCCGGGCCACCGCCGCGTGCTAGCGTGTGGCCACCGCTCGCCCTGCGTGGAAGGACTCCCCCGTGACCGCTTCGACCGGACACCCCGCGTTCACCCTCGACCCGGCCGACGACGTGCAGGCCCGCGCCCTCGCCCGGCTGCAGAGCGAGCAGATCGCGTGGTTCACGAGCATCCGCGACAGCGGCTTCCCACACGCGGTGCCGGTGTGGTTCCTCTGGTGGGAGGGCGAGCTGCTGGTGCTCAGCGAGCCGCAGGCGGTCAAGGTGCGGAACGTCCGCGGCAACGAGAAGGTGCTCGTGCACCTGGAGGCCGGCCGCGGCGGCGAACACCTCACCGTGCTGGCGGGCACGGCCACCATCTCGCCCGAGCCCACGAGTGCCTGGGTCGACCGCATCGGCGCAGAGTACGCGGCGAAGTACGGCCGGGGCCTGGCAGGCCTGAGCCTCGACATGTCGGGCATGGCCGCGCAGTACAGCACCGTCATCCGGATGACGCCTGCCAAACTCACCGCTTGGTAGCCGCCGCCGGGCGATGCCGGGGCCACCGGGGCCCGGAACTCACAGCCGGGGCACAGCCTTGCGGGAACACCACCGCCGCGGCATCCGTTCTCTACTGTGACGTCGCGGCCAGCGGCGCCGACTCATCGCAGGAGGAACACCGTGTCCACCGAGTACAGCAAGACACCAGAGTCGCTTGCCCACCTCACCGAGGCTCAGCACCGAGTGACGCAGAGCGCAGGCACAGAGCCGGCTTACGACAACGCCTACTGGAACCACCACGAACCCGGGATCTACGTCGACGTCGTCTCGGGCCAGCCACTGTTCTCGTCTACCGACAAGTACGACAGCCGGACCGGATGGCCGAGCTTCACGAAGCCCATCGAGCCGGCCGCCGTCACCACGAAGCTGGACCGCGCGCTGTTCATGAACCGCACCGAGGTGCGCTCCAGCGGCGCCGACAGCCACCTCGGGCACGTCTTCGACGACGGCCCCGCAGCTGCCGGTGGTCTCCGCTACTGCATGAACTCCGCGGCGCTGCGTTTCGTGCCCGTCGCCGAGCTCGAGCAGCAGGGGTACGGTGAATACCGGGCCCTCTTCGAACCGGGTGCCGGGCCCAGCACAGCATCGTCCGCAGCACCACCCGCAGAATCCACGAGCAAGGAGCAGTCATGACCGCCGCAACCGAAACCGCCATCCTCGCCGGCGGCTGCTTCTGGGGCATGCAGGAGCTGATCCGCAAGCGCCCCGGCGTGCTCGCCACCCGGGTCGGCTACAGCGGTGGCGACGTGCCCAACGCCACCTACCGCCACCACGGCACGCACGCCGAGGCCATCGAGATCGTTTTCGACCCCAGCGTGACCAGCTACCGGGAGCAGCTCGAGTTCTTCTTCCAGGTGCACGACCCGACAACGCCGAACCGACAGGGCAACGACCGCGGCACCAGCTACCGCTCCGCGATCTTCACTCTGTCCCCCGAGCAGGAGGCCATCGCCCACGACACCATCGCCGATGTCGAGGCTTCCGGTCTCTGGCCCGGCAAGGTCGTGACGACGGTGTCTTCGGCCGGCCCGTTCTGGGAGGCCGAGGAGGAGCACCAGGACTACCTGGAGAAGTACCCGAACGGCTACACCTGCCACTTCGTGCGCCCCGGCTGGGTGCTGCCGAAGCGGGATGCCGCACCGGTCGCGTAACGTCGCTCCTCATCGCCGTACTCGCACACGATCGACACAACGCTCCACCACGATGCCGTCGCGCAGCGGCGCCGCGATCGCGAGGAGCCTGCGGGCGTGTGCGCGTGCGTCGAAGCCGCATGTGCACCCGCCGTTGACGCGCGCGTTGTGCGTCGTGTCGAGGGCGGCGGCGTAATCCGCGAGGGTCACGTCGTCGATGTCGCGCACCATCGCCGTCGTGGTCACCCCTTCGCTGAAGCAGCCCCTGAAGGTGATGCCGCAGTCGCACGGCCCGTACGGGAACCGGCGGCTTGTCGGGCATGGGTCCACCAGGTAGACGAGTTCTCCCTCGATCCCGTCCATGATGTCGCTGGGCCTGGCACCCTGTTTCCGCCCTGTTGCAACCAGGACTTTCATCGTTCTCTCCGCTCCGGCACGAGCGTTGTTCATCCAGTTGAATGCAGGCTACGCCGGGCCTCCGACAGCGGATCTGCGCACGCCGCCGACGGTCCGGGCCTGGCGAGCCCTGCGGCGGCTATCGTGGAATCCACGCGCGCCCGGCATCCGCAGAGAGACGAACAGACATATGTCGCAGAAGAAAAAGAAAACGCGTTCCACCGGCCCTAAGTCACGCCCCTCGCGCCCGGCCAGCCCGACCAGACACACGTCGCGTGAGAAACGCTCCACCGCGGAATCCCGCCTGCTCGTGCAGTTCTCCGTTTGGTACGCGCTGCACCTCGCCGAAGTCGATGACGCCGAAGAGCACGGCGAGCTCGCCGACGTGCACGAGACGCTTGGCATCCTCATGGACATGACACGCACCCTGGGCCCCCGCCACACGTTGGCGACTCCGTACGCCCACACCCTCGAAGAGCTGCTCGACCTCGTCGCGGCGCTCGGCGACGAGGCCGCGGCCGGCGGCGAGACCGCGCGCGGAGACGAGGCTGAGGCCGCCGACGAAATGGCGGCCGAATTCGACAACGAGTTCGGCCGTGGCGAACGGCTCGAAGCGCTGGTCGACGTGCTCGCCCACTACCTGGACTTCCTCAGCGAGACCGACAGCTGGCGGGCATCGGATGCCAACTTCGAGGCGAGCTACCAGGTGCTCGACGACACGACATTCGCCGACTTCCGCACCGGGGTGCTCGGCGCCCTCTTCGCCGCGCTAGAGGACGCGCCCGTCGTGCCCGCCGACGCGCAACTGCAGGCACTGCACCAGCTGCCGATCATCACCGGCGTCGACGGCGTGCTCGACTGGATCGGTCGTGGCAAGCCAGTCACCGGCACCGGCGGCCTGCGCCTGGCCGACATCGCCCCGGTGGCCGCCCTGATCGACCACAACGTGGTCGGCAAGAAGGGGGCATCCGCGGCCAACGCGGGCGACGCCGACATGGAGATGGCCCTCGACGCGATGCTCGGCCGCCCGCATTCCGCTGGCGAGCCGGCCGTCGTCGGCTCAATGTGGGACGACGCGCCCCTCAGCACGTGGTGGATCGCGCTCTCGCTGACGGGCATCCTGGACGTGGGCAACACCGTCGCACGGCCCGGCGTGGCCGCCGCGCGTTGGCGGTCCGCGGATGCCGCCGAACATCTCGCCGCACGCATCGATTTCATCGACCAGTATGTGCAGGAATGGTTCGAGAATGAGGCGGAGCTCGATCTGGAGGCCACCCCTCATGTGCTGCTGCGCGTGCTCACGATGCTCGCCTCAGCGGTCACCCCGGAGGTTTTGCCCGAGCTGGGCACCGCCGCAATCACCGACCTCGTTGACGAGGAACTCGGATTCGAGCTCTCCTTCGGCGCCAGCAAGAAGAGCGGCACCGTGCTCAGCCACCTGCGCGCTGCCGGGCTCGTCGTACCCGAGCCGGCAGCGGACGGCACCGAACGCTTCCTCGTGCCGGAGGCCCTCCGACCCGCGGTGCGGCGCGGATTCCTGCCGTCGATCGCATCACTGATGCAACGCTGACCCGGTTGGTCGCTTCGCCGACCCGCTACATCACCGCTACATCAGCAGCGACGTGCGATAACGCTCATACCGGCGGGTGCCGACGGTGCGCCAGAGCAGGCGCACCGGGGGAGGCAGGTGCTTGCGCTGCCACTGCTCGCCGCCATCGGGTTGCGCGGCGAGGATCATCCCGAGCGTGGCGAACATGTTGCCCTTCGGCCCCGACTTACGGCCGTGCTCGGCGAGCGTCTCCACCTCGTCCTGCATGAGCACGTGTTCCATCACGGGCACGATGGTCCTCTCCTCATCCGGCAGGTGCTCGGCGAGCGCCGCGTTGATGCCGGTCAGGGCGGCGGTGACGGATGCCGCATCCGCCGCCCGCCCGCTGCCCCGCCACCCCGGCAGCGCCCGGTCGAGCTCAGACAAGTAGGCGAGCATCTGGGCGTGCTGTTGCTTCATCCGGGTGACGTGCACCGCACACGCGGGGGCGCGCTCCTCCAGCCGGTCCCAGAGCAGCGTGTCCTCGGATTCGTGGTGCCCGTGCAGGCCGGTGGAGAGCCGCGCCAGATGCTCGGCGACCCGGTCGGCGTGGTCGGCGTCGCCCTCCCGGACGCCCGCGACGAGGGCGGAGCCTTCGCCGAACCCGACCCGGAACATCCGGTGGATCTCGGCCATCCCGCTGGCATCACAGCTCTTCGTGGCAGGGCTGCGGCCGGGCTGCTCGCCGTTCGAGGGGAGCGCGGTGGCTGCCATGGGGCCTCCGATCATCGTGGAACTCGCGATGGCAGAGTACGCCGCGCGGGCAGGCCCGGCAAGCGGCCGGTGCGGCCGGCCGGTGCCCCGCTGCCGCTGACCCGGCACAACTACGATGGAGCGATGGGGGTAGATATCGGACGCCGCGACGGAACGGTCGCGTCGTGGAACGATGACCGTGGCTTCGGCTTCATCCAGCCGGCCCCGCAGGGCGAGCGCGTGTTCGTGCACATTTCGGCGTTCCCGCCTCGGGCCGCGCGTCCCGAGGTCGGCGAGCCCCTCACGTTTCTGACCGATCAGAGCGCGGACGGCCGCGCCCAGGCTCGCGGCATCCGCTATCTCAGCTACCGCACGCCGCCGCCCGGTGCGGCGCGGCCACGTGCGGTACGTGCCGCCACTCGCGCGCCGCGCAGCGCGGTGCCCAGTTACCTGATGCTCGCCTTCTTTGTGGCGGTGGGCCTGTTCGTGAACGCCAGCTGGCCGCTCCCGCTCTGGATCCTCGGCGTCTACCTGGCACTGAGCGCGATCACGTTCGTTGTGTACGCCATCGATAAGTCGGCGGCGCAGGCCGGCCGGTGGCGCGTCTCCGAGAACACGCTGCACGCCCTCGCGCTGCTCGGCGGCTGGCCGGGCGCGATCCTCGCCCAGCAGTTCCTCCGCCACAAGACGCAGAAGCAGAGCTTCCGGGCGGTGTTCTGGTGCACGGTGTGGGCCAACGTCGGGGTGTTCGTGGCGCTCACGACGCCGCTCGTGACGACCGCGCTGCAGGAGTCGGGCATTCACTGAATCGGCGTCCTGCCGGATCCCGCTGGCCCCGCTCTGCTGCGACGGGCATACGGCGCGTGGATGGGGTGTTGAGAATTGGCATGAGCGATCCCCAGCAGACGGCCGAATCCGCCGATGACACTACGGTCATCATCCGCCGCAACGACGAGGCGCACAGTTACGAGGCACTGGTCGGCACGGATGTCGCCGCCTACGCCGAGTACCGACTCCGTCCCGCGGAACGCATCGTCTTCACGCACACCGTGACCGAGGAGGCCTTCACCCGGCGTGGCATCGCGACCCAGCTCGTCGAGTGGGCGCTCACCGATGCTCGCGACCGCGGCAAGACCATCGTTCCGCTCTGTCCGTTCGTGGTCAGCTACTTGGAAACGCACCACCAGTTCGACGACGTGCTGGAGCGCCCCGCCGACGACTAAACGGACATGCCACCTCCCCGGCGGCTAGAGGGACGCGCCATCTCCCCGGCGGCTAGATGGACACGCCACCTCCCCGGCGGCCAGACGGACACGCCCCCCCACCCCGGCGGCTAGAGGGAGCGCCAGCGACCGAAGCCGCGAGCGACCGCTACCCGGCCAGCGCGCCAAACATCAGCGGCACCAGCGTCGGCAAGAGTGCCAACAGCCCACCAAGTAGCGCCAGCATCCCGGCCATCCCCGCAAACCCCCACGCCCGTCGCCGCTTCCGCGCCGCGCGCACCTCGTCATGCAGTGCAGCGAACCGGGCTCGGGCCGCCACGGGGTCGCCGGCCTCCGTCGAACGCCATGAGGCAGGATCGTCGATCACGGCCAGCACGTCCGCGACGGCCTCGGCGCTCAGCACCGCCGGCTGCTCCCGGAGCCAGCGGCGCACCTCGTGCGAGTTCAGCACGCGCACGCGCTCCGGCCGTTCCTTCACCGTGATGCGCTTGGGGTCGACCATCACCAGCAGGGGCTGCACAGGCACCGGATGCGGCATCCGCGCGCCGAGGAGCTTCGCGACCTTGCCCGCCTCGCTCGTCGCGGCGGGAATATACGGCTGGCGGTGACCGTCGACCATCAGCGTGCGCCTGGCCACCCAGATGCTCTTGCCGGCGTGGTGCTTCGTGTTGATCGTGAACACCCCACCTGGCCCCACCACCAGGTGATCGATGTCGGTGCCCTTGGTGCCGACCGGCAAGGCGTGCCGGGTGGACCAGCCCTCCGGCAGGCGTTCGAGAATGCCGCCGACGGCTATCTCACCGACCGCGCCGAGGTACCAGGAGCGGGCCTCGTCGGCGAGCGGCGAACGCCCGAAGAAGCGCTGCGTCGCGGTGCGTGGAGTCGCGCCGGTCTGCTGGCGCAGCGTCTCGTCGATGACAAGCTGGCCCGCGAATCGATCGCGCATCGTTGCGGCAGTCGCCATGAGCTCCCCTGAGAGTTTGTCACTCACGATATCCCGGGCGAGGCTATCAGCGAAATCCCTTGGATGGGCCGCCTACACGCCGATGCTCCGAGCTCGCGGCGTTGGCAGCGTCAGACCGACAACAATGATTTGCTCTGGTCAGCGCATGTCAACGCACTGCCGGCACAGGCGGTAGCCGTTCGTTCCGAATCACTTGTTGGCTTTCAGAATCTGACTGCCAGTGGGGCAGTCGCTCTGGGTGTGGTGAACGTCAGGGTCAGACAGGTCTGACGAGTAATACGGGTTGACCTTCAATGTGGCTCCTAGTTTGAGGGCGCGAGGCGCGGCCTGATTTCTTCAGACTACGTCGTGCCGCTGACAACCATTCGGGCTGCTGAAGGGGCAGTCCAGACCGCGCAGCACAACCGGCAAGTCTTCTAGCAGGCCTTGCTCCTGCTCGTTCGCGTCGCGAGGTACTCGTAGCGACTTGACTCGACAGGGCTGGCCAGGTTGAGTTTCACTGACACGACGTCGAGCTGCTACCGCTTATTGTCCGGCATCGTCATCCTCACGGCCGCACCGTGGGCGGCTCCGACTGGACGCAGTTGGCGGATGCCGACAACGGCACCCCCGGCGACGTGGCCACGACCAGCGATGTACCGTTCGAATGAGAGGCCGGCTTCCTCCTGGACGGGCACCCGCAGCTCGCGAACTACCTCACGCTAGCCAACCCGTGCCTGCCGAGCGGCGCCACCCGCGACTGGAACTCCTTCACCAGTTCCTCCGGCGACTGGGTACCGGTCACCTACAATCTCAGCGCCTCCGCCGGCCAGCAGGTGGAGCTCTCGGTCAGCTACGTCAACGGGCGGCACCGGGCTCATCGTCGACGACACCAAGCTCGTGACCGCCATAGGCGAGTCGGAGGCCGAGGGCTTCGAGACAGGTCTCGGCGCCTGGACTGTCCTGGACGCCCCGGCCTCCAGCACGGGAAACGCATCCGACTTCGTGCGCACGAATGGCCTCGGCGGCATCATCTCGGCGATCACCACCCCCGACACGGTGATGCTCGGCTTCGGCCCCGAACAGCTCGCGACCGACGCCGAGCGTGCGGCAGTCGCCGGGCGGGTGCTCAGTCACCTGCTCGGGTAGGCCTGCCACGCACCGGCAATTGATTCGACTAACCGCTGAGGCGTACGCACGCCCATCTCTCGATGCGGGCGCCCGAAGGAAATCAGATGTCCAAACGGGTCAACCGAAAGCGATCACAGTGCCCGCCTGACTTAGCCATGTGCGACTCGCAGAGCGAATTCTCGCTCGACTGATTTCAGACCTCGCCGACCTCAGCATCGATGTTCAACACGTGGACCCTAGGGTCGAGCTGGGCTAGGTGCACGGCCGCGCTCTCTGCGAGGAGCCTCGCGGTCTTCCGCCTAAGGTCAGCGTCAGCACCATTGATAGTGACAGTAGTCGCGATCGAATACTCGATTGCGCCACCAGCTTCGAGATGAGCGACGAGCAGACGGTGAATGCGCCTCGAGGTACGGTTGCGCCCGCCGTCTCGGACTGCGTTCCGGTACTGACTTGCGCGTTTCCGGACGTGTCCGGACTCACCAACGTAGAGCACACGCATGCCAACCTGATCGATGCCGAAGTCGAATCGGTAAAGTCCAGGGACAGATGGAAGCTTCGGGAACGCAGGCCGTCCAGTGGCATCAAGCTCGACAGTACCGGCAAAACGCCAAGTGAAGTTCACGCTGACGCCTACATCCCCAGCCATCGGTAACGCGTCGGCGTCGAGCTTTGATTGGCCCGGCGACGCTATCAGCGCTTTCGGCTCGCTACCCCCGACGATCTCGAAGCCGAGGTCACGGAGCGCACGCCGCGCAGACTGGGAGTCGAATGAGGCCCTTGAGAGACCACTCACTGCCGACCATGCGTCCTTCACCGGCCACTCCGTGCCGCTCACGAGCACCCGATACCGAGTTGACCTCACCGGGGATCGCTCGCGAAGTACGGCCCTCACATCGTCGGCTGTAACCATGCCGCGAGTCTATCGATGGCCCGCACGAGGCCGGCAAGAGACCCGGGACAGATTGGATTGGACAGAATAGTCGCAACCTCCAGAAGTGCGTTGGCGGATACCAACCGCAACGAGTCCGTCACCTACGCTAGCCCGACGGCCAGCAAAACCATACGGGGCCCTACCGTAACTTTGGATCGTCCGTACGGTCGACCGTGCAGCGTTCCGATTCGTCATGCCCAGGACGGTGCGCATTTCTGGTCGTTCTTCAAGCATCACCAATTCGTTCGCGAACGGCATCATTCCAGTCGTTACGCCAACGATTGAGCAGATCGATGAAGCCCTGCGAATCCTTGGCATGGAGGAGACGGCGGTGTGCGCGTACTGCGGCGGTCCCGTATCAGAATGTGCCCAGTTGCGTCCACCCGCCATAGCCAAGCAGCCAATCGGTTACATCTCGGAGACACACAACCTTGTGCCAGCTTGCGGCAACACCAATCAGAGCAAGGGCAGCACGCCATGGCGCGAGTGGATGTTCAGTTCGGCACCCCGGTCGCCTGAAACCCGAGGGATCACTGGGCTAGGCAAGACGGCGAAACGCCTTGCTGAGTATGAAAAGCGGGAGACACCCGCCTGTATCGACTTTGCCTCTGTTGTCGGCGATCAGCTACGGGCTCAACATTGGCGCACCACTCTTCAAGCGATGGTGGACGCCGAGACCACAGTCAAGTTAGTTCATTCACGAGTGGCATCCTCACGAACGGCCGAGTGAACCGCTCGCCAGCGTTGTCTCATCGCGGCGGTGAGCCATCTCATTCGCCACAATTGCACACCGGGGGCTCAGATCCTGATCTGGGCCCAGTGATGATCGATTACGTCATGCGCTAAACAGGCGGACGAACGCTCGTGGCGGGCCCGACTAGTGTGCGTGGCCTGCCAAACGCCAGCGCCGTCCCGGGAGAGAATCAGTGACTACTCGACTGACATACCGAACGAGATGTCGGGGCCGTCGCCCAGCTCCAGAGTCAATTCACCGCGCTGAAACACAGGCAAGAGTATTGGCTGTCCAAGAACCCGCGTTGATGCGGTCATGACGCTCTCACGGATAAACGGGAACAACTGCATGAGGGCCACACCGTTGACGAACTCGCTTACTGTGTCCCGCGCAAGGATGAGCACTTCCTGCGAAACGTATTCGGCGGCGATATCCGTGACAATCCTGCACTCGGGCGAGGATACTTCCACCTTGAGTCGCACCCCGAACTCGCGTTCAGCATGTCGAAGGCGCACGCCCCAGACGATAGCTACTTCGGCGGGTTCCTGCGTCTCAGCGACTGGGGTGGCTTCCGCAAGTTTGCAAGACAACTCGTAGAACTTGACGTCTTCAAGGTTGAGCGCCGCCACCATGGTCTCGAGCGTCACTGGCGCTACTTCGGCAGCGGTCATGAAGCTCGGGTCCAATCCTTACGCGGAGACGCAGACCGCGTGCGAGCCGACAGCCGCATGATGTTTGACGACCAAGCATCATGGCCAACAACCTCGCCACGATCCCGTTCGACTGCGTGCGAAATGACCGCGCCCACCCCGAGCGCGTAGCGTCGCAACGTCGAGAGCTTTGGGTCATTATCGTGACGCTCGAACGCAGAAATAGTTGCCTGCGTAACGCCAATCTTCTTAGCTAGTTGCTCTTGCGAAAGTCCCGCCGCCTCGCGCATGCCAACTAGATCGACAAGAAGGTCGATGTCATTCTCCGCGAGAACGCGAGCAAGACGTTCACTTGGCGTTTCCGAGGCAAGATCAAGGGCATCTGTTTGGGTTGCCATAGATTGCAGTCTATATCTATCGAGCTTATTCATTGCAACCCCCAGTCAATTGTTCGTCCCAAAAAGTAGCGGTCGGATGCAGTCGCGATCTCAGCATCCTGGAGGGCATCAACGTCCGCATCGTCATCCACGTTCTTTTTATGGAGGTGAAGGCCGACGATAGTCGACCCCTCGACCAGTTGAAGGCGCTTTGGCTCGTTGTGATACGCCCGCACCCTAAGATCGCCATCCGCGCCATGTTCAAAGCGCCAACGGATTTCGAAGAGCTCCAGACGGGTTTCTTCTCGCATTGGACCTTTGACGTTCTCTATCGGCCGAAGCCGACCTTCTTGCGCCTTCCTGATTTTGGCGCGGAACTCCCCCACAAAGCGGTCACGGTCAAAATCACTGATTGGTTCATCCGCGAGCAGCGCCTTGAACGATTCCATCAAGGTTGGCTCATCGTCCAGGCGGAACCAGTGATAGCGAATCGGTGCTCTCGTAGGGTCGCAACATATAGAAGTTGCGCCGGACGAGTCCGCGTCAGTTGCTGCCATTCGCTCATCATACGGTCAGTAACCCGACCTTCTGGCCCTCGCGTTAGCCAGCTCCTCGTGGGCGCATACCTCGACCGTCCAGACCACTTTTCGCGCGACGTCGAGCGTAGCGGGTGTGACAAGCAGCCTGCCTTTGGGCTCCACCGGCTTCGTTTCTACCTGCGAGATTGGGCTGCCCCGCGAACCGCGGTCGGCGAAGAGTGCAGAGGAAGCGCTGATGCTGCTGCAGCTTCGGTCAACGACCGCCAACTCAGCCTCCAGCAGTCCCAATGAACTAGACCGACACCAACCCGACGAAAAGTCCGTCGGCAACCGCGGTGATGTTCCTGAGCGCTCGGACGGGGGAAGACGCTTCGATGGCCTGAGATGTCGAGAGCGTTTAGGTCGGGCGCGCTATCGAATAGCGAATTCACGCAAACCCCGAACCCTCTTCAGCATCACCCATTTCGACGACACCTTCACCGCTGGAAACGTTGTCGCGCGGGCCCGGTTGGCCATAGGAGCCGGTGCGGTTCACCTTTATCATCGCCGAGCAGGTTCACTCATGAGAGTTGATGTGGCCCCGGCGAGGCCGTGGCCTGGTCACCCGTCAACTTGTCTTTCGGTCTTCTGCGACTAAACCCATGCCAGCATTCGGAGCCGCTGTTAGGCTCAGGATTGCATGGTGACAGTAAGCGATCCTCGAGAAAGTGCTCGTGCCCCAACCCGGTCCACGAACCGCTCCGCCAACGTAGACGTCGCCAACTCAAGCGGCAAAGCCGCCGCGAACTTGAGGCCGGCTACCGCCTCCGCCATCACGGCTGGCAACGCATTGTCCACGTCGGCAGCGCGCAACTCCGCTGTGCCAATTCCAGCGGAAAAACGGATCGACTCGTTGTCCACCACGGCATCCGTTGGGTTGCCGAGCGCCGCGAGCAGAGTTTCGTGGGCGCGGACACCCGCGAACCCCCATAGCGTCGTCCCACCCTGGTTGCTCTTCTCGAGCACGATACCCGAATCGTCCACATGTGAGTCCCGCTGCAAACGCACCTGCGCGAGCTGCACGACTGCCCGCCTCGACAGCGTTACCGGGGGATCTTCTCCGAGCAGAACATCACGACGAGCTCGGACGAGCGCGAACGGCTCAGCGATCGATTCGCTCGACCATCGAACGCGACCCTTGTCGTGGTGCGCGGTCACATGAACGCGATGTTTCTCCCAATCGACGTCGTCGACGTTCCAGGGTCGGCCGTTCAAGAGCAGCGGACGATCCCCGGCGATGATCTGCTTGGTCAGCGAGATCGGCGCGACTGAGCCGATCTCCTTCGTTCCCTCGAGCACTCGGATTTCGAGGTCGGCGATGAATGACGACAGCAGATCCATGAAGTGCCGACGTCCGAACTGCTGCTCGGCGGTCGGACCGATGAGGAGAAAGTCACCGTCGGCAACGAGGAACGACTCATCGATGAGGTATTCGAGCACTTCAGCGGAGTCGTCCATGACGGCGCAGCCTGCCCACCAGTCCTGCCATCCAGCGGCAGGGATGCGGCCTTCCTGCAGCGCGAGTGCGAGCAGCTGTTGAGCGGCGAGGTGGCGCGGGTGCGGCGGTGGCACGATCGGCTCCACGAAACCTCGTGACCACAACGTCAGCAGACCTGCTGCACGCGCCAACGTGTCCTGCGTCGTGGTCAAGAACAATGCGTTCCGAGCAGTTCCAGGTCGTCGACCCGTGCGGCCGAGACGCTGGAGGAACGAGGACACGGCGAACGGTGAGTCGATCTGGATCATCCGGTCGAGGTCGCCGATATCGATGCCGAGTTCGAGGGTGGACGTCGCTACGATGACGCAGTCCCGCGCCTCGGCGAACGCCCGCTCGCTGAGACGCCGCTCGTCGACCGACAGCGACGAGTGCGACACGTATGTCGTCACGCCGCGCTCGCGCAGCTCGAACGCGAGCTCCTCAGCTTGCGCGCGCGCTTGGCAGAATACGAGCCGCTTCTCGCCCACGTACAAGCGGGAGAGGATTTCAGCGGCGTTTTCAATCGATCCGACGTAGTCGAGTGTGATCTCTGGCTCCGCAATCGCCGATGCATCCCGAACCACCACGGCGGGCAGGTCGCGAGCAGCGTTCGCCCCCTGCATCCAGGTGAGGACGTCCTCGGGATTGCCGAGAGTCGCCGACAGCCCGATACGTTGGATCGGTCGGTCGGCGATGCGCTGCAATCGCTCCAACACCGCGATCAAATGCCACCCACGGTCGGATGCCGCAAACGAGTGAGCCTCGTCGATGACGATCACACGAAGGCCAGCAAAGAACTGGCGGTGCGCGACTCGTCGCGAGACGAGCATTGCCTCGAGCGATTCGGGAGTCGTGAGCAGAATGTCAGGCGGGTCGGCGAGGATGCGGCGCCGTTCGCTGTCACCGACATCGCCGTGCCAGAGCGCGACGCGACGGCCGACCCAGTCCGCGTAGGTAGTGAGGCGCGGCAACAGGTTGTTGAGCAGCGCCTTGAGCGGGGTGACGTAGATGACGGTGAACCTCTGCCACGAGGCATCCATCATGTTCGAGAGCAACGGGAAGATGGCGGCTTCAGTTTTGCCACCGGCGGTAGGCGCGACCAGCAGACAGTCAGCGCCGCTCCGAACCGGGGCGATAGACGCCTCCTGCAGCGGCCGCAACGATGACCAGCCGAGCGAGTTGACGATGTGGTGTTCGATGGCCGGGTTCAGCGCGGTCCCACCCATCAGAGCGGCAGGTCGATGTCGTCGACGTTGGTCGGTGCACCAGCACGAACATCGCCGCGGCGGATCGCAGCGGTCTCCTCTTCGGTGAGCCCGACGAGCGCGCCAACCTCGCCCAAGGCTTCGCGTCGTGGGTCAAAATCGGCGTGCAGGTCGACCTTGTCCATGACGTCGACCAGTTGTCGCAGGAACACGCGGGGCGCGACACCGACTTTGCCACCGAGCTGCCCCGCGATCTTGGCGGCGAAGTCGGTGATGAAATCGTTGTCAATCGTCAACGCAACGCGGCCGCCGTTCTCCGCGCCGTCGGCGTAGAGGTCGCGGATGCGAACCCCCAGTTCGTGCAGCGACTCGTGCGTGAATCCGGTGAGTCGAAGCTGCGGTGCGCGCGGATTGTCATAGCGGGCGTTCGTCTCGAACTTCGTCTCGAGTCGTTGCGCTAGAGGGGGGAGGCGCTGCACGCCTTGCTGCCCATCGTAGAACGCCGGGGTGCCGGTGATGAGCAGGTACAGCCCAGGGAAGCGTCCTGCGTCGACTTCATCAAGCAGCTGCCGTAGTGAGTTGAGCGACTTCTCGCGCACGTCTGAGCGCACGCGCTGCAGGGTCTCGACTTCGTCAAGGATGACGACGAGACCCGAATAGCCGGAGTCGCGCAGCACTGTAAGGAGTCCCTGCAGGAACCCAAGGGCGCCGAAGTGGTCGAGCTCGCCCTTGACGCCGGCGTAGCGTCGCAGGCTCGATGCAACGTGCGGCTGACCGCCGAGCCACGCGAGCAACCCTTCGGCTTCCGCCCCTTCGCCACGCTCGACAGCAACGCGATAGCCGCGCAGAGCCGCGGCGAAGGCCGGCGCCGTCTTGCTCACGTTCGCGAGCCGCTTCGCAATGAGGTCGTCTGTGGCTGCGGCGACGGCATCTCGGTCGCTGGCGTCGACACCCGCCTCGACGACATCCCCTTGGAGGTTGAAGAACCAGTTGTCGATGATCTCCTTGAACGCGCTGGGCCGGGCCGACGCGGTCGAGATGCTCTCGATGATGCGCCGATACACGGTCTCGAGTTTGTGCAGCGGTGTCTCGGTCTCGGAGATCTGGATCTCCGCTGTGGCGAACTCCTGAGTCTTCGCAGTCTCGCTGAGCCAGCGAGCGAAGAACGTCTTGCCCGATCCGTACTCGCCACGCACTGCTTTGAACTGCGCGCCGCTGTTGGCCACGACCTGCAGCTCAGCTTTGATCGTCGCCCCGAAGCGGTCGAGGCCGACGGCCATCACGTCGAGGCCTCGCTGCGGCACGGTGCCGCGCCGGAGCGCGTCAACGATCTCCTGGCGGCGGCGTGGGCTGACAGCCATATCCAACTCCTAACGCAGACTGAACTGCTCGCACAACAGTTGGCGGTCGACGAGCACAGTCGTGCCGTCGGTGTCTATAGCGACGACGTCGAATCCGTCGACATTCAGCAGGCGGCGCAACACGGCGAGTGTCTGCTCGAGCACTGCGGCGGAAACTCCGAGCGCGGTGGCGAGCATCTCCCCGGGCACCCGACCTCCTCGTTGCTCGGCGGTGTCGAGGATGAGTGCAACGGTCGCGTCGTCGAGCGAGCGGCGTTTCAGCCGGTCGCGCTGTTCTGCGTACAGCTCGGAGGCGAGCAGAGCGCCGCTCAGCGACGTGGCGACCGCTACGGTTCCTTCCGCAACAGGGGGGAGGTCAAACATCGCGACATCGTTCGCAGGTGCAGATTTCGGCTTCGTGACTCGCTTCTTGAGCTGGGCCGTAGCCGCGGGCACGGATGCCGCGACGGGCGAGCCCTCGTACCACCATTCCGGGGCCTGGGGCGGGGCGTCCAACCAACCATTCGGTGTGGCCGCCCCGGTGGGGCGCAGCACGACAATTGGTACGGTCAGCTCGGCAAGGCTCGCGCCACCGTGGTATCCGGCGGCCTTCGCGGTGTACCGGAGCCCCTCGGCTCTGGCCAGCACTGCGGAACCACCGGGGGCGAGCACGCGCGGACCGGCGAGCGTTATCTCGTCTGCCGCAGCGGGTGTGCCAAGCGCGCGCCAGCGTGCACCGCCGCTCCCATCCGCCCGGTATTCGCCACCTCGTTCGATGACGTGCCCGTGGTCAGAGGTGAGCACGACGGTGCGGCCTGCAGTCGCCGCGAGCGCGAGCAGCGCGGGCAGGTTCGCGATCTGGGCGAGCGTCCACCGGGTGGCGTCAGGGTCGGCTTTCGCGAGGGCGTCATCGATGGTGTTGAGCACAACGCCGACCACCTTCTGCGCAGGGTCGGCGATCGCAAATTCGACTTCGGCAGGCAGTCGTTGCCCAGCCGGCGAGCGGAGGTCGTCCTTGTGGAAGAGTGGACCGCCTGTCTGCTTCTTGAATGCGGGCTTCTCAGAGCCTTGGTTTCCGTCGGTGAGGCGGCCTGCGAACAACGACGAGCGTGAGTAGCGGGTGATGCTCGGCAGAGTCGCGAGCGCCGTCAGTCGCTGCTTCTGTCCCTCGGGGAGCATTTCGACCCACCGCAGCCGCCGCGCGTCGTCAGCGAGTTCGGCGGCGACGGCTGCGCTCATGCCATCGAGCACGATGAGCAACACTCCGGCGCTCGCGAGCGGTGCCACAACGCGCTCGAGCAGTGCCTCGACCGGGATGACAGTGGTCGGCGTGTCCCCGCTGAGCACGGCCACCGCGTCGGCGTCTTCCGCGTCGCGTCGCGCGGTCACACGCTCGGCGAGTGTGGCGTAGGCACGCGCGAGGGCAGGTCGGATGGATCCGTGCCACGTCACGCTGCGCGCCCGATCGGCCCACGCCGAGCCGTGCCAATACGCAGCGGCGGCGCGGTCGAACGAACCGGGGGCGGCCACGGCGGGGAGCGCGAGCCAACGCACGAGCCTGGCCGCCATCTCGACGCCGAGCAGTTCGTCGACGTCGCGCGCGGCGAGGTCGTGCGCCCGCACTTCGGCAAGCGCGCGATCGACAGCTTCGGCCGATTCCTCCGAACCAACCGACTCTGCAGCGGCATCCACGGCGGACGCGAATGCCGTGTAGCGAGCTTCGAGCCCAGCCGGCAGCAGCGCGGAGTTGATGGCGCCCTCGGCCCAGTCGAGGTCGGCGAAGATCGCCTCCGCTTGTCGCAGCACATCTTCGAAGCGCGAGTCGCCGGCGGCTTCAAGTCGCAGGATGACAGAGCGCGCCGCCTCGCCGAGCAACTTCGCGTCGGCACCCGCGACCTTGGTCCCGAAGAATCGTTCTTCGAGCCGCACCCTCGCCGCTTCCGGGGCTGCTGCGTGCGCATTCCACAGCAGATCTGCTACGAGGGCAACGGCGAGCGTCGAGTACGTCGTCGCCCGCTCTTTCGCGTGGAGCGCGAGCGCGACGCTCCCGCCGAGGTGCTTCCGGGCGCCGGCCAGAATACCGACGAGCTCGTCGGAGCGGTAGTCGCGCAGCCGAGCATTCGTCTGCGGTTCGTCAAGGTGGTCGAGGAGCGCGACAAGGTCGACCTCGTCTACGCCGTCGAGACCGAGGAGATCGGCGAGAGTCGCACGGATGACATGGTCGCCGCTGAGCGTGCCACTCGTGGCGACGGGCCAGCCCGCGGCTCGTTGATGGGTGAGCAGCATTTGCGGCAGCCATGCTCCGAGGTCGCGCACGCTCTTGTCGACGTTGGGGTTGCCGACTTTGAAGAGCCCGGGAACGAGCTCCCACGCATCGACAGACTGTACCGAGTGACGCTCGGCACGCAACCGCACGGCACTGCCGAGCTGCTGGTCGTCGAGGGCAGTGAGGACGACGATCGGCTCGGCCGGATACTCGTAGTACGCATCCAGCACCGCAAGCTGGGAGCTGCCCACGACGACCCGAACCGCCTCGCTACCGACGGCAATGGCCTGGTCGCCGGTCCACGTCGGTGCGGCGCGCAGCAACAGCACCTCCGCGCGTCGTTTCGGGTCTCCTCGCCACTGTGCGACGCGCCCTCGCAGGGTGGGTGCGTCAAGTGTCGGGGCCCAGGATCCTCCGCTAGCCACGCTCACTGTACTTGCCACGTGATGCGCACGTTCTTGGCCACGTCGCCGCCGAGTGCGGCCTCGATGGCCTCACGCAGCTCCGAAATCGCCGGTTCGAGGCGATCACCCGACGCGCTGAGTTGCCCGTTCGCGGTGCTCGGCGCCTTCGGCCTGGCAGCCATATCGTCGACATCAGTGTACGCAGTCGACGGATTCTGCGAGCCGGTGCCGCTCTGCGTCGACGTCGGAACGTGTCGGGGCTGAGTCGTCGGGGCCGGAGTCGTCGCAAGGAGCGCCTGCTTCGAGATCTCGGCCGCTTCAGCCAGTCGCGCGACCAATGGCACTGCGGACTCATTCGCTGCCGCGGCTGCACGCAGCGTCGTCAACGATTTGTCGACCTGGGGCAGCCCCAGCGTCGCTGCCTTAGAGATAATGTCCCACGCAGCACCGTTGAGCGCACGCGAAACTGAGGCCGCGGTCGCAATCGACTTCCCCACTGCAACCGCTGAATCGACGAACGTCGTGTCGGCGATCACGGAGATCGCAAGCAGCGGGTCTCGCTCCTTCGAGAGAGCTCCGAGCAACTCGGCGGCGCACCGCGCTGTCGCGAGTCGTCCGGTGAGCGCGTCGGTGTCGAGCCCGAGCGGAGCGGCGTGCGCCTCGAGCTGCTCGACGAGGCTGACCGTGTCAGCAACGCGCTCCCCCGCTGCACGATGGATCGCACCTCCGAGCCGGCGGACGGCTCCAGAGCTGCAGTAAGTCTCGGCAGGCGCCCCGAGTACGTCCGAGACGACGGCATTCGCGCGAGCCCACGCGTCCTCCTCGGGCAGATTCGCCGTGCGGAGCACCAAGTCATCGGTGAGGAACCCCACACCAGGGCGGGCAACTGCGGAGAGACCCCGCACCCACTCCCGGTCGGCGACGATCGACCACGCAAGGATGACGGTGTCTTCAAGATCACGAGACATACCGCGGTCCGCAAGCCGGGCGCGCAGTGCCCCGGCCGTGAGGTTGCCCGCGAGCTCGGCTTCCCACTTGGTGAACTCATCGCGCCAGCTGAACTGGGTGATCTGGGAGGTAAAGACGTTCTCGTTGAGCGAGCCGAGCCCGAGAGGCACGGCGACCGAACCAGCGAGTCGCTTGTCGACCGAGGTGAGGCCTTCGGCGCGGCCGGAGTGTTCGACGGCGCGAGTGACGAGCGCGAGCGAGTCGTCCAGCTCACGACGTTTGACTTCCGAGTGGCCGAGATCGGGATGCCCCGGATAGGCGTTCTTCCAAGCCTGCTCGAGCGCCCCGGTGAGCCCACCCGAAAGCGTACCGGTGACCGGGGCTTGAATGGTCAGGCCCGGAACGAGGGTTGTGAAGATCTCGGTCGGCAACAGTTCGTCGTCGGCGTCACTCGTGTCGGGCGCGGCAACTCCGTACGCACGCAGGATCGCCCGCCCGAACGACTCACGCAGATTGGCTCGGTTGTTTTCGAGCGCCTGGCGGGCGGCGGGCCGGTCACTCACCGGCAGGTGGTCGGCGTTCGCATCGAAGCGGTTCTCAGCGAGCAGGTACTCGAGCACGACGAGACGTCCGAGGTCGTTGAGTCGGGTCGCAGTGAGAAAGTTCGGCAGCCAGGTAATGGTGTCGGCGGTGATGCCCTTTTCGTCTCTCAGCCCCGAAACGCGCGCCAGATCGTCGCGCGGCCCTGACTGCCCGTCGGCCGCGTAGGGGAAGTCGATGAATACCTTCCATTCCCCCTCGCCGGTTTCGAAGTCGTAGTCCTTGAAGTCACTGGCGCCACTGTGGAGGTTGCCGAACCAGATCGACGCTACGCGCTTCTGCCCCCGCCAGACGTGCGGGAACGGGATGCCTTGGCCGAGCATCCCCGTTGTGTTGCCGAGCCCGAGCCCGTCGAGCACGAGCGTGCGAATGAGCGCGCGGCGGGCGGGCGGGGTGTCTTCGCCCGTGACGCGGCTGAGGATCGAGTCGTAGTCAACCCCGGAGAGCTGCACCGACACGAGCGGGTCCACGGCGCCTTCGGCGACGTGGATCTCACCGAACTCTTCGGCCCATTTGCGCACGAGCGTGAGCGCCTGTGAGGTCTCCATGCCGGGCACGAAGGCGGTGATCGAGCCGTAGTTCAGCGCATGCAGCTTCGATGCAGTGAGGTTCTTGAGCGACGCGGCCCCGGGTGCTAGGGCGGCGATGAGCAGTGTCTTCGCCAGTCGGTCTTCGGTGCGGAAGGGGTGGTTGCGCGCGAGTCCCTTCGCAGTGGCGTCGGTGAGCCCGTGCTTGTTCAGGAGAAAGGGCCGCAGTTTGTCGGTGTAGAAGCGAGCGGAGATTTCGAACCCGGCGCGCACGTTGTCGTCGAGTGGTTTCGAGGTTCCGAGCGCGATGTAGTCGTACAGGTCGCCGACGGGGATGACGTCACCGGCGGTGAGTTCATCGTTGCCGTCGATGAGAAGTTCGGTCATCAGTGTCAGCGCGGTGCGTTCGCGCTGCATGATGTTCGACAGGGCGACCATCGCGTCGACGAGTGCCGGCGAGAACGGGAAGACGCTTGCGAACTCCGCCTCGCCCGAGGATGCCTCGTCGGCGAGCAGACTGTTCCACACGGCGCCGTCGGCGCGCACCCGGGCGAGTGAGGCCTGCAGCGTGTCGGCCGCATCGTCGCTCACGGGGCGCAGCAGCCGCTGTTTGACGATCTTGGGCAGGTCGGCGGCGCGCAGCTGGATCTTCTCGAAGCGGTCGTCCCAGTACTGCAGCGTTTGCTGCTGAGAGACGCGTTCGACGCCGAGCGCGCTGTTTCCGAGGAACTGGGCGAGTTCTCGTTGGCGGGCGACGAACGAGATAAAGGGCACGGGCAGGCTGCCGGAGCCGGTTTCGACGAGCTTGGCGACTTTGGATGCTTCGCTTTGGATGAAGGCCTGATCGGAGAGGTGCTGCCCAAGCCAGAGCACGAGTTCGTCGAGGAAAAGCACGATGCCGTCATAGCCGAGCGCGTGTGCGTGGTTGCTCATCGTGCGGAGGCCGGACGTGATGTCGACCCACTCCCCCGCGGCCGAATACCCAGTGAAGAGCGTCGCCGTGAGGTCGCTCACGAGGCGGTCGCGGTCGGCTTCGCCGGGCGTTTGCGCAAGGGCCGACTCGAACGAGTCTGCATCCCAACCGGTCGCGAGCGAGCCCCAGCCGCCGCCGGTTTTAGGCGAGATTGTGGCGAAGAACTTCTCGTCGCCGAGCAGCTCGCGGTGGGTGCGGGCATCTTCGAGAAGCTGGTCGCTTGCGTGCAGGAACGGCAGAGGGGCTTCAGGATGCTTCGCGGTGACTGTCTCGAGGTATCCCGCAAAAAGCGCCGATTCGAGGTTCTTCGCGCCGATGAGGTGGTAGTCGACGGCCAGGAACTGTTTCTCGAGCACGTCGAGGTGTTTGCTGACGACGGGCGCCATGCCGTTGACCTCGCGGGCCGGCAGATGTTTGGAGAGCAGCAAGTGCAGCACGGCCATGAAGTGGGACTTACCTGCACCGAACGAGCCGTGGATGTAGGAGCCCACCGAGATGCGGTTCGTGACCGCCTGCTCGACCATCGACAGCGCCTCATCGAAGGACTCGGCGATGGACTCGGTGACGACGTAGTCGCCCAGGGTGCGGTCGGCTCGGGCGACGCCCTCGTCGAGACGCAGCACGAAGTCGGCTGCGTTGGCCCGCGCAGGGATCGAGATCAGGTCACGGAGCGGCGTCGTGAGCGGCAGAGCGGTCATCTACTTTGAGCCTTTCGGGGAGGCAGCGCGGCCACGAGTTGCGGCGGGTGGCTGCCAAGTGGTCACAGTGTCGCGGGACAGCTGCGTCTGGGTGAGCAACTGGTCAGTGAGGCCGCTGATTGCTGCGGCGGGGCTGACGCCGATCTCTGGATCGACGTCGCTGTGCCATTGGTCGAGCCATGGCTGCAATTCGAGGAGCCCCGCGACCAGAGGCGCGACGTCGTCAGCCGTACCTCCGGCCAGGACGAGCTCCATGGGCAGGCGAGCGAGCGCCTGCGAGCGGTCGGCGTGGTTCCAGCCGGACCACCCGTACAGCGGGCTCGCGTCGTTCGGACGGTTCGTGCCGGGGTAGGCGATGAAGCGCTCTTTCGGAACGTCAAGTTTGCCGCGTGCCTTCCAGTACGTGGGCTTTCGGAAGTCAGCCTGCCCGTACTTCGGCGGCACTGGCACTGTGACCTGCTCACCGCGGTCCTCGGCGCGCTGCAGCTCCCAGGTGCACTCCCACGCCCGGAACTTCTCGAGCCCCGACGACTTATACCGCCATGCCGCAAGGTACGGCACCGACTCGTCACCGAGCAGCGAGCTCACAACCTTGCGGAAGTCGAGGTCCTTCGACCCCGTCGCGAGCTGCGCGAGCTCCACGAACCAACCGTCCGTGCGCACGAGCTCCGCGAGCTCGTTCACCGAACGCGCTACCGGTCGCCCGTTCGCGTCCACCCACAGCGCAGGAGCCTCAAGGTGATCGAGCATTGCATCTCGCAGGGCATCGGCAAGCTGGTCATCCCATGATCGCATCGCCCAACGCCGCTTATATTCGGGCTGCTCGAGCATCCGGATGTATGGATTCGACGCCATGACATCAAGGCGCCGCTGCACGAGCTCCCGATAGTCGGATGGCCATTCGACGGGCATCTCCACTATGGGTTTCGAGCCGTGACGAGTGAACCACTCGTTCCCTTCCTCGCCAGCTCCGATGCGACGGGCAAGTGAAATCTCGAAGGCGCGATGACCAAGGAGGAGGTTCACAGGCTTGCCAGGATACGTAAGATCCTCGCCGACTAGTCCATACCGGTGGTAGGTATCCCAGTCGAGTTCCTCCTGCCCGAATATCAGGCATGCGGTAACCGTCGCGAATGAACTACGGCTCGCCCTCAACTCCCCTGAGACTGCCGCCGCATTCGGTGTAGACCGTCGAAGGACCTCTGCGGGCGTCAAGTCCGAGAGCGACGTTGCAAGCTGATCCAATGTCTGGGCCCGCGTTCTATCCAAGTCACGCGGAATGGGAATTGCTGCCACTTTGGTGGAATTGTACTGATACGTGCGTAACCATGGCGTGTCGGCATCTCCGCCTTTCTTCTGACTAACTTGCTTCAGCCAGAAGCCGACCGTCGAACTATTGAGCACGCCGAGTAACTCGAAGTGCTGCTCCTCGCTGGCCCCGACGGGCAGCTTGATCACCGGGGCTGTCTGTTTGAACACCTTCCCACCCCGATCGAGTACGAAGTGATTAAGTGGCGCCACCTCCGCAAACGTGATCGAGAGCGGCGTGACATACCGCTCGCGGACCCACCGGTACCAGGGCCACCAGTCCCCACCCGTGTCTCGGCGAGTCTCACCTCCGAATCCGGTTGTCCCCTGCAAAACTCGGCGGAACCCCCAGAGGTGCCGCCCCCAAGCCGCGTTGAGATCGAGCTCAACTGGTTTGAAGTCTGCACCATACGGTGCCAGCGCGAGCTCAGCAGTGCGGGCATTCCAATCACGGACAACATCGCCGGTTATGAGTGGTTTCCCGAACGGCTCGGCATCCCGGTGCCTTGCGAACCAAGCACCTCCGATAACAAACGGCTCGTCATTTCCGGGGAAACTTGAGAACCCGATCTCCATTCCGAGACGCTGCCGCAAGGTCTCAGGCATTTCATTGATCGCGGCAAAAGTCTCGCTGGCACCGCCCCCTGAGAGCGACCAGGGGTGCGTGGCAAGGGTCGACCGGGGAACGTGAGCAACTGCGACCTGAACACCTGCATATCCGGGTGAGTCTACGTTCGCAGCGATCTCAGCCCAATATGGACTGATACTCCCGAGCGCTGGGCGGCCAGCATCGTCCTTGAGCCCTTGCACAACAACCAAGGATTCGTTGCTTGGTCGACGACGACGACCAACCAATACGACCGTGGGGGTGCCATCAAAATTGTGTCCTGGAAGCCAGGCGCCGGAGGAATCAACTATGAGTGTGAGATCGACCGGGCTCGCGGAATCAGCCCCCGACAGGAACTGCTCCACGAGCTTCTTGCCAAACTCACGTTTCATGAACGAGTTTGACGTAATCTTCCCGACATAGCCAGCCCCGGCGGAGCCATCGGGCCTCAAGGCTAGCTCAAAGAACAGTTCCATGAATGGGACTGAAAGCACCCATTTTCCGGTGCAGGTTGCGTAAAGCCGCTTGTACTCAGCTTTGAGTGTCGCGTCCGACACCGTGATGTACGGCGGGTTGCCTACGACCACGTGGTACTGGTTCTTCGCAAGAATGCCGTGGTACGCCGCGACATCCTCGTTCGTGTATTCGTACGTATCCTCGTCATCTCCGATGTCGAGCTTCACGCTCGAAGCCTGCGAGGCGAGTAGCGAATCGCCGATCGCAAGCTTGATCCCGTAGGCTGGCGCGCCGACGAGAGTGCCGTCGCCGGCAGCCTGCAGCGCTGCGACCGTCAGACGGAAGCGGGCGATCGCGACAGCGAACGGGTTGAGATCGACGCCGTGCACACTCGCAAGTGCGAGCTTGACGCGGGCACGAGCATCCATCCCCGGCGCCTCGCTCGCCCACGCCGTGTTGAGTCGGGCGAAGGCACCGAGCAGGAAGTGACCCGAGCCGCACGTCGGGTCGATGAGCTTCAGCCCGTCGAGCCCGAACTCCTCGATCGCAGGGGTGAGCGTCTGGTCGAGGATGAACTCCTCGACGATCACCGGCGTCTGGAGCAACGCGTACTGCTTCTTCGCGAACTCCGAGAGGTCTTGGTAGAGGTCACCGAGAAAGCGGGTGTCGAGGCTCGCGTCAGTGAAGTCATGCACGATCTGGCCACTGGTGTCACTCGCCCGCCAGAACTGCAGCAGCCCGTCTGCCGCCTCACCTGAGATCGGGGCCGACCACACCATCGAGTGATCGGGGTCGACGAGCGCCCGCCCGGCCGGCAGCTCCGCGAGCGCCCGAAACGCGTGCCGTAGCCAGTCGGGACCCGCAGCCGTCGGGTTCGCCGTGTAGAACGCCGACTGGTTCTCGACCGCACGCTCGGTGCCTTCGCCCGGGCCGGCGAACCATGGCAGCGCAACCCTTGTGCCGTCGACAACGAGTCCGTCGAGCAATCCGTTGTCTTCGCTGAAGCGGATGAATACCGACGCGATGATCCACGCCACCGCGGCCTGCGCGACCTGCCCATCACGCCAGTCGATCCATGACAGACCGGTGCGCTCGCGTGCGGTTGCCCGGCTGAACTCGGTGCGCAGGTTCGCGCCCCACGCGGTCTTCTCGTCCTCTGCGCGGGCGCGCAGGTCCGTCTCGAGCACCTTGACCTGCTCTTTGAGGGCGGAGAGGAGTTTCGCGGAGTCGATCACAGGTTCACCTTCGAGTTCTGCGCCGGAACGGCAATGGAGCTGGGGATGGGCAGTACTGCTGCCAAGGTCGTGGGGAGCTCGATCCACTTGCCAGCGCCGATCGGCATCGGCGTGCCGTCGAGATCGGGAACCGCTGCGGCGCCGTGCTTTGGCAGCAGGAACCAGCGGGCTGCGGCACGCTTCGTCGACAGGTCAATCGTACGGGCGATGAGGTCGACGAGCCCGAGATGCGCCAGCACCGCCGCGTTCGTGAAGAGCAGCGCGGTGTCGCGGTCGTTGATTTCGGCCCAGGCGCTGCTCATGGCCTGCTTCGCAAGCGCCTGCAGGTTGCGCTTGTCGATGGTGCTGGCATCCGGCTTGTCAGCATCGACGACGACCAACCAGTCGGCGCCGACCGACGCCGCTGTCGCGTGCAGCTGTTCGACCGCGAGGGCCGCGAGATCGACGACTTCGACCCCGAACCGCGCCGCCAGCGCCGTCGCGGAATCGTCGTAGCGCCCCCACGTCGTCGTCAACACCAGCGCGCTGCGATGTTGCACCGACTCGGCGAGCGTGGGCGCAAGGGTGTCGTTGGGCAACGAGCCCTGCAGCGTCGTCGAGCGAGTCGAGGCTCCGTACGTCGAGCCGTCTTTGACGAGGTAGCGGTCGAGATTCCATTCGAGGTGCGGGTGCGTCGCATGAACGATCGCGTCGAGCGCCGGGTGTGGCGGAATAGCCGTGATCAGACGGAAGCGCCCCTTCACCCGTCGCTCGATGCTGTCGGGCGTGAGCTCGCGCACGGCTACCCCGCCGAGGGCGACCTCGATCGCGCGCGCGGGCGACAGGTCGCATCGGTATACCTCATCGAGCGACGACTTCGCACCCGTTGTCGACGCGGCCACCGCAAAATCGAGCAAGCGCGCATCCGAGAGGTCGACACCCGTCGGCACGATCCTGCGCAGTCGGTCGCGTACGAATGCCGCCGGTGCGACGTCGCGACTCGACAGCATCTTGTCGATTTCGTCACCGAGAGAGCGCCCCATCGCGAGCAACTGCTCAGAGCCGACGTCCGGCTCTCCCCCGCCAGCATTCTCGGCGGCGATCGTCGCGAGCAGCACTGGCGCCCGCTCGTCGCGCGGGCGGCGCTTATCAAGTCGCGGCGCCTCCGCCGTGGCATCCAATTCAACGACGGCGCGCACGAGCCCGCGCGCGTGCCGCCTCCGTTCCTCGCGGAGCTTGGCTGAGCCATACCGTTGCAGCAACTGGTCGGCGACCTCATCGTGCGTGGCGACGAGCCCGAAGTCATTGACAATATTGGCCACATCTTCGACGACGTCGCGGAGCTTGCCCTCCTTGCGCCACCGCGCCACGGACTCCGAGACGAGCCGAGACACCGCTGCCACCTGCAGGCCGAGCTGGTCGGCGATCGATGTGAACGAGGGCCATGGTGCATCACCAGTCGTCTGATCTTCGCCGAGTAGCAGCCGCAGTACCGTGACCTGTTTCGAGTTTTCGGCAGTCATCCGGGGAATGAGCGTTGAACGGTGACGCTCGATCGACAGCCGTCCCGCGGCCGCCTCGATCGTCGAGCCCGCCTCTTGTTTCAAGCGCGTACGCCACTCGCGAACCCGCCGCTGCACCTCCTTGCGGTGCAGCTCGCCGAGTCCACGGATCTGATTGATCTGCATCGGCGGCACGCCAAGCAGTTCCCCGACGGTCGATACACGAAGCCGGCCGAGTCCAGACCGCGCCCGCACACTGAGGCCGGCCTCAGCGAGCGGTGTATCGAGGGTCGCCGCGGCGGCCTGCGCGTCGAGCAACTCCGTCGTCGAAGCATCCACGTTCTCGGGTTTCGACTCGGCGAACAAGCCCAGCCAGGCCACTTCGAACTCGTCGAGGGTTGCAAAGCGGGCTTTGGCCTCGGGCGCAAGCGCTCGCGTGAAGAACTCCGCAAGTGGGGCCGCGTGCGACTCCTCGAACTGCGACGACTGCACGACCGGCGCCTCGCTCGGCTGCTCGGGTGCGTTGCCGCCCGGCCAGAACGGCGGCATTCCCGCCGCCATCTCGAAAAGCGTCGCCGCGACTGAGAACAGTTCTGCAGAACGGTCATACTGTCGGCGGCCGGCTAGATCGAGGTACGGGTCAAGGTAGGGCCTCGAGCCTGACTTCGTGTGCGTCAACGGCTCGCGCGCGAGCGACAGGTCGAACAGAGTGAGGCGCGGCTTGCGGGTACCCGGGTCAGGCGCGATCGCGAGGTTCGCCGGCTTGATGTCGCGGTGGAACACCCCTTTGCCGTCGAGGTACCGCACCGCTTCAAGGAGGTCGCGGCCGTAGCTCTCGAGCTGCTCGATCGTCGAACGACCCTCGGTCTGCAGCCGCGCGGCAAGCGTTTCGGCGCCCGCATCGCTGAGCACGAGCGCGCTCCTGCCACCCACCTCGAGCGGGCCATTGAGCAACCGCACCACACGAGGGTGCTCCAAGCCGGCGAGCACCTCAGCCTCGAGTGCTAGTCGCGACGCCGCCTCATCGTCGCGAGCGAGCTTCAGGATGACGCCGGTCTTCGCTGTCTCGTAGTCGTCCACCAGAAGCGCCACGCCGGTCGTGCCCGCACCGCGCCTGGCCGTGATCTCGAACCGATCCCCGATAATCTCGCCGGGCGAGGCATCCAATGGGTCGATCTCGACCTTGATCTTCTCGCCGCGAGCCAGGTATTCCTCGGTCGCGCTCTCCAACGCGACGAGGAGTGCGCCGACATCGATAGTTCGCATCGACTCATCGAACGACGTTGCCTCTCGCACGACCTCCGCAAACACCTCGGGCAACTCGGGCTGCACCGCGAGGGGGTCGAGCGAGTCCGCCGACTGGTACAGCGCGTGCAGATCCTTGGAGTTCTCAGACGGATCGCGATCGGTGAAGATGCGGTACGCAAGTGCCCCGAGCCCATATACGTCGAGCGCGATCGGCGAAGGCTCGCCGAGATACTGCACGACCTCGGGGGCGAGATATCCCCACTCCGCCTCAGCGATCGCCTCGGGAATGTCGGTCGTGCCGAGCATGGTGCGCGAAAGAGTGGTACCCCCAGCCGCCTTTTGGCCGGCGAACCAGTCGCGCACCGCGACCGATACACCCTTCTTCGAGGAGCGCACCGTCACCCGGAGCGGCGACAGCGCCCGGTGCATCACCCGACGCGAATGTGCTGCCTTCATGACCTCGGCGATCTTTCGCACGAGCGTCACGCGTTGCTCGATCGACAAGGTTGCCGCGTGCTCGTCGAGGTAGTCGCCGAGCGACACTTCGCGGTCGTCGTATTCGAACACGAGCGCCGGCCCGACACTCGAATCGACGTACTCGATCGGATGCGTGATGCCCTTGTGCGAGATGCCGTCAGTCAGTCGAAACTCGCGCACGGCGTGCCGCTGGATGTCGGCGAACGCCGCCTTCGACGTGCCGCGCGGAATCTTGAATACGCGGATGCGACGACGCGACTTCGTCCTTGGGTGCGTCGCAAGCAGGTCGACCCAATCTTCGTTTTCGCCGAGAGGATCGGCCGCATCGAGGTTGTAGTCACCCACCTTGCGTGTCTTCGGAGTGGGCTTGAGATCGGCCTGCTCGATGATCTGGCGGATCTTCGCTGCACGAGCCTTATCGACAGCATCGCCCAGGTGAGAGGCGGGCGCAGCGAGGAACTTCGAGAATTCTTTGCCCGGCCCCGCCATCTTGATGTTGTACCCGTCAAGGGTCGTGATGCCATGCACGTTTGGCTCGACGTTGACCTTGGAATCGCGCCCGTGCAACACCATGAGCGACCCGAGCCACGGCACCACGTTCTTGTTGGCGCCGTGCTTCTGCGCAACCGAGGCCAGCAGGCCCGAGAGCTTCTTCGCTTTGCTGTCTGCCGCGACCGGCGGATTGCCCATGTCGCGGCCGTTCTGATGCCAGCGATTCTGCTTGATCAGCAGTTGCCCGTGCCAGCCCTTGAGTTCGACCACGAACAGGCCAGCCTTCGTGAGCAGCAACACGTCCACCTCGTTGAAGCCACCGCCGTTTGCCACGAACGTGAGGTTCACCCACGCCGTCGTGATGCCGTCGTCGGGCAGCAGTTCTCGCAAGTCGCTGAGCGCGGCGCCCTCGAGCGACTGCGCCGGCTTTCCCATGACGATCCAGTTCGGAGAATCAGCTTTCATCGGCTGTTCTCCACGCGCACACAACTGATACTCAGCGCAACACAAACGTTCATTCAAGTCCTCGGCACGAGTCTCCAACCGCGGTTCGGAGGTAGATAGGCGACCTCAGCATTGTCTCAGATTCCGACGAGTACTCCGCGGCGGCACGCGCGCCACCCTGACCCGCATTCGAGGCATGGGGCAATATTCGAGCTTGCTTACGCGAGGATTGAAAGATGCACTCGCTTTTCGATGACGATCCGGACATTCCTGACCCGGACGAGGCACGCCCTCGTCCCATGTTGGAAAGTCAGCGGTCCCAGATCCGAGATGCGTTCGGAGCGCTCGGCTTGACGACTGCTCGCGAGCAGTTCGCCCTCGTCGAAGAACTCACCGGCGTCCGGCTAAACCGCGTCACTGACCTCACCGAAAATGCGGCTCGGACGCTCATGTACGCGCTCAAGGGGCGTGCGCAGAATGCGGGCCGCTCGAATACCGGCGATTCCTGGGCGGACCGCGAGGAGGACACCTGGATCGATCGACTATGACAGCAGTTATTACCGCTCCCCAGTTGACAAAGTGATTTCGAATGGCCGCTGCGCGACCCAGCTGCTGCGGCTTCCCTCATCACAGCCAGGCTGCGGCCCACGAATGTTGGTTCGCTCGACACAGCCATCTGAAGAGTTGCGAACTTCGCTACGTCGGCCTGCCGAAGGCGAAACATCGCTGCGTCGTGATTGAGCGCGAGTAGGCCCCAACACCATACGACCGGTCCATCGGGAGTTCAGTTCGGCACCGGAGCTGTCCCTTTGCATCTCGGGTAGCGCTGGCATCCAAGAAACGCGCCACGCTTGCTCACACGTCGCACCATGAAGGCGCGCTCGCAGTTCGGGCACACCGTGGATTCCAGCGGCTCTCCAATGGCGTTCGTGCGTATGAGTCCACGGTCGGCGATGAGCTCCATCAGGAAGCGTGATTCTCGCTGTTCGACGGTCATGAGCAGCACTTTCCGGCGAGCACGGGTCAACGCCACGTAGAAGAGGCGACGCTCCTCCGCACGGGCGAAAGTCTCGGCATCCGGCATCGCCAGGCGCAGCACCGGATCTGTCGGGATCGTGCTAGGAAACCCCCATTTCCCCGACACCATGCCAGGGATCACAATGTAGTCGGCCTCGGCGCCCTTTGACGCGTGGATGGTCATGAAACGCACATCGATGAGCTCAGACACACCGTTGAGCCCGGCCGCGTACTTGTCTTGATGGCGGTACCGCCCGAGCACAAAAACAGAGACTGGCCGACCATGAGGTTGTGAGATTTGGCCGCTCACGATCTGCTTGTGGAGCACAGTGAGCCAGTGCCGGAGCGCGGGCGCAACCGAGTCGTCTTTGTCGACGGAGATCACCTGAAACGTTGGCGGGTGCTCGGCGGCAGCAGAGAGTACCGATTTAGTGATCTGCTCGGGATTCTTGAGCACGAACTGGCTTGACGCATCGGCAATTGACTGAGGAAAGCGAAAAGTGCGTTCGAGGCGCAAGACCTCGCTTGGCCCGAACCAACTCTCGAATCGGGTCATCACCGAGATGTCAGCACCGGCGAAACGATTGATGCTCTGCCAATCATCGCCGACGGTGAATAGGTGCCGACCCGGCGCCGCGACGAGCGCTCGAGCGAGACGGGCGCGGGCATTGCTGGCATCCTGAAACTCGTCGACCATGACGAGCTCATATGGGCTCTGCCAGTCCCCCTCCTCAAGGTGATCGGCGGAGAGGTTGAGCATGTCCTCAAAGTCGATGCAGCCTTCGGCGGCAAGGCGTTGCTGCCACTCGGAGCGAATCTTCGCGAACAGCGACAAGAACGATGCGTCGCGAAACCGCACCTCGCCATCGCGCTCACTCTCGAGTTTGGCCCGCAGCTGCTCATCACTCAGGCGGTTGCTCTTGGCATGCGTGAGAAAGCTGCGAAACGTTGCCACAAGGCGTTCATTCTCGACGACCTTCTCACCCCGGGTGGGGCGATCTGGGTTGAAGCTCAGGTGGATGCCTCGGCGAGTGAGCTGCTCGCTGAGCTCGCTCAGTGCGCGCCCGCTCCACAACTCTGCCATCGTGGTCTCGAGCAGTGCAGTGCCGTGCGCCTTGTGCAGCTGCCGCTTCCAATGAATCCCGTCGAGATACCCGTCGAACTCAATCGGGGGCTGTCCCTGCTCGTCAAGAGCCCAGTGCTCGTGGTAGGTCCCGATGGCTGGATAGTAGAAGTCTGGCCGATACTGACCGTGTAGTTCGTCGGCAGTATCGATCTCGTACGGTCGCTCATAGACGTAGTCGACACCGTTGAAGAAGAGCCAGTCAGCGATCAGGCGCTCACCGGAGCTCTTGACGTCCTCGCCTTTCGCGGTGGTGAAGAGAGCGGCTTCGGCGGCCGAGGAGGCTTCGCTCTCGTGGCGCGCATCTTTGTAGTCGCGTGCGAGCACCGCCCGAAAGAAGTCCCATTCACGGCGGAACCCGCCATCCTGAGCACGAAGATCACTAACGATCTCGCCGAGTCGTTTCAGGTCTCCACCGCCCTCGAGCCACGGCGCGAGAGTCGGTTTACGCCCGGTTGCTTGGCCGATGATTTCAAGACCGAAGGCATGGAAGGTGCGTGCGGAGATAGTCTCAGCGCCAATGCCGAGCGGTGCAAGCCGATCTATTGTGCGCTGGCGCAGCTCTGCAGCGGCGGCTGCGTTGAACGCGAGCATCAGGATCTTTTCGGGCGCGATCAGCCCTCGGCTCACGGCGAATCCAGCCTTTGCCACCATCGTGGAGGTCTTTCCCGAGCCGGCAGAGGCCACAACCAGAACACGGTTCTCGAAGCAAACGACTGCCGTCGCTTGTTCCGGAGTCAGCGGCGACTTCTCAACGAGATCAAAGAAATGTTTGTTGGCGAGAAGCTCGGACTCCAAATACGCACCGTTGTGCTCGGCAATGTGCCGCGGAAGGTCGAGTGTCCAGCTGTGGATGCCGAGGCTCCCCGACCTGCGGAGTTTGGAGATGTCGTCTGCCAGTAGAGGCTCATCCAGAAGTGGCCCGATACCTATTGCCGCGCGGCGCTGCTCCCATTCAGCAGCGAATTCCCTCGTCAGCCAGCCATGGCGTCGAAATTGCTCCTTGATCGCAGCTGCGAGCGCACTTGACCATTCCGCACCCCGTTGCACCGCCGTACTCAAGGCGGCACGTAGAGCGGATTCGCGGCGACTCGCGATCAGTTCTCTGCGCGCGTCCTGCACTGCGGTGACGATGCGCCGGGCACGCGCCGCGCTCAGCCGCTCCAACCGCAGTACTGAGCTGCCGGTGGTGAACTCAAGGGCAGACCAGGGGAACCCTCGCAGTTGGCGGATCTCAAATCCGCTACCAAGATCACATTCCGCAAACGCGTCACCGGGACGTGAGCCTTGCGTAGCGACCAACGCCTCTCCATCAATGGCGAGCTTCCATGCTGGTGCACGAACGCCTCCGAGACGACGGGCCAGCGCCGACGGCTCCCAGAGTTTCTGCACCTACTGGCCGAGCAAGGTCGCGAGCGTGCTTTCCCCAACGATGGGGATGCCATACTCTCGCGCCTTGCGCGCCTTTCCGGACAGCGAGTCGGGGTCGGCGGCAACAACGAGGGCGACCTTCTTGGTGATGGCCGGCTTGGGAACGAAGCCGCGCGCAGTGAGATCCCGGTGCCAGTCGTCTCGCGGGCGACTCATCTCGCCGGTGAGCACGACGTGGTCGCCGTGCGAGAGCTGGAAGGCGCCAGGCACGATCGCGATACGCGCGTCGTTCCCAGTCTCAACAAGCGCCGCAGGCTGCTGGAACGCAGCCGTCAGATATGCGCCTTCGATCGACAGGAGTTTCGCAACTGCCGCGAGGTCGGCGATCTCGTCGGTGGTGAGCACGCCGTCGGCCCAGGCGATGCGAGTGAGCGCATCGAAGTACTCATGGTGGAGACGCGCACAGGTTTCCCTGCTGATGCTCAATTCGTCGGCTGTGCGGACGAGCGCATCAGATTCGTGTGCCGACAGGAGCCGGTCAATGAGGCAGCGGTCGAGGAGAGCGAGATACTCCTGGTGCTCAGCCGGCCCGGCGAGTTCGGGCAGCTTGATCGCAATGCGTTCCAGAAATGAGGTGGGCTCGGGGGCGCTGGCGAAGCCGCGCGGCCGCCACACCTCGTCTCGGTGGCGCGCGAGCGCACGCGGTGGCCACGGATCAGCGAGGGCGGCATCGATCTGTCGGAACCAAAAGTCGTCGGCATCCGTCGCCCCGATGTACTCCCCCAACAGCCGCGCGGTGGCCAAAGCGTCGGCACTGGCCCGGTGTGCATCATCGAGATCGATATCGAAGGCGGCGCAGCAGTCCGCAAGGGATCTGCCTGCGCCGGGGATGAGCTCGGCGGCCAGCTGCATCGTGCACAGCGTGTGCAGCTGGGGGCCAATCTCGTAGCCTGATCGGGCAAGCTCGTGCACAAGGAAGCGCGAGTCGAAGCTGGCGTTATGGGCGACGACGACGCGGCCGTCGAGCAGTTCGACGAGGTGGCCGGCGATGTCGTCGAAACTCGGCGCGTTGAGCACGTCACGGGCACGGATGCCGTGGATGTGCTGCGCGCCGATGTCGCGTTTGGGATTGACCAGCGTCTCCCATTGCCCGGTAACTCGGCCGAGCTCGTTGACGTGCACGACGGCGACCTCGACGACACGGTCATGTTTGGCGGGGCTGAACCCGGTTGTCTCGAAGTCGATCACTGCGAAGCCTGCGCTGGCCATCTATTCCCCCTTGGATGAACACCTTCGACCCTATGGGGAGGCTTTGACAGCGCGCGAACCACGTTCTGGGGTGGACGCCACAAGCCACCGGGTTCAGGCCGCGACTTGAGCGGACGCCATTTGAGTGCGATGCCACGCCAGGTAGTCCGGCCCGGGACCATGCGATCCAGATGGAAGGAGGAGCGTGTTGGAGAGCCCGGCCTCGCCGAAATTGTGCCGGAACCTCGCGTCGCGCTCGATGGCCGCCTCCAGCTGACTCGACCGTTGGATGCGACCGTCATCCGTCACCGAGAAGAGAAAGCCCTCGAACGCGGCATCGTGGGTCGGGCACGCAGCCGGCCCATTCTGCGGATCGATGCGCTCGTAGTTCACCACCTATTACACGCTGCGCACTCGAGGCTTAGAGATCGAACAGCTTCATTGCTCGAGCAGCCAGCTCATCGGTTCGCGCAGCAATATCGTTCTGGTTGAAGTGCTCAGCAACAGCGAGACCAGCGTTCAGATTCAGGCCGTTCTTGTACCCGATGTAGTTCCCTCTCTGGTCTTTGCGATCTCGCTTCTCTGCGAAAGACTTGTTGCTCAGGGTGCTGTTGTATCCCGTGATCGTCAGGTTGCCGAGGCTGTGCACCATTCGTTCCTGAATTCGTTTAGCTTCGTCGAGATTTCCCCCCATCTCGGCAACCCATGCATCGGGAATATTCTCACCCTGGGGAAAGACGTGTTCAATTGACCAGACATACTTCTTGTTCTCACGCACCCATAGGTCTGCCCAAATCTCCTTCGTCTCGCTCTCTTTTGCTAGGGCAATCAAGATGAAACGGGCCGTATCAGCGTTGAGATCATAGATGGGCCCACGAAGCGCATTCAGCATCAACTCGTCAGACGCGGCAACGGCTCGAAGTGCAACCGCGACAAGCTCCACGATGTCCGCATCGGGCTCGCGTCGATTGATCGATCCAACGAGTTCCATGAATAGCCTGGTGAGGATGTTGGTCTGTGGGTGCCCAGTGAGGTTTCGACGCACAAAGAACCGGGTGAGCGTTTGTGTGACGAGAGCCATCTGAGAATCGTCCAATCGGAACGCTTCCCTCTCGTTTTCGAGATACATCAGGAGCAGGTACGCGGGGCTTCCCTGTGCCCGGGCTAGGTCGGCAAGTGCTGCATCGAATGCCGTCGTGCTCGCCCCCACATCCATTCGCCCCAGAATTCTGCGATAGGAACGACCCGCCCGCGTGAGCTGGGTCAGGAGCCGATCCAAGTCGTGATCGAGGAGCTCACCGTAGACCTTGATCAGATTTGATTTAGTGGCGATAGCCACGCCGGGGATGACCGGCCACTGCGATTTGTATGCGTTGTAATACTGGCGGAAGAATCGCTCTTGATTTGAGTAGTCGTCACCAAGATCTTCGAGTAGCTCTTTCCAACGGTCAAACGCCCCCTCGACTTTGTCGTCACCGTCAATCTCGCTTGAAGAGAGCAGATTGTTCTTAATGAGATCGATCGGTGTCAGCGGAAGGCCCCGATTGTTCAATGATTCGAACAGCACATAAGCGTCAGCGTAATTGCCCACTTCTAGTTTCACGAGAACAGCGTTCTTCACGTTTTCTAGGATGCCGAGGAGCGTCGAGACTCGCGATTCCTCGCGCTCGACAATGTGGTTCTCGAGCCGCGCCTGAAAATGTCTGTAGGCACGCATGATTCGTCTGTTCCCCAAGTTTGACACCGAGGGAGCTTCTACCTGGACCCCTGCATCCACCAGAACGTTGAGGTAATCTTCGTAGTTTGAATTCTGCCGCTGCGGCCGCAGCCTTGCCGCGGCTTTGCTCCCACCCCTTCCGCGAAGCGCAAGCTGACGACGAAGATTCGAGAGGTCTACCTTGTCGTCTTCGTCAAGTTCACCTTCTTCCTTTGCCAGCAATGCGTAAACTGCGGCGAGCAATATGGAGAGCGTCGTCATCCGCTGTTGCCCGTCAATCAGCTCGACAACGATCTCCTTGGCGGAATCCACCGTCCTGTCGACACAAATAATGGTGCCAAGAAAATGCCCCGACTGCGGATCAGCTTCGACGAGGTCATCGAAGAGCTCGTCCCACTGAGGCTTCGCCCAGGAGTACTCGCGCTGATATCGAGGAACGGTGTAAACGACAGTATTCTCGGGGCTGAGAAGCGAGTACACCGGGTAATTGAGAACTGACTTGATCACTCCCAAAACATACTGGGCGGTGTTCTCGGCAGATGTCAGCCACACCGATCCCTTACGGACGTGCATCGGTTAGCAACCGGCACGGCGCGCTCACTGACCGGACTGCGCACCAGTAGGAAGATCGCAATTCCACTACGCAAAACCGGCAAATGTGCCACCTGCGTTCGCCGCGTCGATGGCGCACATGGTGGCGGCAAGCGCCGAATGCGATACACGTTCCGCGGGCTGGTCGAGCCACAGTCCTGGCGAGCTCGACTGCGGAGGCCTGGGCAAGCCGTCGCGGGTGTTCACAAACAGAGTCTTAACTCCTTCGAGTGGGAGAAACATCGGCTCCATTGCATCCGCGAAGGATGCCGTTTGATCGCGCTGCGACTCAAGCTCTTGAGGCACCGGCCACCCGTGCCGGTGTTGACGCCGCCACGATCGATGCCGCGCTCACGAGCAAGCTATGCGCCGACGAGCTGGGCATGCGCGCGGGGAGCAACACTAATGCGCCGGCGGCGAGAGCGAGCAGACCGGCTATCCCCGCGAGCGCCCAGAGACGGCGCCAGCCGCGCGCCGCGCGCACCTCGGCGTGCAGCTCCGCGAACTGGCGCCGCGCCTCGGGCGGGTCGCCGGCATCCGTCGCCCGCCAAAGGTTGGGGTCGTCGATGGTGGCCAGCAGGTCGGTGACCGCGGCAGGGTTGAGCATCTCGGGCTGCTGTTTCAGCCAGCGGCGCACCTCGTGAGAGTTCAGAACCCGCACGCGCTCCGGCCGCTCGTTCACGGTGATGCGCTTGGGGTCGACGAGCACTATCAGCGGGCGCACGGGCACCGGATGCGGCATCCGCTCGCCCAAGAGGCGAGCAACCTTGCCTGCCTCCCCCTCGGCTTTCGGGATGTACTGATGACGTTGGCCGTCGACGAGCATGGAACGCCCGGCAACCCAAATGTTCCTGCCGGCGTGGTGGTGCTTCGTGTTGGAGGGGAAGATTCCGCCGGGGCGGATGAGGAGCTCGAGGGCTCTCCGCGGCGCAGTCGAACGCAGGATGCGAACGATTCCCGGTCGCAAACTTCCAATGGCCTGCCACCGATAGGCTCGCGCAATGACTGAAGCCACATGTGCCGCGCTCGCCGCAGTGTTCCCGCTTGTGCTGATCACTATCGTTCTCGAGCAGCGATCGGTTCATGTGAATATCAGGAGCAGGGCGTGGTTTGAAAAGACAACGATCGCCGTCGTCTCGATATCGCTGGCCGGCCTGGTCGCCTCAATTGTTGGTGTACAGCTCGGCGGACTCGAAGCGTTGTCTGCGTGGCCGCTCTGGCTGCTCTTCCTCGCCGCGGTTGTGGGGTTGGCGTTCCTGCTCATCGCGGTGCTGGCGACTTCATCCATCGAAGCCGAAGCCGGGGCGGCCAAACTTGCGAAGCGAAAGAAGAGGATGAAGCGCGTCTAGCGGCCACGCAGACAGCGTCGCGTTCTGCCGCCGGCCATGGTGCAGTGCCGGCTCGTCAAGAGGGCGCTCAGTGATGCCCGTTCATCACGAGCCACCATCTATCCGATGACGCGCTGGAGGAGCGCTCCCCCCACCGCCTGAGGGAGCACCACCCCGTCTCAGCGCACGGCTGCGGTCGAGATCGCGGCGGCGAGCTCTGCCGGGCGGCTCCACATCGGCCAGTGCCCGGTCGGCAGGTCGACCAGCTCGAGGGTGCGGAGTGATGCGGTCTCTGCCAACATCTCGTTCCCCGCCCGGGCCATCTGCATCAGCACCTCCGACGGGAACGAGCAGGCAATGATCGTCGACGGCACGTCGCGCCGAGCGTCGTTTGTGAGGCGCACCACCTGCCGCATGGCGGGTCCGGGTTGCGGCACCGCGCGTTCCCGGAACCGGCGCAGGTCGCTCTCGCTCAGGCCATCCAGGCTCGCCTGGAGCTGGTCGAAGGGCGGCAGCTCCAACTCCTCCTGGTCCACCGGGAAGTCCCGGTCGAATGCCGAGCCGTCGCTCACCGGGCCACTGTCGACGTAGACGACGCGGCTGACCGCGGTCGGGTTCTGGTCGAGGAGGACCGAGACCGGGATGCCCGCTCCGCTGTGCGCGACGAGCACGACGGCACGTCCGTCGCCGGATGCCGCTGCGACAGCCTTCCCTAATGCCTCGACCTGGTCGTCCAGCGTGCGAGACGAGCGCTCCGGGTCGTCGGGGTCAAGGCCCGGGAGGGTGAGCGCGGTGACGGCGTGGCCGCGGGCGCGGAGCTCGGACGCGACGGCGTCCCACGCCCAGGCGCCGAGCCAGTGGCCGGGAACGAGAATGATCGAGGGCAGAGTGTTTGTGGTGACATCCATGTGTCCATCGTCCTGCAGCCGCAGGACAGCGGCATGTCACTATTTCTGTCACTTTTCCCGATATTTTGAGATGATGGTCTGATGAAACGTACCGAGCGCCTGCACGCCCTCACCGAGACCTTGCGCCGCGCCTCGGTCCGCGGGCGGACGGCACAACAGCTTGCCGATGAGTTCGAGGTGACCACCCGCACGATCAAACGTGACCTGGATGCGCTGGAAGCCAGCGGCCTGCCGATCTGGGCGCGCACCGGCCCGGGCGGCGGCTACGGCCTGGCCGAGATCACGAGCCTGCCACCGGTGAACCTTACCGCCGCACAGGCGCTGGCGCTGAACACCGCGGTGGCGGTCGCGACGCAGGCGCCCTACTCGGATTCGGCCCGTGCGGCGGCCAACAAGATTCGGGACGTCCTCGACCAGGGCACGCGGCGGCGGGCCGCGGAGCTCTCCCTGCGGGTGTGGGTCGACGTCGAGCCGAGCGCCCCGCGCCGCGTGATGACCGTGCTCGAGAAGGCCCTCGTCGACCAGGTCACGGTGAACATCGACTACGTCGACGCTCGCGGGCACGCCACGCGGCGCGAGGTGGAGCCGATGATCTTCGCGTTCACCGGCGGGCGGTGGCTGCTCGTGGCATGGTGCCGCCTGCGCGATGATGTGCGCTGGTTTGCCCTGCACCGGGTGGAGCGGGCGACGGCTACGCGGAGAGCCTGCAGCGGGCACTCGATCGACGATATTGGTGAGCCGCCGGCGTCGGCGCGGGCCGTGGGCGGGTGACGGCAGGGGCTGGTTCCGGGTCGGGTTGGCTTCGGTCGCTCGTTCCTCGCTCCCTCGAGCCAACGGGGAAGGGTGAGCCACCGGGGAAGGGTTGGGCAGCCAGGGGCGGGGTTTCAGCAGGCTCAACCGGCGGGGGCGGAGTTTCGGGGTGCGGGGGTCTCGATACGCGCCGCAGGCGGCGCTACTCGACCAACGGGTTAGGCGAGGGCCGGGGCGGGGTTGGCTTCGGTCGCTCGTTCCTCGCTCCCTCGAGCCAACGGGGGTAGGGGCGACCGACGGGGAGGGGTTGGGCAGCGGCGGCGGGGTTTCGACAGGCCCAAGCAGCGGAGCCGGAGTTTCGAGGTACGGGGTCTCGATACGCGCCGCAGGCGGCGCTACTCGACTAGCGGGTTAGGCGAGCGCGGTTTCGACAGGCTCAACCAGCGAAACTGCGGCATCGGCGATTGGGGTGATGTAGGAGAAGCCGGCGGCGTGGTTCTTCGTGATCGAGAGCACGAGGTCCATGTAGGGCTCCAGCGCGGTCACCTTGTCGAGCGGGGCGCCGACGATCAGCTGGAAGCCGAGGCCCTTCCACGCCGCGACGGCACGGCCGGCGAACTCGGCATCCGACTTCACGAAACCCTCGTCAAGGAAGACGGGGGCGAAGCGCGGCCTCGTGCGGCTCTCGTCGCCGAGCTGGAACCGCAGCGCGGCGCCGACGACGAACGCCACCAACTCTTGTGATTCGCCGCCGCTCTTGCCGCCGAGCGACGAGTAGGTGCTGAGCACCTCGTCGCCATCGCCGAGGCGGGACGCGGTCACCTCCACGTGCCGACGCACGTCGAGCAGCAGGTCGCGGGTCGGCGACGGCTTCGACTCGTCCTCCGGCCTGCGGATGCCGGCCATGAACGCCTGCAGCCTGAGGAAGCGCTCCTCCGTCTGCTCGTCGGTGAACTGCTCGGTCGCACCGGACGAAAGCTGCTTGAGCTCCCGGCGGAACGCGACGGAGTCGTCGCGGTGCAGGCGGCGCAGCGTGATCTGCAACCGGTCGCGGCCGGCGCCGAACGGCAGCGTGGCGAGGATGTCGTTGATCGGGTCGAGGCGGTCCTCGATCTGCGAGATCGCCGAGTCGAAGGCGCCGGCCAGCGGCACCAGATCCTGCCCGCTCCAGGCGGCGAGGCGACGCTTCCACTCCTGCCGGCGCTCGTGCAGGCCGAGGGTGAGCACCGAGTCGAGGATGTCACGGTAGCCCTGGTAGGAGTCCAGGCCGGTGCCGATGGTCGGGTCGGGCCAGGCTCGCTGGTACGACTCGAAGATGTTGAGCATCGCCTTGGCCGACTGCTCGGCGCGCTCCCGCTCGCTGGCGGACTGCTCGGTGAGGCGCTCGCGCAGGCGCTTGAGCCCGGCGGCGAAGGATTCGAGGTTGTCGGGGTCGCCGACGGCGGCGAACTCGGCGTCGAGGTGGTCGCCCTGCTCCTCGGTCAGCGTCACCTGCTGCTCGGCGCCGATGCGCTCCAACTGGTCGTTGACGGCGTCTTCACGCTCGACAATCTCCGCCTGCGCGGCGGCGAGCTCCTGCGCCACCCGGGACGCCTCGTGACGCTGCCCCTGGGCGATCTCGAGCTCAAGCTCGAGCCGCTGCTCCTCCTCTTGGAGCGCGCGCAGCACATCGCTGTTGGCCAGCACGCGCGCCAGCTCGGCGTTCTTCGCGGCGAGCGCGGCCTCGGCGGCGGCCACGTCGAGGAGCTCCCAGACGGCATCCGTCAGCATCTGGCTGGCGTCGCGGCGGGCGCGCAGGGCGGAGAGCTCGTTCGCGAGCGCGTGTGCCTGGCCGGACAGCTGCTGCACGGAGGAGGTGAGCTGGCCGAGCTCCTGCTCGATCTCGTCCTGTCGGGCCTGGCTGGAGAAGCCGATGATCGGCTTCTGGTCGCGGTTCATGCCGTGTGCGCCGCGGCTGCCGTTGCGGGTCTGGCCGCTGAGCGCCACGAAAGGCCCGTCACCGTCGAACTCCGCCGGGGTCTCGACGCAGCGGGCGTCGAGCGAGGCCAGCCGCAGCCGCTGCTGCACCCAGCCGCTGAACGGCGACTCCTTGTAGACGAGTTTGCCGGACACGAAGGCGGGGTCGAGCGGATGCGAGCTGCTGCCGGCATCCGCGACCGAAAGCGGCACGCCCTCGAAGTGCACGCGCACCGGCAGCTGCAGCGGGTCGATCGCCTTGCTCAGCGCGGCCAGCTTCGTCTCGTCGACGAGCAGGATGCGCGCGACCGAGCCGAGGGTGACCTCGGCGGCCTGCCGCCAGCGATCCTCGCCCGGGGCCAGGTCGATGAGCTCGGCCGCGAAGGGCAGCTCGTCGGGGGCCATGCCGGCCGCCTCGGCGATCGCCAGGCGGGCGTTGTGCAGGTGCTGCGGCACCAGGCTGTGCCGGCCGGCGAGGAACTCGCGCTCCTTCTTCAGAGTGCGGATCTGCTCCTCGAGCGGGTACTGCTGGCGACGCAGCGTCTCGTGCAGCGCCTCGGCTTTCTCCTGCTCGGCCGGGAAGGCGGCCAGCGCGTCCGCGGCGGCGGCCTGCGCCGCGGCGAACTCCGCTGCGGAGGCGGTGGGCTGCGCGAGCACCGCGACGCGATCGTCGAAGCGGGCGCGGGTGCGCACCCGCTCGTCGCGGCTATCGGTGAGCGTGGCGAGGTCGGCCTGCAGTTCGGCGAGCACGTCGCCGCCGTTCTCGCGCTGCCGGCGCTGGCTCTCGGCCAGACGCGCCTTCAGCTCCTTCTCGGCGGTGCTGGCCGCGCTGAGCTCTGCCTGCACACGCTTCCGCTCGCTGCGGTTGCCGTCGCCGGCATCCGCCAGCAGGCGCTGCTCGGTGCCGAGCTCCCAGTAGCGCAACGGGGTGTCGCCGCTGCGGGTCACGCCGAAGGTGTCGACGAGGTCGGCCCGGTCGCTGGCTTCGATGAACTGCCGCTGCAGCTCGGGCAGCCGCTCCAGCACCTGCGCCTTCTGGTGCTCGGTGACCATGGCGCCGTAGGAGCGCTCCAGGTCTTCGAAGTGAGCGACGGCCTTGTCGGCGGCCGCGTAGGTGGCTGGACGCTCGAGCACCATCGACTTGTACAGGCCGTCGACGGTCTTCACCTGCTGGCCGGCCTGGATGCGGGCGAGCAGGCGCAGCGCCTTGCCGCCCTCGCCGTTGGCGCCGATGCCGAGGCGCGTGTACAGGGTCTGGGCGAAGGCGGCGTAGGTGTCGAACACCTCGATGCCCGAGAAGCGCGCCTTGAGCGCACGCTTCTCGAACTTGGCGGCAACGACGTCTTCGAGCTCGCCGAGGTGCAGGGCGCCGTCGAAGGTCGCCATGCGCATCGACACCTCGGAGTAGCTGTTCGTGGCCCGCGGCGCGTAGTAGGTGCGCAGCACGGTGAAGCGGCGCTGGTTGTCGTCGACGAACGTCATCGCGATGGCGCCCCAGGTGGGTTCGGCGGCGCCGCGCAGCACCTGGTCCTGCAGCGCGCCGGTCTCGGCCTCGCGGTTGTCGTCGGTCTTGCCGCGCAGGTAGGTGAGCACGTTGCGCTGCTCTGCGCTGCGGGCCCGGCCGGAACCGGCGTCGTTGGATGCACCGTTGAACGGGGTGTCCGAGGGCATCATCAAGGCGAGGTAGGCGTCGAGCAGGGTGCTCTTGCCGGTGCCGGATGCGCCGGAGACGAGCGTCGCCGTCGGGGCGAGCGCGACGGAGTGGTGGCCGTGGAAGCCGCCCCAGTTGACCATCTGGAACGTCTCGGCCCGCCACTGCGTGGTGCCCTCGGTGGCACCGTCGATGTAGAACAGCGGGGAATCGCTCATACTGCGGGCTCCAGTTCGGGGGCGACGTCATTCGTGGGTGCGGATGCCGCAGCGGGCGTTTCGGCGGAGTCGGAGTCTTCGGGCGACGAGGTCTCGATACGCTCGTTCCTCGTTACTCGACCAACGGGATGGGCGGAATCCGATGTTTCGGGTTGCGAGGTCTCGATACGCTCGTTCCTCTCTACTCGACCAGCGGGATCGGCGGCATCCGTCTCACGCTCGAGCAGGGCCATGGTGGCATCCGCCATCTCGACGCTGGCCTTGCCGTTCTCGGCCTTCAGCCAGTCCAACAGCTCGGCGAGCCGCTGCACCGGCAGCAACACCTCGATGACGGGGGCGACGCGGAACCGGTCGGGGTCGCTGGTGCGCAGCAGCACGTGCGCCTTGGCGAGGGCCTCGATCGCGGCGGAGGCCTTCTTGGCGTCGCCGGAGCGGTTGGTGGCGTGCGCGGGGCGGAAGTGGGCGACCTTCTCGAGCAGGTTGTCACGGTCTACGATGACGAACTCGTGCCCGTTGGCGCGGTCGCTGCGGAAGCGCTGCCGCAGCACGACGAGCAGGATCGTCTCCTCGCGGGTGTACGACGTGTCGTGCAGCACGGTCGGGAAGACGGCGCCGCCCTCGCCGTGCGCCTGGCGCTTGAACGCGACCTCGTAGTGCTTGTCGATGTGCAGGTCGAGGAAGAGGTCGTTCAGCCGGGACTTGATGCGGCCGGTGGAGGCGAGCAGGGTGCGCCAGGCGGCCGGGTGGTCGGCGGCGGAGATGTACCGGTGCTTCAGCAGCAGCACGAGGGTGCGGCGCTGCGCGGCGGAGAGTCCACCCTCGTCGCCCTCGAACAGCGAGAGGCTCTCGCCCTCGGCGGGCGTGCTGTCTTCGTCTCGCGCGCTGTACTCACCGCGCGGCACGTGCTCAATATCGGACTTGTGCCCGAACGCCTGCGCGCCGAGTGCAGCGGCATCGCCTGTGCTGGTGTCTGTCATGTCGTCGCGCCCGTCGTCAGTCACTGGTGGCTCCGGAGTTCAGGGCGGCGAGGGCCGCGGTTTCGTCGTCGGTGAGGGTGATGCGCGCGACCTCGAAGGTGCGCTGGGTGCCGTCGGGGCGCACCGTCAGGTACTGGTCGAACTCAGGCTGTTCGACAGATCCGGCATGGCCGACGGCGTCGAGCTGGGTGGCCAGCTGCATGAGTCCGAGGATCTCGACCGGGCGGCGGAGGGCCGGCTCGAGGGCGTTGAAGACGTCGCCGATCGAGGCATCCGCGGCATCCGTGCTCGCGTCCAGCGCGGCAAGCGCGCCGAGCAACGCCTCGCGCATCTCGGGCAGCTGCGGGCCACCCTGGCGGCGCATGGCGTCGAGGCTGGGAGCGGCGGGTGCCTGCGCCGAGACGTCAGCGAGGGGCGCCGGCGGCACGTGCGACTGCGGATCGTAGAAGCGCTCGCGCAGGTGCGGGGCGTCGAGGTTGCCGGGCATGATCTCGGCGCGCACCCGGGCCTTGGGGCCAGCGGTCTGCATCCAGATGGCGAGCTCGGTGTTGATCTCGCGGAGCAGGCCCTCGAGCTCGCGGTCTTTGACGATGTCGTGGTTGACGATGTGCTCGCGCAGCGTGGTGGTGAGGCCGTTGCGCTGGGTGAGCACGTCGTCGATGCCGGTGCGAATCAGGCCGACCGTCGCCCCGAAGCTGCGCCGCTCGACCGACTTGAGGCCCGCGGCGAACGGGTGCCCGAGGATCGTCTCCAGGTCGCCCTTGAGGTCGTGCAGCAGGGCGTCGTCGCGCAGCAGCTCGAAGGCGCCCTCGAAGGCGCGGCCCTCGGCGGTCAGCGACATGAGTGCGTCGGTCTTGGCCAGGTACTCATCGAGCACCTCGCCGATCGGGCGCTCCTCAGCCCGGAAGTCATTGACGATCTGCCGGTGCATCGCCGCTACCGATTCCTCGACCCGCTTGAAGTCGCCGGGCAGCTGGCCGATCAGGTCGATCAGGTTCGCGTAGCCCTCGCGCATCTCTTCGACGGATGCCGCGGCAATCTCTCCCCCGCCGGCGACCCGGTCGCGCTCGCTGGCGAGCTCGGCAATCTGCAGGTCGAGCCGGCGCAGGCGCTCGTCGCGGTCGGGGTTGGCCTGCGTGGCACGGTGACGCACGGCATCCACGATCATGGCCAGCCGGGACTCGCTGATCAGAGCGCGGTCGCGGGCCAGGCTCTCGACCAATGAGAGCGCCTCGAGGGCGTGCGAGGTGAGCGAGTACTGCTCCTCTGCGTTGGCCGACGTGCCGCCGCCCTCGCCGTCGTCGCCGAGGTCGCGGTAGAGCCACTGGTCGTTCATCCACTGCACGCAGAGGCTGCGGCCGGTGCCGTTCGGCGTCTCGGTGCCGATGCTGCGCAGGTCGGCCAGGTAGGCGTCGACCTGGGCGTGCAGGCGCTCGCACTGCACGGCAGCTCGATCACGGCTGAAAGAGCTCTTGAAGACGGCCAGCACAAAGGGCGCCCACTTGCGGTCGAGCAGGCGCAGCGTCGGCTTATCGAATGCCTCGCGCACCCGCGCCAATTCGCCCGCGATGTCACTCATGCGCCGCGCCCCCTTTTCTGACCTCCACAACCGTAGTCGTCCGCCCGGTTTGCCCGAAAACGGAGGGGTGACTGCGGCGCGGCGCGGGCCCGCATGCTCGTGGCGGCGCAGGTCTACTCGAGCGTCGCGCCGCTGCCGATGTGTCGGGTGAGGTAGTCGGAGAGCCCGACCATGTCGGAGTAGAGCGTCGAGGCCCGGTATCCGAAGTTCGCCTCGAGCTTCTGCCGGATCTCAGCTTTGGCCTCCCGCGCGATGCGGAACGTGAACACGGGCGCCGAGCTCTCGCTGATCGGGTCGCGCTCGATGTGGCTGAGTCGCAGCGCGAGCGAGCTCGTGTGGCGCAGGTCTTCCGTGCTCCACGGCATCGAGCGGCCGCGCGCCGAGCGCAGCTGGCGGTCGCCTTCGAAGGCGAACGGCGCCCCGTCGACGATGAAGCCGGCGTTCTGCGAGGAGATGCGCGAGTCGTAGGCCGGCGGGCGCCAGTACTTGAGGCTGCCCGTGCCCCAGCGCCGTGCCAGACGCCTGACGTCATTCGTCAGCTCATGCCAGCGCAGATCGCGCCCGCCCCAGACGCTGTTCAGGGTGATGCGCGTGGCGGGCTTCGCGAAGGCGAAGACGCGGGCGTCGGCATCCGCCGTGTTCAGGGCGCGCTCGACGGCGAACCACAGGGCGACGAGCGGGTTCTCGCTGACATCGACGAGGCGCGTCGGGGCGCCGAAGTGCTGCAGCCGGGCGAGCAGCTCCAGCGCCGGCATGTCGTCGAAGCGCCAGTCTTCGCGAGCCAGTCGCAGCGTCTCCACCTCGGCGGCGACCATCTGGTCCTCGGTCGGCGGGGTGCGGGTCGGGCTCGCGTCGAGCAGTGTGCGGTAGAGCGAGCTGAACAGCGCCCAGTCGGCGTTGCCGGAGCCGCGCCAGAGCATGTCGCGGTAGCCGTGCGTCTCGGTGAGTGCCCGCGTCTGCTCGAGAAACTGCTCCCACGAGTGCACGGGGATGTCCCAGGGCTCCCAGACGGATGCCGGCGACACCCAGCCGGTCGACGTGTTCCGGTAGCTCTCCAACACCGCGCTCCCTCTGCGGGCCGTGCGATGGCTCGCCCGCCCAGCCTAAGACGCAGTGGCCGCGAACGCGCTGCCTGCTGAATCCGTGCGGCGGGTGCGCGGCATCCCAATGCACGAAAAGGCGCCCAGAAGAAGGATGCTCGAAGCTGAACCGTGCCTCATTCGGGCGCGATGGGCTTTCTGCGGATGCCCGATGTCTTATACCGCGGGCGGCTTGCCTCAGCGAGCGTGCTCGCGCGGGAGGCGTACCGACGCGGCGACCTCGGCGATCTCCGGGAAGCCCTCGGTGATCAGCATCCAGATCGACTGCTCGTCGACCCGGTTGTCCTGATGCACGACGATCTGCCGGTTGTGCGCGGCGAGCGTCCACATGGGGTCGTCGAAGCGCACCGGGTCGAGCCGGGTGAGCAGCCGGGCCAGCTCGCCGACCCGCGCAATGAGCGCCTCGCAGGCCAGCGGCAGTGCGGCATCCGAGCGGAATGCGGCGCGACCCCGCTCCACGATCTCGGTGCCGGCGTCGACGGCTGCGATGAGCCCATTCAGCCAGCGCTCCGCGAGGTCCTCCGGCGAGACGCCGGCGGGTAATGCGGGCAGTTCGCCCTCTGCTGTGCCGGCAGGGCGTGCCGGTTCCAGCGGGGCCGCGAAGACGATCTTCTCGTAGCGCGCGAACGGCAGGATGACGGCTTCGGCCCGACGGTGTGAGCCGAGCACGACCGGCTGGGCGCCCTCCGGGTCGGCCCGGAACCGGCGCAGTGCCCCCGACAGCCCGGCGCGGGCATGCGCGACCGTCGTCACGAGAAGCGGGCGTTCGGTCATTCCCCCAACGATAAAGCCTGAACAGAAATATGTACATTTTCATGTACATCCCTCGCGGGTCGCCTATTTTCACCGGCAATGCCGAGGCGTAGGCTGTGCCGCATGGGCGCCCCGGGTCTGGCTTCGGGCAGCATCGCCGCGGATGCCGCCGGCGCCCGCAGCGCGCCAGCCGAGCCCTCGCGTGCGCACGACGACCCTCGGCTGGCCCTCGTCGGCTCCGACACCGAGGTGCCCGTGGTCAGCGGCGAGACCCGCAGATTCGTGAACCTCGACTACGCGGCATCCGCCCCCGCGCTGCGCGTGGTGCACGACGCTGTCGAGGAACTGCTCGGTTGGTACTCCTCGGTGCACCGCGGCGCCGGCTTCAAGTCGCGCGCCTCGACCGCAGCCTATGAGGGTGCCCGGGAGTCGATCCGACGCTTCGTCGGCGGCCGGCCCGGCGACGCCGTGATCATCACCCGCAACACCACCGACTCGATCAACCTGCTCGCCGCCTCGCTGCCGCCCGGCACCCACGTGGTCGCGTTCGCGGGCGAGCATCATGCCAACCTGCTGCCCTGGCGGCGGTTGCAGGCGCACTACCTGCCCGCGCCGGCGTCCCCAGAACTCCTGCTCGACCGGCTCGCCGCGACGCTGAAGGCGCTGCCGCATGGCGCCGCCGCCCGCCTCGTGGCGGTGACCGGGGCCAGCAACGTCACCGGCGAAATCTGGCCGATCGCGGCCATCGCCCGCGTCGCGCACGAGCACGGCGCCCGGGTGCTGGTCGACGCCGCGCAGCTCGCCCCGCACGCGCCGATCGACATGGCCGGCGACGACATCGACTACCTGGCGTTCTCGGGACACAAGCTCTACGCGCCCTACGGGGCCGGCGCGCTGCTCGGCCGGCGGGACTGGCTGGCCAGCGGCGACCCGTTCCTGCGCGGCGGCGGCGCGGTCAAACTCGTCTCGATCGCCGAGACGCTCTGGGCCGACCTGCCCGAGCGCCAGGAAGCCGGCTCCCCCAACGTGCTCGGCGCGGTCGCTCTCGGCGTCGCCTGTGACACCCTCGCCGCTGTTGGCATGGCGCGCATCGCCGCCGAGGAGCGGGTGCTGCTCGATCGGTCCCTCGAGCGGCTGGCCCGGGTCGACGGCTTCCATGCGTTGCGCGTCTGGCCGGCCGAGCACCCGCGGGTCGGTCTGGTCACCTTCGCCGTGCGGGGTCTGCCTTACGACCTGCTCGCCGCGGCGCTCTCGGCCGAGCACGGCATCGGCATCCGGCACGGCTGCTTCTGCGCGCATCCGCTGATGGTGAGCCTGCTTGAGGTGTCGGATGCCGAGGTGCACCGTCTCTTCGATGAGACTCGGCTCGGCCACCACGAGCGGCTGCCGGGTGCCGCCCGGGCGAGCCTCGGTGTGGGGTCCACGCTGGCCGACGTGGAGGCGCTCGGCACCGCTCTCGACTCCCTCGTCGCCGACGGCCCGCAGTGGACGTACGCCGTCGCCCCGGACACCGGCATGTACGAACCGGACCCCGACCCGCGCCCGCTCCCCGCCCTCGGCATGCGCCTGGTCGAGCACCCGACCGAGCACGCCAGCCTGCTCGGGCACCCGCACAGCCACGGCGAGTCGGCCTGAGGCGCCCTCCAGCCGACGTGGAGAGAGGCGCGGCGCCCTCCAGCCGACGTGGAGAGAGGCGCGCGCTGGCTGGGGTCCTCGAAACCCCACGTTGGCTCGAGGGAGGGCTAGCGACCGAAGCCAACGCCTGCTCACGGCATCCGTGTCGGTGGTCTCGCATAGCCTTGAACTTTGGCATTCGAACACAAGGCGGCAATGAGCACCAAGGCCAACACCCGACGCACACTATCGAGAAGGCGCCGCGCGCTGGCCGGCTGGGCCGTCGTGCCCGTGCTGCTGGCGATCGGCATCGCGGCCGTCACGGCCCTGACCGAGCCGGCCGAGACCGCGCCCGCCGCCCCGGCGCCGCCCGCGGCATCCGGCACCGCACTCGAACAGCTCGGCACGCTCCCCGTCAAGGGCCGCGCACCGAAGACCGGCTACGACCGCACCGTGAGCTTCGGCACGGCCTGGCGCGACGTCGACCAGAACGGCTGCGACACCCGCAACGACGTGCTCGCCCGCGACCTCACCGCGATCGACCGGCCGGCCGGATGCCGTGTGCTGAGCGGCCGGCTCGCCGACCCGTACACGGGCACGACCATCGACTTCGTGCGCGGCCAGGGCACCTCGCAGGCGGTGCAGATCGACCACGTGGTGGCGCTGATGAACGCGTGGGAGACCGGCGCGCAACAGCTGACCGTCGAACGGCGGACCGAACTCGCGAACGACCCGCTCAACCTGCTGGCCGTCGAGGGCCGCGCCAACTCGCAGAAGGGCGCCGGCGACGCCGCCACCTGGCTGCCGCCGAGCAAGGGTTACCGCTGCGAGTACGTGGCCAGGCAGGTCGCCGTCAAGGCCAACTACAACCTGTGGGTGACGCAGGCCGAGCACGACGCGATCGAGGGCGTGCTCGCCGGCTGCCCCGGGCAACCCGCACCGGCCCAGAACCCACCGGCCTAGGCCGCACCGCGTAGCCGCTGCGAGAATAAGAGGCGTGACCACAACAGCTGACGCTTCCGCGCCCCGCACCCTCCGCCCGAAGCGACACCGCCTGCGCACCGCGGTGCTCTGGGTGCTCAGCCTGCTCGTGCTGCTTGTTGTGGGCGTGCTGTTCTGGGCGCACACCGTGATGATGGGCGAGCGGCCAGCCTCCCTCGAGGTCTGGAGCGACCCGGCCATCACGGTCACCGCCACCGACCACTCGGTGGTGCTCTCCCCCAGCGGCGATCCGTCGGGCACCGGCCTCGTCTTCATCCCCGGTGCCAAGGTCGACCCCTACGCCTATATGTACAAGCTCGCCGGCATCGTCGAGCAGACCGGTGCCACCGTCGTCATCACCAAGCCCACCCTGAATCTGGCCTTCTTCGACACCCGTCCGCTCAGCACCTTCACCGCCGACGCCCCCGCGGTCGACGAGTGGTACGTCGGCGGCCACTCCCTGGGCGGGGTGCGCGCCTGCCAGCTGGTCGACGCCCCGGATGCCGCCGCCGACGGCGTCGTCGGCCTGGTGCTGTTCGGCAGCTACTGCGCCAACGACCTGAGCGGCACCGACCTGCGGGTGCTGAGCATCAGCGGCAGCGACGACGGGCTCAGCACCCCGCAGAAGATCGACGCGGCCGCGCACCTGCTGCCCGGGGATGCCGTCTTCGTCGAGGTCGACGGAGCCAACCACGCCAGCTTCGGCGACTATGGTGTGCAGCCGGGCGACGGCACGGCCACGATCGACGACACGCAGATGCGCCGCGAGATCACGGACGCCCTGCAGGCCTTCGGGCTGTAACGGGCGGTTACAGCTCGACGAGCTCCAGCCGCACCGCCACCGGCTCGCCGTCTTCGAGGCCCTCGGCGACGCGCACGGCCTTCTTGATCGGCAGCCAATGCCCGCCGGTGCGGGAGTCCGGGAACACCGAGGTGAGCCAGCTCGTGCCGCCGACCGTCACGCGCACCTTGATGGCGCCGAAGCCGCGCGGCATCCGCGGAATCTCGCGGAGGTCCTCGCTGGCCTCCTCCGGCAGGGTCACGAAGAACCAGGACGCTCCCTGCGAGCTCCACTCCCAGAGCGGTGACGTGAACTCGAATCGCATGCCCCGATCGTAGACGAGCACGCAGGCAGTGCGCAGCGCCCGGTATCCTCGCCTCACACCCGAGAGAGGCCGCCGATGTCCCCGATCAGCACCGCCGTAGACGCCCAACACCTCAGCCAGGCCGAGAGCATGGTGGAGGGCCGCGCCATGCGCGCGCTCACGCCCCGCCGCGACCTCGCCGAGTACATTCCGAGCGAGCGCGACCCCGTCGCCCTGCTGGCCGAGCAGAATGCCGACAGGGTGCCCGAGTTGGTGCCGCTTCGGATGGGGCGCATGCTGGCCAGCCCGTTCGCGTTCTACCGCGGCACTGCCGGCCTGATGGCGGCCGACCTGGCCCGTTGCGCGACATCGGAGATCGAGGTGATCAGCTGTGGGGACGCCCACATCAGCAACTTCGGCCTGTTCGCCTCCCCGCAGCGCAACCTCGTCTTCGACCTCAACGACTTCGACGAGGCCGGCCCCGCGCCGTTCGAGTGGGACGTGAAGCGGCTGGTCACCAGCGTCATCATCGGGGCCAGGGATGCCGGCTTCAGCGAGCCCGAGGCGCGGGAGGCCGCAACGCAGGCCGCGCTCAACTACCGCCGCGTACTCACCGGCATGATGCGCCTCACGGTGCTCGAGCGCTACTACTTCCGGGCTGACACTGACCAGATCCGTGCCGGGCTCGGCCGCTCCGGCCAGCGCATGCTCGACCGGGCCGCGAAGCAGGCTCGCAAGCGCACCTCCGAGGCCTTCGCCGACAAGGTCACCGAGACGATGCCGGACGGACGGCTGCGCATCATTGAGAACCCGCCGTTGCTGCAGCACCTGGACTCCGAGCGCGGCGGCGCCGTGGCCGACCTCTTTGCCCAGTACCGGCAATCCGTGCCGGCCGACATCGCGGTACTGCTCGCCCAGTTCACGCTGGCGGATGTCGCGATGCGCGTCGTCGGCGTGGGCAGCGTCGGCACCCGCTGCTTCGTGCTGCTGCTCACCGGGCCGCAGGGCGAGCGCCTGGTTCTGCAGATCAAGGAGGCCCCGCCCTCGGTATTGGAGACGTGGGGCGGACGGGACGCGCACCGGCTGCCGACACCGGCACGCGGGCCGGAGTTCGCCGACAACGAGGGATTCCGCGTGGTTGCCTCGCAGCGCATCCTGCAGGCCGTGTCCGACTCGTTCCTCGGCTACTTCCGAGCCGACAACGGCCGAGACTTCTACGTGCGCCAGTTCCGGGACCGCAAGGGCTCGATCGACATCGAGGGACTGAGCGTCGGCGACTTCGGCACCTACGCCAATGGGTGCGCGGCGCTCCTCGCGCGGGCGCACGCGCAGAGTGCGAGCGCGCCCGCCGTCGTCGGCTACCTTGGCAGCGGCGACAACGCCGACCGCGCCATCGTGGAGTGGTCCTTCGCCTACGCGGAGCAGTCGCTCGCCGACTTCACCGCGCTGCAGGCGGCCGTCGCCGCCGGACGGGTGGAGGCGACGGCCGGCTGAGCGCCGGGCACCCCTCGAGCAGGCAGGCTCTGTGGCGACCCCGGCGGCGATTGCACGCCGTCCCGAATGAAGTCTGGGAACAATCGCGCGGCGGGCGCATAGCCTGAATGGAGGCTGCCTTGGTTCGCGGCCGCCGATCGAGAGGACGTGCCATGACCGAACACTCTCACCCCGACACCGGCGGCGATCTGCTGCGCCAGCTCACCGTCGCGGTCAGCGCCGTGATCGCCGTGGCCGGCTCGTTCGTGGGTTCTGGCGCCGCCGGGGTACCCCGATCCAGGATGCCGCGGGCGGCGCGCTGGCGGCGGACGCCACCCTCATCGCGCCGGGCACCGGGGCCTTCAGCATCTGGAGCCTGATCTACCTCGGCCTGCTCGTCTACGCCGTCTGGCAGTTCCTGCCCGCGCAGAAGCGGGCCGCGCGGCAGCGCAAGCTGGGCTACCTCGTCGCCGCCTCCCTGCTGCTGAACGCGGCGTGGATTTTGAGCGTGCAATTCGACCAGCTCTGGCTGAGCGTGCCGGTGATCGTCGCGCTGCTCGCCGTGCTCGTGCGTGCGTTCGCCGTGACGATCAAGAACCCGCCGGAGAGCGCCGTCGACGGCATCGTCACCGACGGCACGATCGGCCTCTACCTCGGCTGGGTGTGCGTGGCGACCGCCGCCAATGTTGCGGCGGTGCTGGTCGCGGCCGGCTTCGACGGCTGGGGAATCGACGCCGAGGTGTGGGCCGCTGCGGTGCTCGCCCTCACCGGCGTCGTGGGCATCCTGCTCGCCGTGTACGGCGGCGGACGGATCGCCCCCGCCCTCTCGCTTGTGTGGGGCCTGGTCTGGGTCGGGGTGGCACGCCTCGGCGACGAACAGTTCTCGAACTCGACCGCGATCGGCGCATTCATCGCAGCGGGCGTCATCGTGCTCGTCACCGTGGTCGCCCGCGTGCACGCGCAGCGCACTCCGCTCAGTGCACAGTTGCGGAGGGCGCGGGGCACGCGCCTCTGAGAGCGGGCCCTCCGGGCGCGCGGTTAGGCGAGCGGGCGCACCTCAAGCAGGCAGGCCTCGGTCGCGACCCAGGCGAGCATCGCGCACTTGATGCGCATCACGAACTTGGAGACGCCGTGGAACGCGACCGCGTCGCCGAGCACCTCGTCGTCGGGCTCTCCGGCGCCGCGCGAGCGCAGCATCTCGCGAAACTCGCCGATCAGCGCGCGCAGCTCCTCGACGGTCATGCCGGGCGCCATCTCGGCGAGCACCGACGCGGATGCCATCGAGATGCTGCATCCGGCGCCCGTCCAGCCGAGCGCGGCAACCCGGTCGGTGCCGGGCTCCATCGCGAGTTGCAGGGTGATCTCGTCGCCGCAGCTCGGGTTGCGCTCGAAGTGCTGCGCGTCGGCGTGCTCGAGAACGCCGTCGCCGGAGCGCTTCTTCGAGTGGTCCAGGATCAGCTGCTGGTACAGCCCATCGAGCGCGCTCATGCGGAGGCCCCTGTCACGGTGGAAATCGAGGTTTCGGCGGGGGTGGCGACCCCGAAGTACGGGCGCACCTCGGCGACCGCCGCGAGGAAGCGGTCGATCTCCTCGGTGGTCGTGTAGAGGTAGGCACTGGCCCGGGTGGTGGCGGTGAGGCCGAGCCGGCGGTGCAGCGGCTGGGCGCAGTGGTGGCCGACGCGCACGGCGATGCCCTGGGCGTCGAGGTACTGGCCGACGTCGTGGGCATGCACGCCGTCGACGTCGAAGCTGACCAGGCCGGCGCGCGGCACGCCGGCGGCGGGGCCGACGATGCGGATGCCGTCGATCAGGGCGAGCCCGGCCAGCATCCGCTGGGCCAACTCGTTCTCACGCTCGTCGATGCGCTCCAGCCCGACGCGCTCCAGGTAGCGCACCGCCTCGGCCAGGGCGACGGCCTGCGACACCGGCTGAGTGCCGGCTTCGAAGCGCTGCGGGGCCGGCAGGTAGGTGGCCTCCGTCATGGTGACGGTGCTGATCATCGAGCCACCGGTGCGGAACGGCGGCAGCGCGTTCAGCAGTTCGCCGCGGCCCCAGAGCACGCCGACGCCGGAGGGCCCGAGCATCTTGTGGCCGGAGAGGGCGAGAAAATCGACGCCGAGCTCGGCCACGTTCAGGCGTCGGTGCGGGGCGGACTGGCAGGCATCCAGCACGACGAGGGCGCCGCGCTCGTGCGCGAGCGCGGCGATCTCGGCGACGGGGGCGATGAAGCCGGTGACATTGGAGACGTGGCCGATGGCGACGATGCGGGTGCGCTCGGTGAGGGCGGCCGCGGCATCCGCCAGCGTGTAGATGCCGTCGTCATCGACGGGGATGAAGCGCAGGGTGGCGCCGGTGGCGAAGGCGAGCTCCTGCCACGGGATCAGGTTGGCGTGGTGCTCGGCCTCGGTCACCAGGATCTCGTCGCCGGCGGCGAGGGCGAAGCGGCGGGCGGCCTCTCCCCCGCGGCCGCGGGAGGCGTTGCCGATTCCGTAGGCGACGAGGTTCAGCGCGTCGGTGGCGTTGGAGGTCCAGACGATCTCGTCGGGGTCGGCGCCGAGGAAGTCGGCGAGGGTGGCGCGGGCGTCTTCGAACGCCTCGGTCGCGAGCCCGGCGAGGGTGTGCGCGCCGCGGTGCACGGCGGCGTTGCTGGTGACGAGGAACTCGCGCTCGGCGTCGATGACGGATACCGGCCGCTGCGCCGTCGCCCCGGAATCCAGGTACGCGAGCGGCTGACCGTTCACCTCGGCGGAAAGGGCGGGGAAGTCGCGGCGCAGCTCGAGCACCTCGGCGTCGCCGAGGGCCGAAGCGGCGTGTGGGGGTGAAGCGAGGGAGGACACGAGTGCCTTTCAGTGCGGAGCCGGCGTGCAGTGCTGCGCCGTGTTGCCATGCGGGGCGACGTAAGAGCCACCCCTTCGTGGAACCGCGATGGGTGCCGGATTGTTCCTGTCTCAACGTTAGAGGACGAGGAGGAACGGTTGCTGTGTGGGGGTTTCGACAGGCTCAACCAGCGGATGCCACCCGACGTGCGGCATGCCCGCTGCGCTCAGATGGTGAAGTCTGCGGCGGCCACCGAAGGGTGGGGCGCCCCGGCATCCGTTGAATAGCCCGCCGTCACCAGGATCGGCATGTGGTCGGAGGTGCCGCGCGGCAACGTCTCGACGCTCTGAATCTCGAGGCCGACCGAGGTGGCCAGGTCGAAGTGGCCGCGGAAGAACTTGTACCGCGTGTAGGTGCGCTTGTCGCTGAGGGTGAGGTCGTAGCCGGCGTCGCGCACCTTGTTGCTCAGGTTCTCTTTGAACACCGGGTAGTTGTAGTCGCCGACCATGAGCGTCGGCAGCCCCGGTCCCAGCTGCCACAGCTCGCCGAGGGCCGAGTGGATCTGGTGCCGACGCAGCGAGTTGAGCGCGGTGAGCGGGGCGGCGTGGAAGGAGGCGACTACCAGCTCCCGTTGCGCCTCGCGGTCGTAGAGCCGCGTGCCGATCAGGCGTTCGTGCGCGGGGGTCAGCACCCGGTCGTGCAGCGACTTCTTCAGCGAGAAGGTGCGCGTCTCGAGCGCGTCGAACCGGGTCTGCCGGAAGTAGACGGCGAGGCCGAGCCGGTTGCGCGTGGTCGAGTCGGCCAGCCGCAGGTCGCCGATCGCGGCGGGCATGTCTTGTGTGTCGAGCTCCTGCAGGCAGAGCACATCGACCGCGTAGCGCTCGCACAGCGAGATGAGTTCCCCGCTGGCGCTGTGCTTACGCAGGTTGTAACTGATGATCTTCACTACACACCCATCGCCATGATCGCTGAACCCTTCAAGCCTAAACCGCGTGCTGCCAAGCACAGCTGACGTCCGGCGAACTCCCGGGATCGTGCGGGCGGATGCCGCGGCGTCAGTCGCCGGCCGGCGTCTGCCCGTTGCCCGCGGCGGCGCGGGTGCCTGCGCCGTCGCGAGTTTCGGCACTGTCATGGTCGTCTGCGCTGTGGCCCGTGTCTGGGCTGTCGTGGTGCCGCCGCTCGGTGGCGAGCTCCTGCAGGTCTTCCAGCTGCAGCAGCTGCATCCGGGCGTGCCGTTCCTCGGCGTAGTTATCGCCCAGGTCGACCGGCTCGTTCTCGGCGGCCAGCGTCGACACGACGACGCCGCCGACCTCGTCCCAGGCGGCGACCTTCGCGGCCTCGACCACGCCGGCGACGTACTCGGTGTTGTTCCGCAGTTCGGCCAGCCGATTGGCCAGACCAGAGTAGGTCTCCTCGCGCAGCTGCAGGTTCTGCACATCACTGCGGCGGTAGTCGTGGTGCCCGCTGGCCAACCCAGAGGATTCCCGTGCCGCCAGCCGGGCCGCCCGGATGCGTTGCGCCTGTTCGCTGGCCTCTTCGGCGAGCTTGGCGAGGTTGTCCCGCACGACCTGGGCGTAGCGGTCGGCGTCGAAGACCCGGTCACCGCGCAGGGCGCCGATGATCACCTGGTTCTTGGTCTCCATCCGGGTGGCGTACTCCGCCAACAGCACGCCCTCGTCGATGGCCCGTTCACGGGTGATCCGTCGGGGCGCCGGCAGTCGTTTGGCGTCGAACTTCGCCATCTTCCTGCGCTTGCGGCGGAACCACATATCTCTCCTCAACGAATGCTGCGGCATCCCGACGACCGACCGTGGACACCTGCACGCTCAACAGTATCGGCCGTGCTCCCCCGCGGGCGCCGCCCCTCCGCCCGCGGGGCAAGGCGCGGGCGGCGCCCCTCCCGCCCGCGGGGCAAGGCGCGGCGGCGCCCCTCCCGTTGGCTCGAGGGAGCGCCAGCGACCGAAGCCAACACCCGCGAGGTTTCGACAGGCTCAACCAGCGGGGCCGGCTCAACCAGCGGGGCCGGCTCAACCAGCGGGGCCGGCTCAACCAGCGGGGCCGGCTCAACCAGCGGAGCAGGCTCAATCAGCAGGGCCGCACCAACCAGCGGGCGGCGCCAACCAGCGGGCGGCGCTACTGGCCGGCCTCCACCAGCCGGATGAAGGCGCTCAGCTCGGCCAGGCCATCCGGCGTCACGGGCAGGTACTCGATCAGGGCGGGCGAGTGCAGCAGGTAGGCCGCCCACTTCGCCCGCGAGATCGCGACGTTCAGCCGGTTCTTCATGATCAGGAAGCTCATGCCGCGCGGCACGTCCTCGGCCGAGGACGCCGCCAGCGACACGATCGCGATGGCCGCCTCCTGCCCTTGGAACTTGTCTACGGTGCCGACCCGCACCGCGCCGAGGCCCGCCGCGGCCAGCGCCGCGTGCACGACGTGCATCTGCGCGTTGTACGGCGTGACCACGATCACGTCGCGCGGTTCGAGCGGCCGCGACATCCGCTGGCCGTCGCCGGGCTGCGCGCTCTCGCTCCACGCACGGCCGAGCGCCCCGCGCACCAGCTCGACGACGGCCGCTGCCTCCTCGACCGATTCGGTGGAGTTGCCACGGTGCGGCACGGGCACCGCGTGCAGCCCCGGCGTGATGCCCTCGAGCAGGCGCTCGGCGGCGACGGGATGCGCCTGCAGGGCGCCCTCATAGCTGAGCGCGGAGACCGGGGCGGTGACGGCCGGGTGCATGCGCCGGCTCTCGGCCAGGAAGAAGCCGAACTCCGCCGGCAGCACGTCGTGCCCGGCGCTGACCCAGCCGAGCGCCGACTGGTCGACCGGCTCCGGGTGGGTGCCCTGGCTGACCTGTGGCAACTGTTGTGGGTCGCCGAGCAGCAGCAGGTTGGTGGCGGCGACGCTGGCCGCGATCGTGGAGGCGAGCGAGAACTGCCCGGCCTCGTCGATCACCAGCAGGTCGAGGGAGCGCCGGCTGAAGCGGGCCGGGTTGGCGAAGTCCCACGCCGTGCCGCCGATGACGAAGCCGGATTCGGCGTGGTCCAACGCGAAGAACAGGTGAGAGTTCTTCTCCAGCTCGGTGTAGCCGGGGGCCTTGCCGCCGGGCTCCGTGCCGCTCTTCGGCACCTTGCCGACCAGCGCCCGGTCGAGGCCGGCCTTGACGACGCCCTCGAGCAGGTTCTCGACGACGGCGTGCGACTGAGCGACGACACCGATCTTGAAGTTGTGCTTCTCGACCAGCTCGGTGATCAAGTGCGCGCCCAGGTAGGTCTTGCCGGTGCCGGGCGGGCCCTGCACGGCAAGCGCCGCGTGGTCCAGGGCGAGCGTCGCGGCGATGACCTGGTCGAGCACGCTGGCGGATGCCGGCTGCTCCCCGGCGTGCCCGTCAGCGTTCTGCGGCAGCCGCGGCGGCACCCGGCGCAGCAGGTCGACCACGGGGTCCCGCGGCCAGGCAGGCGTGCCGGATCCGGCCGAGCCGTGCCCGGCATCCACGATCGCCTGCGCCCAACCGGCGATGGCGTCCTTCTGCGCGCCGGCGGGTGGCGGCGCGCCGGGCGTGAGCGCCACGGGCACGTTGTCGTAGGGCGCGGCATCCTTGTAGAGCGTCTCCAGCACGAGCACGCCGCCATCCTCGTCGACGTCAAGCACCTGCACCGACTTCGCGGCCCGTGCCCACGGGTTCGCCCGTGCGTCCGGCCAGGGTGCCGGGCTGTCGTAAAGCAGGAATGGCCCGGCCTGGTCGCCCTTCTTGATGGAGCTGCCGGGCGCGATGGCGCCACGCAGGCGCAGCCAGCGCCGGTCGACGCGCTGCTTGCCCTCCCGGTGCCAGTCCCGCTCGACGGTGGCCGACTCGACCACCAGCACGTCGCGGGTGTCTGCCCAGTCGGCGATCGGGTTCTCGAGCCGGGCGAAGTGCTCCCACCAGAAGCTCTTCTGCTCGCGCTGGTGGTAGTCCAGCGCGGCGGCGGCGAACGCGGCCGCCGTCTGGTCGGCGCCGCGGTCGAGGTCGAGCGGGTCGCCGGCGCGCGCCAGCAGGGCGTCGCGGAGCGGCGAGGGTGCCAGCTCGATCACGGCATCGCGGTCGGCGTTCGCAGTGGCCGGGGTCACGCCGTGCTCGTGCGCCAGCCCGAGCAGCCAGTCGCGCAGCTCGAGCGTGGAGCGGCAGTCGTATTCGTTATAGCTGGCGATCTCGTCGAGCTTCTGCCGGCCGGCATCCGTCTCGCCTGCGTCCAGCAGCGCCATCGCCTCGGCGTACTCGGTGATCGAGTCGGCCGCATTCGTGACGCCGGCCTGGTCGCGGTGCTCCTCGCCCATGTAAAGAGGTTCGAGCTTCTTGATCGAATAGGAGCGGCTGCCGACCCGCAGCGCGCCCCGCACGATCGGGTACAGGTCGATCAGCACGTTGTCGCGCAGCAACTGGTCGACCTCGGCCTCGCCGACACCGTGCCGGGCGGCCAGGCTCAGCAGGTGGGTGCGCTCGTAAGCGGCGTAGTGGTAAATATGCATGCCCGGGTGGGCTGCCCGGCGCTCGGCGACATAGGCGAGGAACTCGATCAGCGCCTGGCGCTCCTCGGCGTGGTTGTGCGCCCAGAACGCGCGGAACGTGTGGTCGGGCTCGATCAGCCCGAAAAGGTAGTCCAGCCCCCAGCGTTGCGGCGAGCCGTCTGCGCCGCCTTGCTCGCTGTAGAGCGGGTCGCCCTCGAAGTCGAAGAAAATATCGCCAGGGTCGGTTGCCGGCAGCGCCTCGAGGGCGGATGCCGCCACCACCTCGAACGGCGGAACGGCCGCCTGCTCGGCCAGCGCGCGCAGCTGCAGCCGGGCCTGGGCGCGCAGCCCGGCCAGTGCGGCATCGCCGATGCCGTCGATGCTCTCAGCGTCGTCGCCGCCGAGCGCCGCCAGCTCGTCGATCGTGCGGATGCCGGCATCCCGCAGCTTCAACCGCTGGCTGCCCCGCAGGCCAGCCACCAGGAAGACGTCGCGGTGCGCCTGAATCTCGGCCTCGCAGCTCTCGCACTGCCCGCAGGCCGTGTAGCGCGGGTCGCCCCAGGCGAGGACGCCGGTCTCTGCGCGGCGGTCGGCGATGATCCGCAGCAGGTGCGCCCGGCGCCGCCGGTACACGGGCAGGATGTCGGCGACGCGGTGCTCGCTGGTGCTGCCGTCGCCGAGCAGCAGCTGCACGGTGTCGGCGACGCTCACGCCGATCTTCTCCAGCTGCTCCACGTAGGCGACCAGTTGCAGCAGCGCCGTCACTCGCACCGAGCGGGCCAGCTTGGTGTCTTGCACGAGGTAGCGGCCGTCGGGCTGGCGCACGATGAAGTCGGCGAAGCCGATGAAGTCGCCGTCGAAGAAGGCGGCCTGGAAGACGACGGCGGCCCCGGACTCGAACGCCTCTCGGGTGGCGGCGAGCGCGGCATCCCGTGCGTCGGCGTCGAAAGCGCTCGGCCGCTCGATCTCGACCACCCCGGTGCCGACGCCGTCGAAGGCACCGAACTGCGCGCGGTAACGCTCGAGCACGGCCGCCTCGTGGGCGTCGCCGAGGCGCCCGGCGCGCTCCAGCATCGCGTCGGCCTTCTGCGCGACCTTGTCGGTGCGGCCGAGCTTGGCGTCGAGGCTGCGCAGGAAGGCGAATTCACACTTCGACGCCGTCGCCAGATCCGAGGCGCTCGTCACCACGACGTCGTCAAGCAGAAACACCCAGACCTCCTTGCGCGAGGCCGCTCGGCTCCGCTTTCTCCGAGGCTAGCGGGTGCCACAGACACGAATCCTGCGACGACCGCCCGCGCGACGCCGCCTAGTTGTGCCCGAGCGCCTTGTCGATGCTCATCACGAGGATGACGCGGTCGGCGCGATCGGCCGGCGGCTGCTGGGCGGCGTTGCCGTAGCGCTGTCCGAGGCGCACGTAGAAGGCGCCGCTCGGGTCGTCGATGACCTCGCTGAGGTGGCCGCGCAGCTCCAGGTAGGTGAGCGGGTCGGCCGGGTCGATCACGGCGAGGCTCATCGACGGGTTGTGCTGCAGGTTGCGGTATTTGCCGCGCTTGTTCGTGTGCGTGAAGTGGATCTCGTCGCCGATGCGCTCGAACCACATCGGGTTCACCTGCACGGTGTTGTCGGGGCGGATCGTTCCGAGCGCGGCGTAGATCGGCTGCTCGAGCAGGTATTCCAGGTGCGCGGGAATCACAGTCATACTGCAGTGAACCACGGATGCCGGCATCCGCGTGCCAGGCGGGCCATCGCGCCCGACCCTTGCCCCCGGCCCGGGTCAGGCCGTATTGTTCCAGACGTCGGGCCGATCGCCGGAACGGGCGGCGCCGCGTTCTCGCCAGGGCGGGAGCGGCGGGCCGACCACACAGCTATCGAGGGGGATCCGCCGTGCAGTTGAGTGCCGCATCGAAACGCTCAGTGTCCAAGCGAGCCGCGCTCTGCCTGGGCATCGCCGCCCTCGGCCTGGCCGGCCTGAGCGGGTGCGCCGGTGAGCCGGCCGCTCCCCCGGCCACGGTGTTCGTCACGCTGCCGCCGAGTGCCGCGGCGACGCCCACCGCCCCGGTCGAGCCGCCCGCCGCACCCACCCCGTCTGCGCCGCCGGCCGAGGCCGCCCCGCCGGTTGTGGTCGAGATCGAGCCGAATGACCCTGCCGCCCCGGTCGTGCCCGGGCCGGCCGTTGACCTCGGCGCGGTCGAGGGCGCGAAGGGCCCGGCCACTGCCGGGGGTGACGGCGCGCTCCTCACCTACACGGTTGTCAGCGGCGACGCCTTCTTCGAGATCGCGCAGCGTTTCGACCTGCCACAGCAGCAGCTGCTCAAGATGAACCCGTCGATCCCGTCGCTCGGCACCGAGATCTACATCGGCCAGATCATCAACCTCGACTGGACAACCACGCGCTGAGCCCACGCCGAATCGACTCGCCAGAAAGCGTTCCACAACGCGAGTTTTGGAACGTTTTGTGGCGAGTCGATTGTGTGGTCAGCTAGACGAAGGTGATCGCGGCCTGCAGTCGGGTGCGCACCTCGAACAGCTCGGTGCCGCCGATGCGGGCGGCGCCCGGCAGCCCGTCGCGCAGCACGCCGGGCAGGCGGGACTGCGTCACGAGTGCGGTCACAGCGCCGCGGGATTTGCCGAGCAGCTCCAGGGAACTGGGCGCCGCGGCATCCGGAACCACGATCAGCAGACCGGTGAACTTCACCCTCGCCGCCCGCGCCACCGACTTCGCCCGCACGGCGAGATCGTGCACGGGCTGTTCGCCGTTCAGCGCCTCGCCGATCAGCTCGCCGCGCTTGATGCGCACCTCGCCGCCCCAGTCCTCGCTGGAGAGGGCGAACAGGCCGGTCGGGCCGAGCACCACGTGGTCGAGTTTCGGGGGCACGCCGGGGCCTGCGGCGCTCGTGGCCACGTCGTGCCAGACCGAGAAGCCGATGCCGAGCGTCGCCACCTGGCGCGCGGTCGCCTCCTCGGCGAGCGCGTTCGCGAGCAGGTGCCGGATATCGCGGGGAGCCGAGCGCACGAGCGCCGGGTCGTAGGGGTCGCTCAGGGTGCGGCCGCGGCCCACCCATTCGCGCATGAGCACGAGGTAGCGCTCGCGGCTCCACCCGCCGGGGTGGCCGTGCGAGCGCGCCGTCGGCCGGGAGTCGCGGCGCGGTCCGGCCGCCTGTGCGGTCCAGGTGTGGCTCGTCGGCACTCCGGCGCCTGCGCCGCCGCGGTCGTACGCCGCGCGGGCGGTCGTCGTGCCGACCAGCAGCCAGGCCCGCTGCACGGCGTCGAAGCGCGCGGTGTCTCCCCCGGTGTCCGGGTGGGTGGCACGCAGCATGCGCCGGTAGGCCTTGCGCAGCTCCTCGTCGCTGGCACCCGGGGCGACGCCCAGAACTTCGTAGGGTGACGCGGAGAGGGGGCTGTCCTGCATGGATCACTTTCGGGCGAGATCAGAATGGTCACACTGAGACTAGCGGCCTCCGCCGGGAGCACGATCAGCGGGCGCCCAACGTGCTTGCGCGCCCGCCCCGCGCGGCTTACGGTGGCGACAGGCGGGCGCCCACCGCGGTCATCCGCGAGCCGCCCGCGATGCTCTCATCGAAGGACGCAGAAATGTCCCCACTCATCGCCATCGTCGTCGTGATCGGCGTGCTCATGCTCTTCGCCGGCAGCCTGATCGATGCGGTCGGCTGGCTGTTCTGGCTCGGGATCGTCGTGCTCGTGGCCACCTGGCTGGTCTGGTTGCTGCGGGCCAGGGCCGCACGGCGCAACGCGCCGCGCTGAGCCGCAACCCACCCCACCCCGCCCCGCCCGGTCCCGTCCCCCGCCCAAGTTCCGTTGAGAGCGGTCAAATGGCCACTTTTCGGGGTGAAAACCGGCCATTTGGCCGCTCTCAACGGACTTTGGGGGGAGGAGGGGAGGCGCTAGCTAGGCCTCGGGCGGCAGCAGGATGCCGTCATCCAGCAGCCGGCGCGCGCCGCCCAGCAGTTCGGCGCGCAGTGCGGCCTCGTCCACCTCAAGCAGTTGTGCGAGCGCCCCTGCGATCGCCCCGACGCTGAGCGAACCGTCGCTGGCGCCGACCAGTGCGGCGAGGGCGGTGCCCGGCGCGATGCTGCGGGCGAAGCCGCCACCCTGGCGCAGCAGCAGCTCGCTCGGGTCCTCGTGGCCGGGCCAGTAGTGGCGCTCCTCGGTCACGTCGCCGGAGACGGTGAGACAGGCCTGCGCGAATTCTTCGTCGCTCTGGCCGGCATGCCAGTCGTGCGCGGCGAGGCAGTTGCCGAGGTGCACGCCGAGGCCCCACTCGTTGTCGCCGAGCGGGGTGTGCAGGCGCTCGAGGCGGGCCAGGGTCGGGGTTTCGACAGGCTCAACCAGCGGGGACGCCTCGACCAGCGGGGACGACTCAACCAGCGGGGACGGCTCATCCAGCGGGGACGACTCAACCAGCGGGGAATCAGAGCCGGGCACGCGCAGCAGCACGTAACCGAAACCGACCTGGGTCACTCCGCGGTCGGCGAAGTCGTCGAGCCAGGCGGCGAACAGCTGCTCGAACTCCGGCGTGCCCGAGCGGGTGCCGCCGTCACGGATCCACGTCTCGGCGTACCGGGTCGCCGACTGCACCTCGCGCTCCACGATCCAATAGTCGATGTCGGGAGCGAGCCAGCCGCGCAGCCGGTCAAAGGCCTCCGGCGTCTGCGCGGTGTACTCCCAGTTGCCGAGCATCTGCAGCACGCCCCCGGCGGTGAGGTGCGCGGCGGCCTCCCGCATCACGGTTTCGACGAGGGCGTCGCCGACCATGCCGCCGTCACGGTACTCGTAGCTCGGCACCCCTTCGACCCGCGGCGTGATGACGAAGGGCGGGTTGCTGATCACGTGGTCGAAACGCTCCCCCGCGACGGGCTCGAACAGGCTGCCCAGCCGGAACTCGATCGACTCGATCTCGTTGAGCGCGGCGTTGAATGCGGCCAGTTCGAGGGCGCGCTGCGAGATGTCGGTGGCGACGACACGTGACGCGTGCCGGGCGGCGTGCATCGCCTGGATGCCGCATCCGGTGCCGAGGTCGAGCACCGAGTCGACCGCGTTCTGCAGCATCAGCGCCGAGAGCGTGCGGGAGGCCCCGCCGACGCCGAGCACGTGGTCCTCACCGAGGGGGCCGCCGCGGGCCAGCTCGCCGAGGTCGGAGGCGATCCACCAGGAGGCGTGGCCGCGGCTGTCGGTGAAGGCGTAGGGCCGCAGCTCCAGCAGGGCGCGCAGCGAGGGCTCGGCGCCGGGATCAGCGGATGCCGGCCCGAGCAGGCCGAGCAGGGTGGCACCGTCCACGCCGAGACCGGGCAGCGCCGCCGCCGCCTCGCTCGCCGGCACCCGGACGCCGAGCAGGAACAGCTCGGCGAGCGTCGCCAGCGCGCTGGGCGCACCGTGCCGGGCGCGCAGCGCGGCGAGCGCCCGCAACGCGGGCAGCCGCTCGTTGCGGCGCAGCGCGTCGGCGGCATCCGGGCCCCACAGGCCGTCCAGCGCCGCCTCGGTGAAGTGCGCCGCAGCCAGGTCGGCACGGAGGCGGGCGATCGCGGGAAGGTCCAGGTGCACGGCGGGGCCGGTGACAGGTGCGGAGTCGGCGGGCGGGGTCAGTTCAACGGCCATGCCTCAATTCAACTGCATGCGCCGCACGCGCGGCACCGGCGTTCAGTCGGAAGAGTCGGCCAGGTAGTCCCGCAGCACGGCCGCGTGGTTCACCTGCGGGTCGCGCGCCCCATAGACGAGGGTGAGCGTCGGGTTCGAGGCGGCCAGGGCGCGCAGCCGTTCGACGGCGGCGACGGCGGCCGGGTCGCTGGCGAGCTCCGCCCGATAGCGCGCCGCGAACTCGCCCAGCCTGGCGGGGTCGTGCCCCCACCAGGTGCGCAGCGCGGGGCTCGGGGCGGCGTCCTTGAGCCAGAGGGTGAGTGCGGCTCTCTCCCGGCTCACCCCGCGCGGCCATAGCCGATCAACGAGCACCCGGCAGCCGTCGTCGGGCGCGGCATCCGCGTAGGCGCGTTTGATGAGGACAGCCATAGTTCATGCTCGCAGCTTGTCGCCGGAATGCAAGGCGCGCCGAGATTTCGCAGCCGTCATCCGGATTCATCTGTTGGAATGTGTGCACCGTGAGGGCGCGCATCGCAGAGCGCGCCTTGATGAACAGAGGATTTGTGTGAACATACGCACGGCCGAGTACCCGCGGCCACATCATTTCCTGCTCCACCTGAGCGACACCCACCTGCTCGCTGCCGACGGCAAGCTCTACGACCGTGTCGACAGCACGGCCCTGCTGCAGCGGCTCTTCGACGAGGTCGAGGCCTCCGGCGGGCGTCCGGAGGCGATCGTCTTCACGGGCGACCTGGCCGACAAGGGCGAGCCGGATGCCTACCGACAGCTGCGCGAGATCGTCGAACCGGCCGCCGAGCGGCTCGGTGCCCGCGTCATCTGGGTGATGGGCAACCACGACGACCGCGGCGCGTTCCGCAGCGAACTGCTCGGCGAGGCCCCGTCGACGATGCCCATCGACGTCGTCCACGATCTGGATGGCCTGCGGCTGATCACGCTGGATTCCACGGTGCCCGGCCACCACTTCGGCGCGGTCACGACGGCCCAGCTGGACTGGCTCGCCCGCGAGCTGGCCACACCGGCGCCGCACGGCACGATCCTGGCGATGCACCACCCGCCGATCCCGAGCGTGCTCGACCTGGCTGTCGCCGTCGAGCTGCGCGACCAGGCGCCGTTGGCCGCCGTGCTCCGCGGCAGCGATGTGCGCAGCATCATCGCCGGGCACCTGCACTACTCGTCGATGGCGACCTTCGCCGGGATTCCCGTGTCGGTGGCATCCGCCACCTGTTACACACAGGACCTCAACGTGCCCGTCGGCGGAACCCGCGGCCGCGACGGCGCGCAGGGATTCAACCTCGTGCACGTCTACCCCGACACCGTGCTGCACTCCGTGGTGCCGCTCGGCAGCACACCACCGCTGGATTACATCGACGCGGCCGAGACGACGCGGCGCTTGGCGGCCGACGGCATCCGCATCGCCCCGTCACCGGTGGCTGGGCCGCCGACGCGGCCGATTCGCGTGCTTGCCTGAGCGACATCGGACCCGCGCGCTACGGGCCCTGGCTTACAGGGCGTCGGGCTCTGTGCTCCGCTCCCACGGGGCGGGGAACGGGAAGTACTTCTCCAAGAACTCGGTCACGGCGGCGGTGCGCGTCTCGTCGGAGATCTCGGGCTTGCTGCCGTCATTCAGACAGAACATGTCTTGGTCGCGGCGTTTGACGAGCTTCTCCATCGCGGGCAGAGCCAAGCGCAGCGTGGTCTCGATGTACTTGACCCGTGCCTGTGTCTGGATGACGGCATGACCCGACATCAGCGCGTAGTAGTGGTAGAACGAGTTCGTCACCGAGATGTCGGTGGCCGAGCGGAATTGGCTGGCCGCCGTGCGGGCGAAGTCCTCGGCGAACTCGGCTTCCATGGCGCCCAGCACATCGGTGCGGAGTGGCGCGGCGCAGTGCTCGAGGTGGCGGGTGGTCACCTTGCCGAAGCGCTGCTTGAGCAGCCGGCGGTTCACGCGGGCGGCGTTCTCGAAGCCGCTGCGGCTCGGGTTGCTCTCGCCGAGCCCGATCCGGGTGCCGGCCTCGACGAACTTCGTGACGCCTCCGGGCGAGAAGAACAGTTCCGGGCTGAGCGGGCGCCCGAAGAACATGTCGTCGTTGGAGTAGAGGAAATGCTGGGCGATGCCCGGGATGTGGTGCAGCTGTGACTCGACGGCGTGCGAATTGTGGGTGGGTAGGGCGTCCGGGTTCTGGAAGAACTCCTCGCTACGCACGACGGTGACCCGCGGGTGCTCGCCCAGCCAGGACGGCACCGGGGAATCGGTGGCGATGAAGATGCGGCGCACCCACGGGGCGAAGAGGTAGACGCTGCGCAGGGCGTACTTCAGCTCGTCGATCTGCCGGAAGCGGGCGGCGGAGTCGTCGCCGTCGCCGACGACGTAGCCGGCCATGCGCGCCGCCCGTGCCTTCTGGAAGGCGACGTCGTTGCCGTCGACCCAGGAGAAGACCATGTCGATGTCGAAGCTGACGTCGCTGGCGAGTTCGGCGAACATGTGCTCGAGGGTGCGCCAGCGGCGGCCGTAGAGCTCGACCGTGTCTTCGACGGCCTCGTGCCGTGGCATCCGGGCCCGCATCAGCGCGTTCTCGCGGGGGCGACGATCTCGTCGTCGCCGAAGCGCCAGAGTTCCAGCTGGAACGCGGTCTCTGGGCCGTAGCGCAGACGGCCGATGGGTTCGACCCGGGGCCGGTAGAGGCGGAACACCGCGGCCTTGCGCGCCGGCGACAACTCGCCGTCGGCGAGCAACACCGACCCGCGGGTCGGGCGGTCGATCGTGGCGGAGTAGAAGGGCTCGTCACGGAACGCCTCGGCGAGCGCACGGCTCAGCTGCTTGCGTTGACGCCGGTCCACGGCGATCACCGGCCGGTCGTTGTCGCCGCGCACGAGCAGGAAGTCGATTCCGGCGTCGATGAGCGCGCCGCGCACCGCGAGGAGGTCGTCGACCATCGACTCATGCGGGGTGAAGTGCCCCGCGGTGAGCGTGTACTCGCCGCGGCGCAGCACGAGGTCGGTGCGGGAGAAGCGCGGCGCCCCGCCGGCGGGGAGAGGCACGGTCGGCCCCGTCTGCCGGAGCAGCACGGGTTCGGGCTCGGCACTCAGAAAACCATGGCGCTCGCGTTCCGGGGCCTGCGCGCGCGGATCGTCGCTGCGGGAGAAGGCGGCCGGCTTGTCGGGATCGGCCAACGGGTGGTGTTGCTCACGATCACGCGGGCTTTCGGACATACACGGGGCCCCTCTTCTACAGCGAGCCAGATCGAAGCCGACCCTGGCACGCGGCGCGTGAGGGGCATTCGATGGCTTCTGCCCAGACTACCGTTCAGACGGCGAGGGCCACCGCGTACAACACCGTCGCCGCGGATGCCGCGATGGTACGCACGTGGTTCCAGCGCACCCAGGTCGTGAGGTACTCCTCCCACGCCGCGGCGCCGTCGACGCTGGCCGGGTCGACGCCGCCGAGCGCAGTGTTGCGGGGAACGTTGAAGAGCGCGGTGACGAGCACGGTGCCCAGCAGGTACAGCGCTCCGGCGGCGATGAGCCAGGGTGCGACAGCGGCCTGCTCTGCGCCGCGCGGCGCCGTGACGAAGGCGAAGACCATCAGCGTTCCGGCGAGCAGGGTGGTGCCGATGAAGGCAAGAATGAACGGGCTGCGCACGATGGTGCGGTTGATCGACTGCATGACCCGGATGCCGTCGGGCACCGCCAGCTCGCGCAGGGTTCTGATCATGAAGCTCGAGAAGCTGAGCAGGACACCGGCGACGACGCCGCTGCCGAGCACGGTGGCGATGGTCAGCGGTGGGATGAGCGCCTCGGGGAGATCCACCCACCCAGTGTGGCAGTGTCGGGCAGCGGTGGCCAGAGGGGCAGAGGGAGCCGGTGGCCTCAGGCGACTTCGACGGGCCGGCCGCCCCGCGCCGCGGCGCTCGCGCTGTGCGAGTGCACGATGTGGGCGCGGGCGCGGGTTGCGCGGCGGCGCGCACGACCGCGTTCGAAGGTCTCGGTGCGCTCGCGCACGGCGTTGACGAGCGACTCGATGAAGTCGTACATGGGGTGTGCTCCAGAGGTAGAAGATGGGCCACCACCCACGGTTCCTTCCCCCGGCACCCCGCTGGATCGGGGCACGGCCCCACACCGATGCGGGTGTTCACTGATCCCCGCCTCGGTGCGGCCGCGCAGTCGCCCGGGCGCACCCCGCCCCCTGGATGCCACCGGCGACCTCGGCACGACGGGGGGCCAGTTCCTGAAGTTCTGGCCCCCCGTCGCGCCTCGCGCCTCCGCTCGCACCGGCCTTGTGGGCCGGAACGGGGCGGCTACGGCGCCGCCGGAGCCTCCGGTTCGCCGAGGCTCAGCATCAGCCGGTTGGCCCAGCTGAAGAACGCGGCACCGTGGATGACGTCGGCGATCTCGAGCGCGTCGAGGCCCTGTGCGCGCAGCTCGGCGATGTGGCCGGCGTCCAGCGCGACCGGCGTGCTCGCGAGAGCGACGGAGGCGTCGACGATGGCCCGCCAGCGCGGGTCGAGGGCGGCATCCGTGCCCTCGTCGAGCAGACGCTGCACGTCGTCGCCGCGCTTGGAGTGGTGGCTGGCGAACCGCGAGTGCACGCTGGCGCAGAAGATGCAGCCGTTGTGCCTGCTCGTGGCGGTGGCGGCGAGCTCACGCTCGGCCCGCGGCAGGCCCTCCTTGGTGTTGTAGAAGATGTCTTTGTCTGTGCGGGTGCGGGCACCGAGGATCTCGGGGTCGCGGGCCAGCAGCGCGAAGTAGGGCGACTTGGCGCGTGAGGCGTCGACGAGGCCGCTCCGGTGCCGTTCCTCGAACTCGGATTCGGGCAGCGGCTCAAGCCAGGGCACCCAGCCGAGCTCGGCCTGGGTGAACGTAACCGGGCGGTCGAGGTCTGAGTGTTCGAGCACGCTCTCAGCGGTGACGGATGCCGGCGTGGACGGTGTGGTTGAGGTCATGCGAGGAGCTCCAATCCTGCGACAACGCGAATCTGAAAGGTGAGGAAGGCGATGAGCTGCGAGAGCGTGACGATGTCGCTCGTGCTCCAGCCCGCGTCGAGCAATGCCTGCAGCGCGGCCGGGCTGGCTTCGCGCGGGCGGAAGACGAGCAGGTGGGCGTGGTCGAGGGCCGCGGCCAGGCGTACGCCCAGCACGTCGCGGCGCGCGGGGGCGACCCGGTAGCGCAGCCCCTCGCTGTCTTCGACGCTGAGCGGGCCGGCCGGGTAGGAGCCGTACGGCCCGCTGGTGCGCCCGGCGGCGATCTCGGCGGCGACGGCCTCCGGCAAAGCGCGCGCCGATTCGGCCGCGCCGGGGGCGGTCGCGGCCGTGGTCAGCTGCCCCGCGTAGAACTGCTGCGTGCGGTCGGAACGGTGCACACCGGTGACGAAGGCGGCAACAGCGAACCGCTCGACGGCGCTCACGGTGCCGGGGTACTCGGGGGCGAACAGCGCGTCGTAACTGGCCTGCGCGTTGGCGCGGGTGACTGGACGGCGGGCGCGCAGCTCGTCGATGACCGAGCCCGGGGTGACCCCGAGCAGTTCATCGATGACGTCGGGCGGGGCGATGGTGGTCATGCGTGTGCTCCTGTTCTGGTGAGTGCGGCTGATTCGTTGGAAACTGTCCCGATGCCGAGCGCGGGGGCGACCTGGGTGGCGATCAGTTCGATCGAGCGCAGCACCAGCTCGTGCGGCGGGTCGACGGAGTGCACCTGGAACACGACGTCGCTGACCCGGTCGAGGCTGCGGTCGGCCGCGAGCGACTCGATCACGTCGTCGACCGTGCCGATGTGCGTGTCGAGGCCGGCGATGAGGTCTTCGAGCGAGTCGCCCTCAATGTGCTGGCCGCCCGCACGGAAGGCGGCGGCCGCGCGCCGCAGGTTCGGTTCGGCGATGCGCAGCGCCTCCGCCCGGTCGTCGGCGACGAACAGCGTGCGCGAGGCCATGATGCGCGGGGCCACCCCGGCCGGCAGGGCGTCGTAGTAGGCGTCGACGATGGGGCGCTGGATGTCGTCCAGGCTCGCCCGCGGTGACCCGGGCGGGCGCGGTTGCGTGCGGGAGAGCATCAGGCCGTCGCCGGCCGCGGCGGCACGGCTGCCGCCGGCCACCGAGAATGTCGCCTGCCACAGCTTGCCGCCGAGCTGCGGCGCCGCCGGGTAGAGCCGGTTCTCGCGGGCGGCTGCGAAGGCCGCAGCGGCCTCTGCCCCCGGCTCGACGCTGCCCGCGCCCAGCGGGAGGCCGGCGAAGGCATCGCGCAGCACGGCGAGGTGGTCGGCGAAGATGGAGCCGCGGTCCTCGCTGCGCTTACCGAAGGCGGCGAAGGATGAGGCTGTTCCGCCGGAGCCGACGCCAAGCTCGAGGCGCCCGCCGGAGAGCAGGTCGAGCACCGCGGCGTCTTCGGCGACGCGCACCGGGTCCTCCAACGGCAGCGTGACGATGCCGGTGCCGAGTCGGATCGCGGATGTCTGCGCGGCCACAAAGGAGAGGAACACGAGTGGCGCCGGCAGCCCACCCTCACTGGCGCTGAAGTGGTGCTGGGCGACCCAGGCCGAGTCGAAGCCGAACCGCTCGGCGGTGCGGATCTGTTCGGCGGCGAGGCGGTAGCGCTCCCCCGGCGCCGCCTCGTCGAGCAGTCGGGTGAAGAATCCGAGGCCACGTCGGGCCGGCCGGGGTGTGACAGTTTCGCTCATGCGGAGAACTCCTTGACTGATGGCACTGCTGCGAGCAGCTGTTGGGTGTATTCGTGTTGTGGGTTGCCGAAGATCTGGGCGGCGCTGCCGGTCTCGACGGCCCGGCCGCGGCTCATCACCGACACCGTGTCGGAGATCTGCCTGACGACGGCGAGGTCGTGCGAGATGAAGAGGTAGCTGAGCCCGAGCTCGTCCTGCAGGCTCTCGAGCAGCCGCAGGATCTGTGCCTGCACGGTGACGTCGAGGGCGGAGACGGCCTCATCGAGCACGAGGATCTCCGGATTCACCGCGAGCGCCCTGGCGATGGCGACGCGTTGGCGTTGGCCGCCGCTCAGCTCGCGGGCCCGCCGGCTGAGCACGGCGCTCGGCAGAGCGACGAGGTCGAGCAGCTCCGCCGCGCGAATGCCGCGGCCGCGCCGGTCGGCCAGGCCGAAGTTGCGCAGCGGCTCGGCCACGATCTGCTCGACACTCTGCCGGGGGTCCAGCGAGCCGAAGGGGTTTTGGTAGACTAGCTGGATGCGCCGGCGCAGCTGCCTGCGCTGCTCGCCGCGAAACTTCGCGACGTGCTCGCCGTCGATGATGATGCATCCGGATGTCGGCTCGGCGAGGCCGGCGACGGCGCGGGCGGTCGTCGTCTTGCCCGATCCGGATTCCCCCACGATCGCGTGCGTCGTGCCGCGGCGCAGCCGGAACGAGACGCCGTCGACGGCGCGGAACGCGGTGGCGCCACGCCCGAACTCCGTGACCAGATCTTCGACCTCGACGGCGTAGGGGTTCTCGGCGTCGGCGATCGCGGCATCCCGCAGGAAGAGCGGCGCCACCGGCGGACGCTGCGCGCGGGACGGGGTCAGGTGGAAGGAGGGCGCGTCGGCGAACAGCCGCTTCGTGTACTCGCTCTCTGGCCGGGCGATCACCGTGCGGGTCTCTCCCTGCTCCTGGATGCGGCCGTGCTGCAGCACGACGATGCGCTCTGCCCGCTCGGCGGCGACGCCGAGGTCGTGGGTGACGAAGAGGATGGCGGTGCCGAACTCGGCCCGGAGCTCGTCGAGCAAGTCGAGGATCGTCTTCTGCACGGTGACGTCGAGGGCGCTCGTCGCCTCGTCGGCGATGATGAGCTCCGGCCGCAGCGCGATCGCGATCGCGATGAGCACCCGCTGCCGCATGCCGCCGGAGAGCTCGTGCGGGTACTGCGTGGCCCGGCGCTCCGGCTCGGGCAGGCCGACCCTGGTGAGCAGTTCGATGACGCGGGCCTGTCGCGTGGCCTTGTCGCCGCGCTTGTGGATCTGCAGCACCTCGGCGATCTGGGCGCCGATCGTGCGCACCGGGTTCAGTGAGCTGGATGGGTCTTGCGGGATCAGGCCGATGCGTGCCCCGCGCACCGTCTCGAGGCGCTTGTCGCTCCACCCGGCGATGTCGACGCCGTTCAGCAGGATGCTGCCGGCGTCACGGTGGGCGTTCTCGGCAAGGAGGCCGATGACGGCCTGGGCTGTCGTGGTCTTGCCGGAGCCCGACTCGCCGACGAGGGCGACGACCTCGCCGGGGCGCACGGTGAAGCTGACGTCGTGCACGACCCGGCTGAGGCCGGCGGCGGTGCGGTACGAGACGCTGAGCCCCTCGACCGCGAGCACGGGGACCTCCACGGCGGCTGAGGGAGTGCCAGCGTGGGTTTCCGCGATCGCTGCGGCATCTTGGTGCGTCATTTGTTCTTCCCCCTCGGGACTTTTCACCATTGAGCGAGTGGCTGATGCGGTTCGCGGCGAGCACGACGACCACGACGACGAGGCCGGGGAAGGTCGTGAGCCACCACGAGGTCGCGATGTAGTTGCGGCCGTCGGCGACGAGCAGGCCCCACTCGGGCGTGGGCGGTGGTGCGCCGTAACCGAGGAAGCCGAGCGTCGAGATGGCGAGGATGGCGACACCGAACTGCAGGGCGGCGAGCGAGACGACGGCACCGAGCGAGTTCGGCAGCACGTGCCGCCAGAGCACCGCGAGATAGCGCCCGCCGCTGCCGAACGCGGCCTCGACGTAGTCGCTGCGGCGCACCCGCACGACCTCGCTGCGGGAGAGCCTGGCGAAGGCCGCGACGCTGCCGATACCGACCGCGATGGCGGCGTTGATCGTGCCGAAGCCGAGCAGGATGATGATGCTGAGGGCCAGGAGCAGTCCGGGGATCGAGAGCAGTACATCGACGATGCGCATGAGGATCGCGTCGAGAACACCGCCGGCCGAGCCCGCGATCACGCCGATCGCCGTGCCGAGCACGAGCCCGACGCCGACCGCGACGAGCGCGCCGGAGAGCGACTGGATGGCGCCGTAGATCACGCGGGCCAACAGGTCGCGGCCGAGCTGGTCGGTGCCGAACAGGTGCGCGACGCTCGGCGCCTGCAGCTTGTCGGCCGGGATGCCGACGAGCGGGTCGTGGCCGGTGAACAGCCAGGGCACGATCGCCCAGGCCAGGACGACGCCGAGCACGAGCCAGGCCACGACGAGGCTGGGGCTGATGGTGCGGAGGCGGCTCCACACCCCGTTGGTCGAGTAGGCCGCCTGCGGCCGTATCGAGACCTCGTGGGCGGATGCCGGGGCCGCAGTGTCGGCCAGCGAGGTCTCGATACGCTCGATCCTCGCTACTCGACCAACGGCGGAGGCTGCGTTCTCGGTTTCGATGCTCATGCTGCTGCTCCTTCCAAGACGGGAGTGGCCGCGGGGGCCGGGCGGGCGTTGCCCCGGGAGAGCCGGCGCAGCCGCGGGTCGAGCACGGGGTAGAGCAGGTCGACGGCCAGGTTGGTGAGCACGAACGCCAGTGCAGAGAGCACGACGATCGCCTGCAGCACCGGAGTGTCCTGTGCCGAGACGGCCTGCTCGGTGAGGCGGCCGATGCCGGTGCGGCCGAACACCGTCTCGGTCACGACCGCGCCGCCGATCAGCTCGCCGAGCAGCACGCCGGCGATGGTCACGGTGGGGAGGATCGCGTTCTTGGCGACGTTGTTCCAGAGCACCCGGCGGCGGCTGGCGCCCTTGGCTCGCACCACGCTGACGAACGGGGCCAGCTCGACCTCGTCGATCGAGCGCACGAGGATCTGGGCGAGCGGGGCGCTGATCGGCACCGCCAGGGTGAGCACGGGCAGGATCAGCCCCTGCAGCGGGTCGGCCCCGATCACCGGCACCACTTTGAGTTGGAAGGAGAACACCTGGATCAGCACGATGCCGAGCCAGAACACCGGCACAGAGACGAAGACGCCGGGCAGGCCGCGGAGGAAGCCGCGCAGCCAGGCGAAACGGGTCAGAGAGGAGAGGAAGGCGAGGCTCACGGCGATGAGCACGGCGAGCAGGAACGCGGTGAGGGCGAGCGTGATGGTCTGCGGCGCCGCCTCGGCCAGCATCTGCGTGACGGGCGTGCCGCTCTGGATCGAGTAGCCGAAGTCGCCGGCGAGGAAGCCGCTGAGCGTGTGCCAGAACTGCTGCGGCAGCGGGATGTCGACACCGTAGGTCTCACGCAGGGCGGCGATCTGCTCGACCGAAAGCCCGAGCTCCGGGTTCTCGAACTTGATCATCAGCGCATCGCCCGGCAGTGCCTGAAGCAGAACGAAGGTGGCGGCGAAGGCCACGAACAGCACCACGGCGGCCTGGCCGATGCGGGCGAGCACGTGCTTCATGGGATGCCTTCCTGGTGGAGTGGAGTGGAACGGGAGGTGTGGAGCGGGGGTGGTTCCGGATGCCGCTGCGCGCGGCATCCGGAACCACGCGGTGACCTGCTGGGTGCTACTTGTTCAGCCAGACGTCGTAGAAGACCGGGCGTCCGACGGACTCGAACTCGACGCCCTTGACGTAGTCGGCTGCGCCGTAGACCTGCGGCTCCTCGAACAGCGGGATCACGTAGGCCTGCTCGGCCAGGTAGTCCTGCACGGCCGCGTCGGCGTCGAGGCGCTTGGCGGGGTCCGGCTCGCTGGCGACGGTCTCGAGGAGCGCGTCGAGCTTCGTGTCGTTCGAGAGCAGCACGTTGCGGTTCTTCGTGTGGAACTGGCTCTTGATCACGTCGAGATCAGCGCGACCGACCATCGAGTGGTAGAGCGGGGTCTTCAGCGGGTCCTTGATGTCCTCGGCGTAGCTGCCGGCGTCGGCGGCCTTGACGTTCAGCTCGACGCCGATCGCCTTCAGCTGCTGGCTGACCAGTTCAAGCGTCTGCTTGGAGAGCGGCTGCGGCTTGGCCTCATAGACATCGAGGGAGAGACGCGTGCCGTCCTTCTCGCGGATGCCGTCGGCACCCTCGGTCCAGCCGGCGGCGTCGAGCAGCTTCGCGGACTTCTTCGGGTCGAAAGCGAGGTGCTCCGACTCGTCCTTGTAGCCAAGCGCGGTGGAGCTGAGCGACGAGGTGGCGACGGGGTAGTTGGAGGTGAAGAGCGTGTCGACGATCTCCTGCGCGTTGACGCCGGCCACGAGCGCCTGGCGCACCCGAAGGTCGCTCAGCAGCGGGTTCGTGAACCGCAGGTTCAGCGAGTTGTTCACGCCGCGGGTCTGCGGCCCGTAGAGCGTGAAGCCTGCTGACTCGACCGCGGCCTCGTCGAAGGCCTGCACGTAGCGCACGTAGTCGGCCTGCCCAGAGGTGAGCCCTCCGATGCGCACGCTGTCTTCCGGCGTGACGATCAGGTGGATCTTGTCGAGGTAGGCGCGGCCCTGGTGCGTGAGCGAGGGCGGAGCCCAGTCGTAGTCGTCACGCGCCGTGAAGGTGAGCTCGGTGCCGAGCTTCTCGTCGCTGATCACGAAGGGGCCTGCGCCGATGATGGCGGCCGCGTTGCCCGCGCCGAACTTCTCCAGCGGCAGGTCGAGCGTTGCCGGCGAGAGGATGCCGGAGTTGATCGTGGACGTCGCCTGCAGGAACCCGGGTGCGGGTGCTGAGAAGTGGAACTTCACGGTCGAGGCGTCGACGACCTCGCTGCTGGCGTAGTTGTTGATCGCCTCGGAGATGGTGAGGGCGAGCTCCTTGTTGCCCAAGCCGTAGACGTCGAAGTTCTTCGCGACGGCTGCGGCGTCGACGGGGGTGCCGTCGGAGAAGGTCACGCCGTCACGCAGGGTGAAGGTGTACTCGGTGGCGTCGGCGTTCACCTCCCAGGAGTCGGCGATCCACGGCTCAATCTCGAGCGACTCCGGGTTCTGGTAGGTCAGTCGTGCCGCGACGTTGCCCACCACGGCACCATTGGGGTAGAACCCGGCCTGCGGTGGGTAGAGGTTCGTGAAGGCCTGGTACTCGAGGTAGGTGAGGGTGCCACCGGAGACGGGCGTCGCGGAGTCGGCACCACCGCCGGCCTCCGGGGCTGCAGTGCCGGCGCAAGCGGCCAACAGGGCAGCGGTTGCGAGTGCGGCGGTCGCCGCGGCGAGCGTGCGGGTGATTCGTGACATCCGTAAAGCCTTTCGCTGTGAGTGGGTGTGCGTGGGTGAGTTGATGTTGTCAACTCACCGCCGCCAGCGCGAGCGATTGTGACGTCGTGCGTTACACCGCGTCACGCGCAGTAATTTGCTTGCGCTCGGGGCGCGCTCCGGCGTACGTGCGCGGCGAATCGCGGCGTGTGCTGGCGAACCCCCTCCCGCCGGATGCTCATCGCGGCTCCGGGAATACCGCGGCCCTCGGTTAGCGTTGTCGGGGAGAGCGCTGCACCGTGTGGGGCTCATCGAGAGGTTTCATGTCGCGCGACGCACCCACTTCCACCCCCGGCAGCTCCCCGGACCCCGAAGCCAAGATCGGCAACGGTTCGGGCGGCGACCAGCCGTGGTTGAGCGAGGCAGAGCGCCGAGCCCTGACCAAGCGCACCCCTGATTCCGCGATCGTCTTCTCGCTCGCCTTCACCGGCATCGTGGTCTCGTTCATGATGACGCTGGTCACACCGCTTTTGCCCGAGCTGCCGCACCTGCTGAACGTGTCCAGCTCCGACGCCATGTGGGTGGTCACCGGCACCCTGCTCGCCGCCGCCATCATCACCCCGATCGGCGGCAGCCTCGGCGACCTCTACGGCAAGCGCCGCATCCTGCTCTGTCTGCTCGCCGCTGTGCTCCTCGGCTCGGTGATCGCCGCGTTCTCGTCGACCCTGATCCCACTCGTGATCGGGCGCGTGCTGCAGGGCGCTGGGCTCGGCGCGATCCCGCTCGGCATCAGCATCCTGCGCGATGTGCTGCACCGGGATCGACTCGGCAAGGCTGTCGCGCTGGTCAGTGCGACCCTCGGCATCGGCGGCGCGATCGGCCTGCCCGTCTCCGCCGTCATCGCCCAGTACCTCGACTGGCACATGCTCTTCTGGCTGTCTGGGCTGCTCGCCGCCGCCGGCTTCGTGCTGGTCTACACGCTCGTGCCCGTGAGCACGCTGCGCACCGGCGGACGCTTCGACTTCCCCGGCGCGATCGGCCTGGCCCTGGCCCTCTCCGGCATCCTGCTCGCCGTCACCAAGGGCAGCGAGTGGGGCTGGCTCAGCCCGCTCACCCTCGGCTTCGGCACCGCCGGTGTCGTGGTCTTGGCCGTCTGGATCCTCTACCAGTTGCGCACCCGGCATCCGCTGATCGACATCAGGGTCGCCACCCGGCGCACGGTTCTGCTGACGAACCTCGCCTCTGTGATGGTCGGGTTCGCGTTCTTCTCCAGCGCCGTCGCGCTGCCGATGCTGCTCGAGACGCCGACCGGCACGGGCGTTGGACTCGGTCAGAGCATGCTCGTCGCCAGCCTCTGCCTGATGCCCAGCGGCCTGGTGATGTGGGCGATGTCCGGCACCGCCGCCCGGCTGACGGCGGCACGCGGGGCCAGGGTCAGCCTGCTGCTCGGCATCACGATCATCGCCGTCGCCTACGGCCTCGCCATGTTGTTCATGACCGAGGTGTGGCACACCCTGCTGGTGGCGACCGCCGTCGGGTTCGGCGTCGGATTCGCCTATGCGGCGATGCCGACCCTGATCATGGGCGCCGTGCCGTCGTCAGAGACGGCCGCCTCCAACGGCCTGAACTCGGTGATGCGCACGCTCGGCTCCACCGCGGCGAGCGCCATCATCGGCATCGTGCTGGCCACGAACCTCGTCACCGTCGGCGACCTGACCACGCCGAGCACGATGGCGTTCCAGCTGACCTTCGCCATCTCGGCGGCGGCGGGCCTCGTCGGCATTGTGCTGACCTTGTTCATCCCGCGCAACAAGCAGAAATACGAGGCGGCCGCGCTGCCCGATTAGGGCGCTCTGCTGCCTAGGCTGGTCTTATGGACCTCGGCAGCACTCTTCCCCTCAACGACGGCGCGCTCATCCCCCGGCTGGGCGCCGGCACCTACAAGGTTCCGGATGCCGATGCTCCCGCCGTGGTCGAGGGCGCCGTCGCGGCGGGCTACCGGCACATCGACACCGCTGCCCTGTACGGCAACGAGCGGGGCGTCGGCCGCGGCATCCGCTCGGCCCTGCAGGCACAACAGGGGCTCGTCCGTTCCGACCTGTTCGTCACCACCAAGGTGTGGAACACCGAGCACGGCTTCGACGCCACGCTGCGCGCCTTCGACGCCAGCCTGGAGGCGCTCGGCCTGGACTCGGTCGAGCTGTACCTGATCCACTGGCCGGCGCCGGCGCAGAACCGCTACGTCGAGACGTGGCGCGCACTGGTACGGCTGCGGGAGGAGGGCCGCGCCCGCTCGATCGGAGTCTCCAACTTCCACCGCGAGCACCTCGAGCGCATCATCGAGGACAGCGGGGTGGTGCCGGCGGTGAACCAGATCGAGCTGCAGCCGTGGCTGCCGCAGGCCGAGCTGCGCGCCCTGCACGCCGAGCTCGGCATCGTCACAGAGGCGTGGTCGCCGCTGGCCCGCGGCCGGGCGGTCACCGAGCCGGTGCTGGCCGAGATCGGCCGCCGACACGGCAAGAGCGCCGCCCAGGTGACCATCCGCTGGCACCTGCAGCTCGGCAACGTGGTGATCCCGAAGTCGCTCAGCGCCGAACGGCTGCGGGCCAACGCCGATGTCTTCGACTTCGAGTTGGACGCCGCAGAGCTCGCCGCCATCGCCGCCCTCGACACCGGTGAGCGCTCGGGCAGCGACCCGGATCTCGTCGACTAGCGCCGCCGGAACCCGCGTCGGGTTACCAGCGCGGGTGGATCGCGGCGCGCAGTCGGTGGTCGTAGAGCGCCCGCACGCCGGCGAAGAACTCCTCGCCGAGCGGCGGCAGCGAGCCGGCCGCGGCGTTCGCGACCGCCTGCTGCGGGGAGCGCGCGCCGGGTATGACGCTGCTCACGCCGGGCTGCTGGGCGACCCAGGCCAGGGCGACCTCGGCGACCGGCACACCGGGCGCTGCAGCTGCGGCGAGCGCCGCGAACTCCTGTGCAGCGACCAAGCCGGTCTCGTAGTCGACGCCGGAGAAGGTCTCGCCGACGTCGAAGCGGCTGCCGTCCCGGTTGAAATTGCGGTGGTCATCGGCCGCGAAACGGGTCTCGGCGGTGTACTTGCCGGTGAGCAGGCCAGAGGCCAGAGGCACGCGCGCAATGATGCCGACGCCGGCATCCTGAGCCGCGCCGAGTACCTCGTCCAGAGGCTTCAGCCGGAACGCGTTCAGGATGATCTGGATGGTGGCCACGTTCGGGCGGGCGATGGCGGCCAACGCCTGCGCGGATTCTTCGACGCTCAGGCCGTAGGCGGCGATCGCGCCGTCGGCGACCAGGGTGTCGAGGGCGTCGTAGACCTCGTCGCTCGTCACGACGCTCGTCGGCGGGCAGTGCAGCTGCACCAGGTCGAGGGTGTCGACGCCGAGGTTCTGGCGCGAGCGGTCGGTCCAGGCGCGGAAGTTCTCCAGCACGTAGTTCTCGCGCAGCTGATCGACCCGGCGGCCCATCTTGGTGGCGACCGTGATGTCGTGCCCGGGGCGCTCGCGCAGGAAGGCGCCGATGACGCTCTCGCTGCGGCCGTCGCCGTACACGTCGGCGGTGTCGAAGAAGGTCACCCCGGCCTCGACGGATGCCGCCAGCACAGCGGTGGCATCCTCGACGCTGACGTTGCCCCAATCGGCACCCAGCTGCCAGGTTCCGAGTCCGATTACAGATACCGTGCGGCCGGTGCGGCCAAGCGTACGTTGCTCCATGGCCCCAGCCTAGGCCGTGGCGTCCGGGGTCACAGCCGGGGTCAGTGCCGGGGTGGCATCGGCCGGCAGATCGGCGGTCAGCACCGCGGCGACGACACGCGCCAGGCGCCGGCGGATGATGTGCGCATTCGCCTCCACCCTGTGCATGGTCACACCGCGCATCCGGCCGACAATCTCCAGCCCGCCGCGCGGGATGAACTGGTCGATCCCGCCGTAGACGACGTCGACCGGGGCGGTGACGCGGGCCAGGTCAGAGATCACAGTCTGGTTCTCGATGCAGTTCCGCATCGACTTCACGAACGGCTCCCACTGCTCCTCGCGCAGTTCGAAGACGCCCTTGATCGGCAGCAGCTTCGCGATGATGCGCGCATTGGCGAGCGTGAACTCCTTGTTTGTGCGCAGGTAGTCGTACGCACGCAGGTAGAGGTCGTTCTCCAGCTTGGCCCGACGGTCGCCGAGGGTGGTTGGCGGCAGGTAGATCGGCGGCGACACGAGCACGAGGTGGCTGACGAGGTGCGGGTGCACGGCCGCGAACCGAGCGCTGATCAGCGAGCCGAGCGAGTGCCCGACGAGGATGAGCGGCCCGCGCAGTTTCTGCGCCTTGAACGTCGCGTGGAGGGCGGCCACGTGCTCGTCGAGCGTGTACTCGGCTGTGGCGGGTGCCGGCGAACGGCCGAAGCCGAGGATGTCGATCGACACGCAGCGGAAGTTCGGCTCAAGCAGTGGCACCAGGTTGTTGAAGGTGACGGACGACGAGGCGATGCCGTGCACGAGCGCGACGAGGGGGCCGGCCCCGACATCGGAGGCGACGTGCAGCACCGGCGGCGCACTGCGGCTCGGGCGCAGCAGGCGGCCGAGGCGTGCGGTGAGCGTCGACATCCACGTCATGTGCCCATTATGACGGCCGCGCCTGACCGGGCCGCTGCCGGGCGGATGCAGGGCTCGTTGCAGGGTTCGTTGCACGGCGGGGACCGGTGCGGATGCCGGCGCGCGCCGTCACCGTGATCAAGCCGTGACCGAGCCGAGATCCGAACGTGACCGGAGCGGCATCGGCGCCTCCTGAGGCGCTCGTAGGGTGGAATCATGAAGCGCGCCCTCACCGTTCCGGCCCTGGTTCTCGCGGCCCTGATGCTCGCCGGCTGTTCCGCAGGGACGGCCGATGGCGCGTTCTCCGGCGGCAGTGTCGGCATGGTCGATCACTCGGCGGAGCTCGCCCCGATGCCGCAGGGCGTCGCCGATTCGGCGGCGGGCGGCGTGGCGGGATCGCCGAGCGTGGTCACCGATCGCGCCGTCATCACGACGGGGAACGTCTCGGTGACCGCGGCCGACCCGCTCGGCGCTGCCGACAGCGCGATCAAGCTCGTCACCGGCGCGGGCGGCCGCGTCGACAATCGCACGGAGCAGCCGGCCACCGACACCCAACGGGCCAGCGCCAGCCTGACGATCCGGGTGCCGGCCGAGGAGCTCGACAACATGCTCGGCAAGATCAAGCAGCTCGGCACCGTCACCTCGGTGACGCTGAGTGCCACCGACGTCACCCAGCAGAAGCAGGACGTCACGGCCCGCATCACCGCGCTGCAGACATCCGTGGACCGGCTGCTGGAGCTGATGAAGACATCCGCGAGCACGGCCGACCTGATCGCGATCGAGTCGGCGCTCTCCAGCAGGCAGGCCGATCTGGACTCGCTCACCGCGCAGCTGGACTACCTCGACGACCAGATCGACTACTCGACGCTGTACGTCGATTTCGCAGCGGAGGGCACGGTCACCCCCGGCAGCCCCGACAACTTCTGGAGCGGCCTCCTCGCCGGCTGGAACAGCCTCGTCTCTTTCCTCGGCGGCTTCATCGTCGTGCTCGGCGTTCTGCTGCCGTGGCTCGTGCTGCTCGCTCTGCTGGGCGGCATCGCCTGGGCGATCGTCGCGCGGGTGCGCCACGGCCGCCGCGCTGCGGGCGCCGGTGTCGCCCCGGCATCCGCCCCCGCATCCGCCCCCGAAGAGGACGTCCAGCAGTAGCCCTCCCTCGTAGCCAGTCAGCGGATGCGAGCGCCAGAATCGCCCGCTGCGCGCGCTTTTCGGCCCATCCCGGCCGCCGCATCCGCCGACTCGCTACGACCCGCGGATCCCCCACCCCCGCCGGGAGGCCGGGGGTTTCGACAAGCTCAACCAGCGGGCACAGGCTCAAGCGGCGGGCACAAGCTCAACCGGCGGGCACAAGCGCAACCGGCCGGAGCGGCCCACCCTGCGACACCCAGGCATAGGCTGGAGTCGTGACCGCCGCAGAGAACAGCACGCCCACTCGCACCGTCCTCACCGCCGAGCTGCTGGAGCGCATCCACGGGCGGGCAGAGGGCTACGACCGCGACAACGCCTTCTTCACCGAGGACTTCGACGAGCTCGTCGCCGCCGGCTACCTGCGCGCCCTCGTGCCGACCAAGTTCGGCGGCCTGGGCCTCAGCCTGCAGGATGTCGCCCGCGAGCAGGTGCGGCTCGGCGCCGCCGCCCCCGCCACCGCGCTGGCCGTCAACATGCACCTGGTCTGGACGGGCGTCGCCAAGGCCCTGCACGAGCGCGGCGACTCCGGCCTCGACTTCCTGCTCGAGGAGGCCGGCCGCGGCGAAGTCTTCGGCTTCGGCATCAGTGAGGCCGGCAACGACCTCATGCTGTTCGGCTCGCGCAGCGTCGCGGCCCCGCAGCCCGACGGCGGCTACCGTTTCACCGGCACCAAGGTGTTCACCAGTCTCTCCCCCGCCTACACCCGACTCGGCACCATGGGTCTGGACACCGAGTCGGCCGACGCCCCCAAGATCGTCTACGGCTTCGTAGACCGCGACGATCCGGGGCTCAGCCGCAAGGACGACTGGAACACGCTCGGCATGCGCGCCAGCCAGAGCCAGACCACGGTGCTCGACGCCGCCTACGCCCGCCCCGACCGCGTCGTGCGTCGCCTCGACCCCGGCCCCAACGCCGACCCGCTGATCTTCGCCATCTTCGCCAACTTCGAGATCCTGCTCGCCGCCGTCTACACCGGTGTCGGCAAGCGCGCTCTCGAGCTGGCCGTGGCATCCGCCCACCGCCGCACCTCGATGAAGAACGACGGCCGCAGCCTCGCCCAGGACCCGGACATCCGGTGGCGCATCGCGGATGCCGCCATCGCCCAGGACGCGATCTACCCGCAGCTGGATGCCATCGCCGCCGCCGTCGACGGCCAGGCCGATCTCGGCGCCCAGTGGTTCCCGCAGCTGGTCGGTATCAAGGTGCGCGCCACCGAGACGGCCAGGGAGGTCGTCGACCAGGCGATCCGGGTCTCCGGCGGCGGCAGCTACTTCGCCGGCAACGAGCTCGGCCGGCTCTATCGCGACGTGCTCGCCGGCATCTTCCACCCGTCCGACGCGGAATCCGCGCACAACACCGTCGCCAACGCGTGGCTCGGCCCGATCGAGGCCTAGGCCGCGAACACGCCGCGGGCGCCGAGCGCGCCACGCCCCCTCCAGCGGATCTACACTTGCAGCGTGGGTGTACGCATAGAAAAAGTGGAGCTGCCGGGCATCGGTGTCAGACACGACCTGGTGACAGAGAGCAGCCGACGCATGAGCGTCATCTCCTACCGCGACGGCGCGCGCGATCTGGCGCTGTTCGACGTGAACGACCCGGACTCTTGCCGTGACAGCATCCCGCTCACCGACGACGAAGCGGCGGCGCTGGCCGATGTGCTCGGCACCTCGGTCATGATCAGCCGGTTGACCAGCCTGAGCGACGCCGCCGTCGGCCTGTTCACCGAGCAGCTCGAGCTGCCCACCGACTCCCCCTACCTCAACCGTCCGCTCGGCGACACCAAGACCCGCACACGCACCCGGGTGTCGATCGTCGCCATCGTGCGCGACAAAGAACTGCTGCCATCACCCACACCCGATGAGATCCTGCGCCCGGCCGACGTCATCGTCGCGGTGGGAACACGCACGGGCCTGGATGCGCTCAGCCGTCTGATCTCCAACGGACCCGATTAAGGGCTGCCGCTGTGCATGAGAACACGCTGATCCTGATCGAGGTCGGCGCGCTCCTTCTGGGCATGAGCCTGCTCGGCCGCCTCGCGCTGCGCATCGGCATCTCGCCGATCCCGCTCTACCTGATCGCCGGGCTCGCGTTTGGCAACGGCGGCCTGCTCTCGCTGGAGGCGAGCACCGAGTTCTTCGAAATCGGCTCGGAGATCGGCGTGATCCTGCTGCTCGCCCTGCTCGGGCTGGAGTACACGGCATCCGAGCTGTTCACCAACCTCAAACACTCCCGCATGGCCGGCCTGCTCGACGCCGCCCTGAACGCACTGCCCGGCGCCGCCTTCGCGCTGCTGCTCGGCTGGGGGCCGGCCGCCGCCGTCGCCCTGGCCGGCATCACCTGGGTGTCCTCCTCCGGCGTCATCGCCAAAGTGCTGCGCGACCTCGGCCGCCTCGCCAACCGTGAGACGCCCGTCGTGCTGGCCGTGCTCGTGATCGAAGACCTCGCCATGGCCTTCTACCTGCCTGTGCTCTCGGCCCTCGTCATCGGCGTCAGCCTGGTGCAGGGCGCCGTCACCGTGGCCATCGCGGTGGCCGTGGTCTGCCTCATCCTCTACGTCGCCCTGCGGCACGGGCACCGCGTCTCGCGGATCTTCACCCCCGACCACGCCGAGCCGCTGCTGCTCGGCGTGCTCGGCCTGACCATGCTGGTCGCCGGCCTCGCCGCCCAGGTCAACGTGTCGGCGGCCGTCGGCGCATTCCTCGTCGGCATCGCCCTCTCCGGCCAGGTGGCGCACAACGCCGGCCAGGTGCTCACGCCGCTGCGCGACCTGTTCGCCGCCGTGTTCTTCGTGTTCTTCGGGTTGGCGACGGATGCCACCAAGCTGCCCGCCGTGATCCTGCCCGCCCTGATCCTGGCCATCGTGACGATGGCCACCAAGGTGTTGACCGGCTACCTGGCCGCCCGCAGCGCCGGCGTTGCGGTGCCCGGCCGGTGGCGTGCGGGCCTCGCGCTCACCCCGCGCGGGGAGTTCTCGATCGTCATCGCCGGCCTCGCGGTGAGCGCGGGAATCGAACCCCAGCTGGCACCGCTGGCGACCGCCTACGTGCTGATCACCGTCGTCGTCGGGCCGTTCCTCGCCCGCATCCCCGACAGCACGTGGTTCAAGCTGGCGACACGGCCCAGCGGGGCGGCCGGGGCACGCCCGGCGACGGGCGCATAGTCGCGTAATCTGCGAGTATGTCCGTTCCCACACGCACCTCAGGACTCTCCGCCATCGAGCTGGCCGACTACACCCGCTCGGTGCTGGACATCGCCATGCGCCTGGCCGAGGTCATGTTCGGCAACGGCGCCGGCGCCGAGGATGTGGTCGCCGCCGTGCTGGCAATCACGCGTGCCTACGGCGTGCGCAACGTCGACGCGGATGTCACCTATTCGGTGATCGAGCTGAGCTACGAGAACCCGTCAACGCACGAGACCATCACCCGCACCCGCAACGTGCGCTACCGCACCCTCGATTACCACACGCTCAGCCGGGCTGCCGCGCTGATCGGAGAGCTGGTCGAGAAGCCCGTCGACGTGGCGGAGGCCAGGCGCGAGATCGCGCGCATCGTGAGCTCCCCCGCCCTCTACCCGCGGATGCTGCGCCGCTTCGGCTGGAGCCTGGTGGGCGCAGGAGCAGCCTTCCTCATCGGTGGCAACTGGTTGGTGGCCGTCGCCGCCCTGCTGGCCACGATGGGCATCGACTACCTCACCACGGCACTCGCGAACCGACGCGTCCCTGTGTTCTTCCAGACCCTCGCCGGCGGCGCCGTCGGCCCGCTCGTGGCCGCGCTCGTGCACCTGATCGACCCCGCCTCGAACTCCTCGCTCGTCGTCGTGGCCACCATCATCATGCTGTTGGCCGGCGTCACCACCTTCGGCGCAGTGCACGACGCCCTCTCCGGTTTCTACGTCACCGGAACGGCTCGTTTCGTCGAGGCCACGATCATCACCGGCGGTCTGGTCGCCGGCGTCGCGGCGTCCTCGCTCATGCTGGCCCACTTCGGCCTGGTGCTGGAGATCAACCCGGCGAGCTCGCCGACGCTCGGCACGCTGCCGGTGCAGCTGGCGGCATCCGTGCTCATCGTGCTCGGCTTCGCCTTCGCGGTGCAGGTGCCCAAGCGCGCCCTCTGGGCGGTCTGCCTTCTGGGCGCGTCGGCCGAGCTGTTCTACGTGCTGGCGCTCGGCGCCCAGACGGGCTCCGTGTTCGGTTCGGCGCTGGCCGCCATCGGGGTCGGCCTGCTGGCCGCCGCCGTGTCGCGCCTGGTGCGGGTGCCGCCACTGGTCATCGTCGTCTCGGCGCTGGTGCCGCTCGTGCCCGGACTGCTGCTGTTCTCTGGGCTGCTGCAGCTCTCCGAGGGCTCGATGGACGGCCTGCTGTCGATGTTGGCGGCCGCGGCCGTCGCCGTCGCGCTGGCCGCCGGCGCCATCCTCGGCCAGTACCTGGTGCAGGCGGCCTGGGGCCCCGCCCGTGCCCTGCCGCGGCGTTTCGTCGGCCCGCTGATGGCCCTGCCGGTGAAGTTGAACCGCACCGCGCGCACCCGCACCAAGAAGTTCTAAGAGCGGTCCGCCCCGCTGACGGCGGGCTGATCGCCGACTGGGAAAAACAAATCAAACCTTGTGGCCCCTGTTTGGGGGTGCGACACTTCGGTCATGACCTTGAAATCGCAGGCGGCTTTCAGCGGATTCGCGGTGCGCGACGTCCCAGCCGCGCACAGCTTCTACGCCGACGTGCTCGGCTTGTCGGTGTCCGAGGAGATGGGCGGGCTACGCATCAAGTTCCCCGGCGGCGCGAATGGGCCGTTCGACGGCGTCTTCGCCTATCCGAAGCCCGACCACGAACCGGCCGGGTTCACGATCCTCAACCTCGTCGTCAGCGACATCGATGGTGCCGTCGACGATCTGGAGGCAGCGGGGGTCTCGATGTTGCACTACGACGGGTTCGAGCAAGACGAGCGCGGTGTGGCCAGGGACCCGCGCGGGCCTGCCATCGCCTGGTTCACCGACCCCTCCGGAAACGTCCTCGCCGTGCTCCAATCGGACTAGCGAGACGGGCGCGGCCGAGCGCCGCGCCGGGCTGCCGGGTGCACACCCTTCGGGTGGGCGTGTACCCGGCTTTCTGTTGTCCTGCCCGTGCCGCGTGACCGGGCCCTGTCCGCACGGCAGAATGAAGGCATGACACTTCCCCGCCCAGAGAACACCGACGACACGGCGGGCGGCGTGCTCAGCGGCGCCGACACGATCGTGAGCTACCCGCGCGGCGACACCGCCAACACCGCCGTGGTGTTGCACTGCGAGCCGCTCGGCGACGGGGCAGCGGATGCCGCAGGCACCGCGCGCTGGGCGGTACTGCTGGACACGAGCAGCTGCCACCCCGTCGACGCCGGCTGGCCGGACCAGGGCCCCGACCGGGCGGTGCTCCGGCTCGCCGACGGCGACCGCCCGATCATCGACTGCGTCGTCGCAGCCACCGACGGCACCGCACTGCACCTCGGCTCCGGCATCCCGGTGCGGAAGGGCACCCCGGGCTGGGCCTTCGTCGTCGCCCACATCGTCGACGACCCGAGCGGCATCGCCGAGGGCCACCGGGTCGAGGTCGTGGTCGACGCCGACTACCGACTGGCGCTCTCGCACGGGCACAGCGGATGCCACCTCGCCGCGCTCGCGTTGAACCGCGCCCTCGCCGCCCGCTGGGGCAAGGCGATCCGCAACGACGGCCTCGGCCAGCCCGACTTCGACGGGGCGGCCATCGACAGCTCCCGGATCGCCGAGTACGGTTCGGTCGACACCTACCGGCTGAACAAGTCGCTGCGCCGCAAGGGCTTCGACACCGAGGGCCTCGCGGACCAGCTCCCGGTGCTGGAAGAGGCCATCAACGCGACCCTCGCCGGCTGGGTCGCCGGCGACGCCCCCATCCGCGTCGAGGCGGAGGGCCCCCGGCTCACCGACCGGCGCTCGTGGGTCTGCGAGCTGCCGGAGGCCACCGTGAGCATCCCCTGCGGCGGCACGCACGCGCACTCGCTCGCCGAGCTCGGCCAGGTGCGGGTGGTGCTCACCCTCGACGAGGTGGACGGCACGCCGGTGCTCACCATGACGACCGCCGTCGGCGAGCACTAAGAGCGGGCGGCGCGCCATGAGCACCCGGGCCAGCCTCCCCGTCAACGTTCCAGAGCCGCCGCTCGGCCACATCCCGGGTGCACTGAGCGCGGCCGCCGCCCAGCCGCAGCGCATCTCGACCGGATCACTGCCGGACCCGGGCTTGGTGCGCCGCCTGTTGGACGAGGCGCACCAGCGCTTTGCCTCCGTGCAGGACGGCGCCGTCGCCGACTACATCCCCGCGCTGGCCGCCGTCGACCCCGACCGTTTCGGGTTGGCGATCGTCAGCGCAACGGGCGAGCGGTACTCGGTCGGCGATGCCCGGCATCCGTTCACCATCCAAAGCGTGTCGAAGCCGTTCGTGTTCGCGCTCGTCGCCAACGCGCTCGGCCACGAGCAGGTCAAGCAGCTGCTTGGCGTGAACAACTCCGGCCTGCCGTTCGACTCGGTCATCGCCGTGGAGCTGAACCCGGGCCGCACCGCGAACCCGATGGTCAACGCCGGGGCGATCGCGACGACCAGCCTGGTGCCGGGGGCGGATGCCGCCGCGAAGTGGGAGTTCGTGCGGGCCGGCCTCTCCCGTTTCGCCGGCCGCGAGCTGGTGATGGACGAGGAGGTGTACGAGTCGGAGTCGCGCACCAACGACCGCAACGAGGGCATCGCCCGACTGCTGAAGGGTTACGGCCGCATCTACAGCGACCCGCTGGAGGCGACCGACGTGTACACCCGGCAGTGTGCGCTGCTGGTGACCACAGAAGACCTGGCCGTGATGAGCGCGACGCTCGCCGACGGCGGCGTCAACCCGATCACGCGGGAGCAGGTCATCGACGAGGACTCCTGCAAGCGCACCCTCGCCGTGCTGGCGACCGCCGGCATGTACGAGCGCAGCGGCGAGTGGCTCTACGAGGTCGGCCTGCCCGCCAAGAGCGGTGTCGGTGGCGGCATCATCACCGTCATCCCCGGCAAGGCGGGGCTGGCCAGCTACTCACCGTTGCTGGATGACGCAGGCAACAGCGTGCGCGGCACCCTGGCAACCGCGTTCCTCTCCACGACCCTCGGCCTCAACGTGTTCGCCTCGGCCCCGGTGCCGGAGGCCGACGCCTAGCACCGAGCCTGCGCTTCCCCTCCCTCCCCTCCCCCGCTGGTCGAGTAGCGAGGAACGAGCGTATCGAGACCTCCCGCGCGGCCCAGCGTCCGGTTGTGTCAGGGTCTCGATACGGCCCTAGCGGGCCTACTCGACCAGCGGAGAAGCCGGCCTGCTCCCATCTCGTTGGCTCGAGGGAGCGCCAGCGACCGAAGCCAACACCCGCGGAGCTGGAACCCCCCTGTCGCGTTGACTCCCGGGCTTCGGGCGCTGCGCTGCTCCTTCGTCGCGGCGCGGCGCCCTCCAGCCGCCGTGGGGAGAGGCGGCGCGGCGCCCTCTAGCCGCCGTGGGGAGAGGCGGGCGCGGCGTCCCCCGTTGGCTCGAGGGAGCGCCAGCGACCGAAGCCAACACCTCAGCATCCACCGGAGCCGACGCCGGCAGCCGCAGGCGGGCATTCACCGCCTGCACGGCCTCCTCGGCGATCTTCAGTACGCGTCTGTCGTAGCTGAGCACGCCATTCGTCTCATCTTCGACGTCGCTGAGCTGCGTGTACACGGTCGCGGCCAGGCCCTGCTTCACCGCGGGGATCAGCTCGCGCTCGTGCAGCCGCACGAAGGCGGCCGTCAACGACTCCGCGTCCTTGAACCGCTTGTAGCCGAACTCCCGCGCGCTGACGCTGTGGCCGGGCAGCCGCTGGCTGTAGCCGCCGTACTCGGAGACGACGACGGCGCGTTCGGCCGTCGTGGGCTGCCGCCGCGGCATCCGGAACCGCCGGAAGTACACGTGCAGGCTGTGCATGTCGCCGCCACCCTGGTCGTGCCAGCCGCTGGCGTGGTCGATGCTGCGGCTGGGGTCGATGGTACGCAGTTCCGCGGTGGCCTCCACCGCGTCGAACTGCCCCCAGCCCTCATTGAACGGCACCCAGGCGGCGATGCACGTGACCGAGCGCAGCAGTTCGACCGTGCCGCGCATCTCCTCTTTCCAGTGTGCGCGGCCGGCGGCATCCGTGCGGGCGAAAGCCTCGTAGCGGTTGTCGCGCAGCCGCAACGGGGTGAGCACCGGGGCCGTGATCACCCACGGCTTGTAGCGTCCGCCGCCATTGACCATGTCCTGCCAGACCAGCATGCCGAGGCGGTCGCAGTGGTAGTACCAGCGCAGCGGCTCGATCTTGATGTGTTTGCGCAGCATGGTGAATCCGAGGCGCTTGGCGGTGCGGATGTCGTGCACCATCGCCGCGTCGTCCGGCGGTGTGTACAGGCCGTCCGGCCAATAGCCCTGGTCGAGCAGGCCGGCGTGGAAGTAGGGCTGGCCGTTCAGCAGCAGCCGGGGTCGGCCGGAGGCGTCCGGACCGATGCCGAAGCTGCGCATGCCGAAGTAGCTGAGCACCGTATCCGAACCGAGGATCACCTCGACGTCGTAGAGGAATGGGTCTTCTGGCGACCAGAGCCGGGCCCCGGGCAGCTCGATCCGGGCGACCGTGCCGGGGGGCACACGGGCGATGGAGAGGATCGCGGAGCCGTCGCGAACGGTGATGAAGGCCGCCGGCAGCGCCTCTGCGGCATCCGGTCCGGTCATGCTGCGAACCGTGATCTCGACGGCATCGAGGCTCGGCAGCGGCAGTATCTCCACCGCGGCGACCGAGACGGCGGGAACCAGTTCCAGCCAGACGGTCTGCCAGATGCCTGACTGGGCGGTGTACCAGATGCCGCCGCGGCGCAGCTTCTGCTTGCCGCGGGAGAGCGGCCCGGTGTCGCTCGGGTCGCTGACCCGCACCCGCAGCACGTTGGCGCCGCGGCGCACGGCCTCGGTCACGTCCAGCTGGAACGGCAGGTACCCGCCGGAGTGCGCGCCGACCTCGACCCCGTTCAGCCACACGGTGCAGTCTTGGTCGACGGCGCCGAAGTGCAGCAGCAGCCGGGCGCCGCCGTGCGGGGCCAGCCCCTCCGGCAACTCGAAGTCGCGGTGGTAGTGCAGCCACTGGCCGGGGCGCAGCTGCCGCTCGACACCGGAGAGGGCAGCCTCGGGCGAGAACGGCACGATGATCTCGCCGTCCAGGCGCGCCGGCGCGGCATCCGTGGCGGTGATCGCGTAGCCCCAGCGGCCGTTCAGGCTGTGGAAGCTGTCGCGCACCATTTGCGGCCGCGGGTACTCGGGCAGCGGGTTGTCGGAGTTCAGCGCCTCACCCCACGGGGTGAGCAGCGGGGCCAGCGCGCGGCGGCGCGGGCGGCTCACCGGGCACGCTCCCGGCGTAGCAGCGCGAGCGCGGGGACGAGCACGAACAGCGTGACGATGGCCGCGGCGATGAAGATGCCCGCCGTCGGTACCTGCTTCACCACGCCGAGCTCCTCGTAGACCTCGCCGGCCCCACTGATGACGGCGGCACCGATGAACGGCCCGATCAGCATCGGCACCAGGATGGCGAAGATCATCCGCAGGCCCTGCACGGAGCCGACCCGGTCAACCGGCGAGAAGTTGCGCACCGAGGCGCCGATCGCGGCCACCATCAGCATGAAGCCGCTCATCATGAACAGACCGGCAATGATGACGAAGACGGTGTCCCTGGCCACCGACATCAGCACCAGGCCGAGCAGGTAGAGCGCGGCGATCGGCAGGATCGAGCGCACGGTGCCGACCCGGTCGATCACCCGGCCACCGAGAACGCTGACGACGGCGGCGCCGAGCAGCACGACGCCGAGCACCAGCGCGTACTCCTCGATCCGCAGGGTGCGCTGGATGTAGATGATCAGGTACGGCAGGAACACCTGGGTGGAGATGCCGAACACGGCCCAGGCGGCGAGCGCCAGGTACAGCCGCGGGTTGGCCCGCACCACGGTGGGCCGCAGGCCGTGCGCGATCGAGCGGAACACCCGGTCGCTCTGCCTGGCCGGGTTCGGCACATCGCGGATCAGGAACCAGGCCAGCACCCCGACGAGCATGGTGGCCACCCCGATGATGCCGAAGAACTCCCGCCACTGCCCGGCCCGGGTGAAGCCGTCGAGGGCGCCGAAAACGATCAGCATGCTGAGCAGCGGCAGGGCGGCGAGCACCGACTCCACCTTGGCCCGGTTGCTCACACTGGTCACATCGGTGACCCAGGCGTTGAAGGCGGCGTCGTTCGCGCTGGAGCCGATGAAGCTCATCACGCAGTCGAGCAGAATGACGACGAGCACCGTGGCGACCACGGCGTCGATCATGGGCACCAGCTGGCCGACTCCATCGACTGAGACGAATCCGAACGCCGCCGTGGAGAGCCCCCAGAGCAGGTAGCCGGCCACGATGAACACGCGGCGCTTGCCGGCCCGGTCGCTGATCGCCCCGACCAACAGGGTGGCCACGGTGGCCGCGATGGCGCTGGCCGCGACCATCGTCGCGAGCACATTCGGGTCGTCGGTGATGGTGTCGTAGACGAACACGTTGAGGTACATGTTCTCGAGCGTCCATGCGATCTGGCCGACTAACCCGACGATCACGACAGCGAACCACCGCCGTGCCCCCAGCGCGCTGCTTGGCCGGGGCCCCTCGTCGACCGGCGCGGTCTCGGGCAGGGCCGTGTCGTCGGGCGTTCTCATCAGAAGGTGCTCCCCTCGCGATCACCATTGATCGCACAGAACGGTGCCGGGCTGCCCGGCTCGTGGAGCACTACTTTAGCGTTTGGGCGCGCTCACACGTCGCTGCTGCGCAGGCGCGGCAATTCGGCAGGCGCCGGCACCGGGGCCGGGGCGTCCGCCTGCGGCCAGAAGGTGCGCAGCAGGGTATCCGGCAGCTCGATCGCGCCGGCCTTGTTCGGGTCGATATAGCGCCCTGTGCTGCTTCCGAGCGCTTTCACGTCGTCGTGCAGCCGCTCCATCGTCACGTCCAGCCGGTTCGCGGTGGCCGCGGCATCCCGCAACTCGGCCAAGAGGGTCTCGGGCACCTGGCCCTCGTACTTGTAGTAGATCTTGTGCTCCAGGCTGGCCCAGAAGTCCATCGCGATGGTGCGGATCTGCACCTCGACCTTGACCGGGTGCACCCGCTCGGAGAGGAACACGGGCACCTCGATCAGCATGTGCAGGCTCTGGTAGCCGTTCTCTTTCGGCGCCGCGATGTAGTCGCGCACCTGCAGGACCTTGATGTCGTTCTGGGCGGCGAGCATGTCGTAGACGCGGTAGGCGTCGGAGATGAAGCTGCAGGTGACGCGCACGCCGGCGATGTCGTGCACCTCTGCTGCGATCTGCTCGATGGTGGGCTCCAGGCCCTTGCGCACCGCCTTGGCCAGAATGCTCTCCGGGCTCTTCAGCCGGGAACTGACGTGCTCGATCGGGCTGTAGTCGTCGCGGTGGCTGAACTCCTCGCGCAGGATGTTCAGCTTCGTCATGATCTCGTCGATGCCGAACTTGTACTGCAACATCATGCCCTCGAACTGGTGTCGCACCCGCGAGAGTTCTTCGAGTTCGGGGCTGAGCTGCATGGGGTCGTGGTGTCCTGACATGATGCTGTGATCCTCGCAGAGGCAGCTGGCCGCCCGCTTGGAGTGCGCCCCGGATCTCGGATGCCGGGTGTGCCGCGCTTGCGCAGCCGCTGCGCCGTGCACTACCCGGGGCGTGCTCAGTCCCGGGCGTGCTCAGTCCAGGTACACCCAGCGCCCGGCCTCGCGCACGAACCGGCTGTTCTCGTGCTGGGAGCCGCGGCCGTCGGCATCGCGGTAGAAGGCGGTGAACTCGACGGTGCCCTCGGCGTCGAGCAGCCCGCCGCGGCTGGTGCCGTCGATGTCCAGGCGGTACCAGCGCAGCTCGGCGTCCAGTTCCAGCTCGGCCGGCCGAGTGCTGCTGTGCCAGCTGCGGAGCAGGTAGGCGGCGTCGCCGACGGCGAAGGCCGAGAAGCGTGAGCGCATCAGCGCCTCCGCGGTTGCGGCATCCGCCGCGCCGCGGTGCAGCCGGCCGCAGCAGGCCCCATAGCTCTCGCCGCTCAGGCAGGGGCAGCGGGCGTCGTCGTCGAGGAGGGTGTGTGCGTCTGCCATGCATCCATTGTCCCCGAGCCAGAGCCGCTCTCCCCCCGAAGGGGATCTTTCACCGGCGGCGCGAGGCCGCTACGGTCAGGAGTTTGCCGGCAAGCCGTCTTAAGGGAGTCATGCTCAACCGTTCTCGTATCGCCCTGGTCGTCGCATTGTGCGGCGCGCTCACCGTGACGCCGGCGATCGGCGCCTTCGCAACGACCGGTCCGGAGGGTGCTCCGACGCCGAGCGCCTCCGCCACACCGCAGGACACCGTGCCGACCACACCCGCTGCGGCGCCGGTACCGGTGCCGACCACTGCCACGGATGCTCCAGAGCCGACGGGGCCGCTCGGCTCGGAGCCATCCGCGCCCCCGGCTGAGGACGCCGCCCAGGTCGAGGGGCCTGACGAGGTTGCCGCCCCGCTCGCCGCGCGGGCGACGGGCCCAACCACGACCGTCCGCCAGCTGCTGGACGCTCTGAAGGTCGCGACCCCCAGCACCACGCGCTACGACCGCGCCCAGTTCGAGGAGGGCGTGATCGCCCCCGGCGCACAGTGCCGGACACGGGTCGAGGTGCTCCGACAGGAGTCACGCGTCTCGGTCACCACGGGGTCGACCCCCTGCACCATCCGCGCGGGAGAGTGGCTGTCGTGGTACGACGGCTCAACCCAGACCGACCCCACGCTGCTGGAGATGGACCACCTCGTTGCGCTGAAGGAGGCGTGGATCTCGGGTGCCGACCGCTGGACGGCGGAGCAGCGCCGCGACTAAGCCAACGACATCACCGACCCCGCCACCCTGACGATGGTGCTGAGTGCGAGCAACCAAGCGAAGAGTGCGCACGACCCGAGCGGGTGGCTGCCCAGCGCCGCGGCCCAGTGTGACTACCTGCGCGACTGGGTGATCGTCAAGACCCGCTGGGGCCTGTCGGTCGACTCCGCTGAGAAGAACGCAATCATCCGCGTCCTCGACAGCACATGTGCGGGCGCGAGCACTCGGATTCCCGAGTCACGCATCAGCGCGGTCACCCCGACGCCGCCCGTCACAGGGGGCGTGCTCACCCGCTTCCCGAGCGGAGTGCACCGTGTTGCCGGCGCCGACCGCTATGAAACAGCGGTCAAGTTGAGCCGCTCCTTCTCCCCCGGAGTGCCGGTGGTCTACGTGGCGGTCGGATTGAACTTCCCCGACGCGCTGAGCGCCGGCCCCGCGGCGGCGGCACAGAATGGCGCATTGCTGTTGGTGCGGCACGATCGTGTTCCCGAGGTTGTGGCGGCTGAGCTGCAGCGCCTCAAGCCGCGTCGCATCGTGGTGACGGGCAGCGAAGGCGTCATTTCGAATGCGGTCTACAAACAACTCGCGCAGTACGCACCTGAGATCCGACGGGATGCGGGAGCCGACCGCTACGAGACCAGTCGGATCATCATTGAGCGTGCCTTCAGCAGTTCGCCGACCGTGTTCATCGCGACGGGCCAGAACTTCCCTGATGCGCTGAGCGCGGCCGGGGCCGCCGGGGCGGTGTCAGCACCCGTCATGCTCGTCAGGGGCGAGGCCTCCCAACTCGACGCCGCGACGGCCACACTCATCGGAAGGCTTGGCGCGTCATCCGCTCGGATCGCGGGAAGTGCCGCCGTGGTCAGCCGGGGAATCGAGCAGTCGCTCGTCGCGCAGCTCGGCTCCGGGAACGTGCAGCGTCATGCGGGGAGCGACCGATACGAGACCTCCGTTGCCATCAACAAGGCCGCATTCGGGCCAGGCACGCCAGTCTTCATCGCCACCGGCACCTCATTCGCCGACGCGCTGGCCGGAGGAACGATCGCGGCCCAGTCCGGTCACGCCCTGTACATCTCACGGCAAGAGTGTGTGCCGATTCCGATCAGCACTCAACTGACCGCCAGCAAGCCGAGTGGCCGCGTGCTGCTGGGCAGCACGGGGGCGTTGAGTGCCAACGTTGAGGCGCTGCGGGCCTGCGCGGCCCCCCAGCCCCCCGTGGTGACGCCGCCGCCCGTCGTCAAACCGCCGCCCGTGACCACCCCGCAGCCGCCGGCCGGCCCCGCCCCATCGTCGAAGGTGAACTGCAGCGATTTCGCCACCCAGCGAGCAGCGCAGTCCTGGTTCGAGTACTACCGGAACGCCGGGTACGGCGACATCGCCGGACTCGACCGCGACAAGGACGGCATCGCCTGCGAGACGCTTCCCTAGCCGCACCCGGCCGGGAGAGTGGCGGCACCCTGTGCCCAGGCGCTCAGCGTCGAGTGGCTCAGCGGGCGTCGTGATCGAGTGGCGTGGCGCTCAGGCGAGCAGGCTACTCGGCACGGCGTCGCCGCGCCAGGACTCGGCGTGCCAGCCGCTCGTGTCGCCGTTCAGCACGACGACGCCGGTGTTGGGCAGTGGGCGCTCCGCGACGAAGCCGGCGTCGAGGTTGCGCGCCGCGAAACCGGCCCAGGAGCGCAGCATCGCGCCGTGGCTGACCACGGCGGCGGTCTCGGCCCCGGATGCCACGATCTCCGCGATCACCTCGTCGAAGCGCCCAAACGCCTCGTGCCCGTTCTCCCCGCCGCGGATGCGCGCGTCCAACTCGCCGTTCGCCCACGCCATGCAGGTGCCGATGTATTCGCGGACGGAGTCCCGGTCGGTGAGCATTTCCAGCTCGCCGGCAGTGACCTCGCGTAGCCCGTCGCGCACGTGCAGGTCGACGGCGCGCAGCCGCGCCAACGGCTCTGCGGTCTGCTGGGCCCGTTTCTGCGAGGACGCGTAGACGGCGGCGATCGGCTCATCGCCGAGCAAAGCGCCGACGATGCTCGCCTGCTGCAACCCGAGCTCGGTCAGTCCCGGCCCCGGCACCGTGGTGTCCAGTGCGCCGATCACATTCGAGGGGGTCTGGCCGTGCCGTATCAAGATGAGCCGCATACCTCGACATTACGCGGGAAGGCTGGCAGCCCCGCCCACCCGGCCGCGCCGCCGCCCCGTTCGACGCGCGGATGCGCTCCGTCGGGGGGGGGGGGCGGCGACGTCAGGGTCAGGGCATCGGCGCGTTGACGTTCACCATCCAGTTGACGCCGAAGCGGTCGGTGCACATGCCGAAGAGGGCTCCCCACGGCGACTTCTCGAACGGCATGGCGGCGCTGCCGCCGTCGAGGAGCTTCTCCCAGTAACCGCGCAGGGCGGCCTCGTCGTCGCCGCTCAGCGAGATCGAGGTGCCGTTCACGAACTGCTCTCGCTGCATGCGCTTGGGGGTGTCTGATCCCATCAGCACGATGCCGTGCTCGCCGTCGACCTGCCCGTGCATGATGTTGTCGGCCTCGTCCGGTTCGGCGCTGCCGGGCATCGAGCCAAAGGTGGTCAGGGTGAGCTTGCCACCGAACACGGTGTGATAAAACTCCATCGCCTCGCGGGCGTTGTCGATGAAGCTGAGATACGGGTTGAGCACAACGGACATGATCGGCCTTTCGTCGGGATCCCCGAGCCGATTATCGCCCCGGCGTGCGCGTCCCGCTAGTGTCGCCGCAGCCAGGAACGGGCCTCAGTCCACGTGCGCGACTGCCCGCGCGGCGCGATTCGCGGCCATGAACATCCATACGATCGAGGCGGCGAACACCGCGATGACGACGAGTTTGGCCGGAAGCGCTGCGACGCCGTCAATCGTTGCGCCCTCAAACACGATTGCGGAAGCCGCCAGAACGGCCGTCACGGCGAAGCCGACCCATGCGGGCAGCAGCGCCGCCTGGTGCCCGGCCCGCCAGGCCGCATCGCTCGCCCTGGTCGACGGGGATCGCACCCCGAAATACCGGTTGCGTGGCAAACGGCCGCTGGCGCCCAGCTGGCAGGCGATCACGGCCAGCAGCAGGACCAGCGGAAAGATGGAAAGAAGAATGATCATGACAGTTCCGCTCTATCCGAGAAGAACTCTAGTTTCTGGTGCGGCAGCGTGGCCGGCTTCACGCCGAAGACGCAGCTGGCGCAATGACGGCGCCCAGCGTGCGGGGCCTATCGCTGCTTCTCTTCGCGCAGCCGACCCGGCAGAAACGGCAACAGCGGCGGGGTGTAGACGAGAGCGGCGGCCGGAGTCTCGGCGAAGATGTGCGCGGCGGCGCCGTAGCGCCACAGCCGGTTGAAGATGAAGACCTCCAGAACGCCGGATGCCCCCACTCGCTCGGTCTCGTCGGGCAGCTGCCAGGTGCCGACGCCCCACTGCGCCGGCTGACCGCGCCCGGCGACGACGACGGTCGGCTTCGCCATCCAGCTGAGCAGCGGGCGCTTCAGTGTCAGCTGCAGGCGGTGGGCGGGTTCGGCGGGCATCGCTCCAGCCTAGGGCGCTCGGCCCCAGCCCCATCGCCTACGCTTGATAATCATGGTCAGCAGACGAGAAGCAGCGATCCGCCTCGACATTCCGTTCGAGATGGCGACGCGCAACGGCATCCCCTCGCGCCTCAGCGAAGCCGAGCTCGCCGAGATCGATGGGAACCCGCCGGCCTGGTTGGCGCAATCGCGGGCCAACCGCACCGGCAAGAAGCCGGTCTGGGTCGAGCTGACCTGCGTCGTCTGCGGTTTCAGCGAGCAGGCCCGGCCGAAGAAATGGTGGCCGGAGTTCACCTACCTGAGCTGTGACGACCACGACATGCACGAAGTGCCGGAGCCCGCCGCCGGCCTCAGCCGCAGCGAGGTCTACGGCGTCGGCAGCCGTTTCATCGGCATCGTCGACGAGCGCCCCTAGCCGCAGCTTCCCCCGCCTCCCCCGCTGGCTCGAGGGAGCGCCAGCGACCGAAGCCACCAGCGCTCCCGCGTCTAGTTCGCGCGCGAGCGGAAGCTCCGCAGCCGCAGGCTGTTGCCGACCACGAACACACTGGAGAACGCCATCGCGGCCCCGGCCAGCATCGGGTTGAGCAGGCCGAGCGCGGCCAGCGGGATGGCGGCCACGTTGTAGGCGAAGGCCCAGAACAGGTTGACCTTGATCGTGCCGAGCGTGCGGCGCGACAACCGGATCGCATCGGCAGCGCTCCGCAGGTCGCCCCGTACCAGGGTCAGGTCGGCCGCCTCAATCGCGGCATCCGTACCGGTGCCCATGGCCAGGCCGAGGTCGGCCTGGGCGAGCGCGGCGGCGTCATTCACACCGTCGCCGACCATGGCGACGACGCGGCCCTCCGCTTGCAGCTGGGCGATGACGTTGACCTTGTCTTGCGGCAGCACCTCGGCGATGACCCGCTCGATGCCGACGATGCCGGCGACCTGGCGGGCCACGGTCTCGTTGTCACCGGTCAGCAGGATCGGCGTGAGCCCCAGCTGGGTGAACTGCGCGATCGCCTCGGCGCTCGTGGGCTTGACGGCATCCGCCACCACGAGCACTCCGCGGGCGAGCCCGTCCCAGGCGACGACGACGGCAGTCTGCCCGCGCTGCTCGGCTGCGGCCTTGGCCGCCGCCAGCTCCGGGGTGAGCGGGATCGCCCACTCGGCCAGCAGGGATTCCCGCCCGACGAGCACCAGGTGCCCGTCGACGGTGCCCTGCACTCCCAGGCCCTCGATGTTCGCGAAGGCGTCGGGCACGGGCAGCACGCCGACCCGCTGCGTCGCTGCGGTGGCGATGGCCTGAGCGATCGGGTGCTCGGAAGCATCCTCGACCGCGCCGGCCAGGCGCAGCAGCTCCGCCTCAGCGGTGCCGGCCGCGGTGACAACCTCGAGCAGCGTCATCCGTCCGGTGGTGACGGTGCCCGTCTTGTCGAGCACGATGGTGTCAACCCGGCGGGTCGATTCCAACACCTCCGGTCCCTTGATCAGGATGCCGAGCTGCGCGCCCCGACCGGTGCCGACGAGCAGCGCAGTCGGGGTGGCCAGGCCCAGTGCGCACGGGCAGGCGATGATGAGCACCGCGACGGCCGCGGTGAATGCGGCAGCGGCTGGGAATCCGGCGCCGAGCCAGGCCCCGAGGGTGGCCACAGCGATGCCGATGACGATCGGCACGAAGAGGCCGGAGACGCGGTCGGCCAGACGCTGCACCTCGGCCTTGCCGGACTGGGCGTCCTCGACGAGTTTCGCCATCTGCGCCAGCTGCGTGTCGGCGCCGACGCGGGTGGCCCGCACCACGAGCCGGCCGCCGGCGTTGACCGTCGCGCCGACGACGTTGTCACCGGGCGCGACCTCGACGGGAACCGATTCACCGGTGAGCATCGAGGCGTCGATGGCCGAGCTGCCGTCGATGATCACGCCGTCGGTGGCGATCTTCTCGCCGGGGCGCACGACGAATTCGTCGCCAACGGCGAGCTCCTCGATGGCGATCTTGGACTCGACGCCGCCGCGCAGCACCGAGACCTCCTTGGCGCCGATCTCGAGCAGGGCCCGCATGGCGGCGCCGGCCTGCCTCTTCGAGCGTTTCTCGAAGTAGCGCCCGGCGAGCACGAACATCGTCACGCCGGCGGCGACCTCGAGGTAGATGTTGGCGGCGCCGTCGCTCGGCCCGATGGTGAGCTCGAACGCGTGCGTCATGCCCGGTTCGCCGGCCGTGCCGAGGAACAGCGCGTACACCGACCAGAGCAGCGCCGAGAGGGTGCCGATCGAGATCAGGGTGTCCATGGTGGCGGCACCGTGACGCAGGTTCACCCAGGCGGCCTTATGGAACGGCCAGGCCGCCCAGACGACGACGGGTGCGGCGAGCACGAGCGACGCCCACTGCCAGTAGGTGAATTGCAGGGCAGGGATCATGGCGAGCAGGATCACCGGCACCGACAGCACGATGCTGCCGATGAGGCGTTGCCGCAGACCGCGCAGCTCGGCGTCCTGGGCCGACTCCCCCTGCTCCGATTCACCCTGGCCGGATCCGCCCTGCTGGGCTGCCTTCGCCGCCTTCGCGGGCACGGTCGCCGTGTAGCCGGTCTTCTCGACCTCGGAGATCAGGGCGGCAACATCGAATCCTTGCGGCGCGCTGACTCTGGCTTTCTCGGTGGCGTAGTTCACGCTCGCCGAGACGCCGTCCAGCTTGTTCAGCTTCTTCTCGATGCGCATGGCGCAGGACGCGCAGGTCATACCGCCGATCTCGAGCTCGACCGTCTGGTCGAGTCTCACCGGCTGCTGTTCGGCTGTCGTCATGATGCCCTCCCGGATGCCACAGGCTGCACGATGCCAGAGCTGTGCGTCATCGCGGGCTTCTCGCTCGGCGCGCCGAGGCCCGCCGGGGCGAGGAGCTGCGCGAGCAGGTAGCTCGCGGCGAACAGCGCCAGCAGCCCGGCCACGTAGATGCCGATCTTCACTGGGGCGGTCATGACAGCACCCGCTCTGCCGTGTAGCCGGCCTCTTCGACGGCGGCGATGACGGCCGCGTCGTCGAGCGGCACGGTCGATCGGACGAGGAGCCGGCCGGTGGCGGCGGAGACGTCGATGGCCTCGACACCGCTCAGCTGGTCAAGCTCGCCCGCAATCGAACGCTCACAGTGTGAGCAGGTCATTCCGGTTACCTGGTACTCGGTGTTCACTCTTCTGCACTCCTCTCGGCATACCCCCTAGGGGTATTCTCACCGACAAGGAACATCATACCCCGCACGGGTATTCCCGCGCGGTCGAACAACCGCAGACCGGGGCGAACCGGGGCGCGAACGCCTAGCTGAGGGGCTTCCACCCCGTCGGCGTGGTGATGAGCACCCGCTTGCTCTCCGTCGAGCGATCCTCGGCGAGCTCGACGAGCGCCTGGCCGACGTTGGCGAAGGGCAGCGCCGGCAGCCCGGGCACCGAGCCCACCTTGCCCAGCGGCTTGACCGCTGCGGCGGGCAGCGGCGGCGCTTCCTTGAGGTTCACCGGGTAGGCGACGGTGTAGGTGATGCCGGATGTCGGCAGCGCCCGCTCCGCGAGCGCCTTGTCCTCGAACAGGGGCGCCGTGCCCACGCGGTAGACGAGCCGGGCCAGGCCGGAGGCCTGCGCCAGCGTGTCCCCGGCACCGAACGCCGACACCAGTACGAAGCGCGGCACGCCCGCCTGCTTGACGGCAGCGGTTATGCGCGGCAGCACGCGCTGCATGAAGTCGAGCGGCTTGCGGGAGCCCATGCGGAAGGCCGGGCCGACCGCGCTGATCACGGCATCCGCGCCCGCGAACGCGGCGGTCATCGCCACCTCATCCTCGACGCTGCCGGCGACGACGCGCACGCCGAGCATCGGCGGCACCGATTCCGGTCGCCGCGCGAACGCGACCACTTCGTGGCCGGCTGCCACGGCCGCCAGGACGGTGTGGCGGCCGACGTTTCCTGCTGCTCCAAGTACGACGATCTTCATGGTGCTTATCTCCTGAGTGGCGATCGGGGTTGGCGGCCGACGGCGGCCGCCTCGCGGGGTTAGGGCCGCAACGACGGCAGCGGCCCTCCGCCGCGGGCCTCCGCCCACAGGTCGACCCCGGCATCCCCGGCGAAGCCGTCAATCTCCGCGAGCTCCTCCGCGCTGAAGTCCATCCGGTCCAGCGCGGCGACGTTTTCTTCCAGCTGCGCCACGCGGCTCGCGCCGATGACGAGGCTCGTCACCCGCTCGTCGCGCAGCGCCCAGGCGAGCGCCATCTGGGCGAGCGTCTGGCCGCGGCGCCTGGCGATGGCGTCCAGGCCACGGATCCGCTCCAGCGTCGACTCGGCGAGCATGCCGGCGCCGATCGAGCCGTCGGAGGAGGCGCGGGAGCCCTCCGGCACCCCGCCGAGGTATTTGCCGGTCAGCAGCCCCTGCGCCAGCGCGGTGAATCCGATCACGCCGAAGCCCTCCTCGGCGGCGACGTCGAGCAGCCCATCGGTCTCCACCCAGCGGTTCAGCATCGAGTAGGAGGGCTGGTGGATCAGCAGCGGGGTGCCGAGTTCGCGCAGCAGCCCGGCGAGCGTGCGACTGGCATCCGCGCCGTAGGACGAGATACCGACGTACAGCGCCTTGCCCGAGCGCACCGCGTGGTCGAGCGCGGCCGCCGTCTCTTCGAGCGGCGTACCGGGGTCGGGCCGGTGCGAGTAGAAGATGTCGACGTAGTCGAGGCCGAGTCGGCCGAGCGACTGATCCAGGGAGGCCAGCAGGTGCTTGCGGTTCGCCCCGACGCCGTACGGGCCCGGCCACATGTCCCAGCCGGCTTTGGTCGAGACCACGAGCTCGTCGCGGTGCGGGGCGAGGTCGCTGGCCAGCAGCCGACCGAAAGCGGTCTCGGCGGCGCCGTAGGGCGGGCCGTAGTTGTTGGCCAGGTCGAAGTGGGTCATGCCGAGGTCGAAGGCCCGGCGCACGATGGCACGCTGGTCCTCGAAGGAGCGGACCTCACCGAAGTTCTGCCACAGGCCGAGCGAGAACACGGGCAGTTTCAGCCCAGAGCGCCCGGTGCGCCGGTAGATCATGCGGTCATAACGGTCGTCGGCTGCGAGATACGGCATGCGTCAATGCTAACCACGGATGCCGGCGCTCGGCCTCGTCGCGGGCGGGCGCCGGCGTTGGGTAACGTTGATTCCCTGCCGTTCCGGCAGTGACACAGAAGCGAGGCACCATGAGCACCCCCATTCGCATCGGCATCGCCGGCTACGGCAACCTGGGGCGCGGCGTCGAAGCCGCCATCGCTCACAACGACGACCTCGAGCTGGTTGGCGTGTTCACCCGCCGCGAGCCGGCATCCGTGCAGACTCTCCGCCCGGAGACGCCCGTCTTCGCCCACGACGACCTGGCCGCCCGCACCGCCGACATCGACGTGCTGATCCTCTGCGGCGGCTCGAAGAACGACCTGCCAGAACAGTCCCCCGAACTGGCCGCCCTATTCAACATCGTCGACAGCTTCGACACCCACGCGCGCATCCCCGCGCATTTCGCCGCGGTCGACGCCCCGGCCCGCGCCGCCGGCAAGACGGCCTTGATCTCCTCCGGCTGGGATCCGGGCATGTTCTCGATCAACCGGGTCTACGGCGAGGCGCTGCTGCCCGACGGCGACACCTACACGTTCTGGGGCCGCGGCCTCAGCCAGGGCCACTCCGATGCCGTCCGCCGGGTTCCCGGTGTCGCCGGCGGCGTGCAGTACACGATCCCGAACGAGCAGGCCATCGCCGCCGTGCGGAGCGGCAGCCGGCCCACCCTCAGCACCCGCGAGAAGCACACCCGCGACTGCTTCGTGGTGCTGGCCGAGGGCGCGGATGCCGCGGCCGTGCGAGAGGCGATCGTGACGATGCCCGACTACTTCGCCGACTACGACACAACCGTTACATTCATCAGCGCCGACGAGCTCGCCCAGGACCACGCCGCCATGCCGCACGGTGGTTTCGTCATCCGCAGCGGCAACACCGGCGAGGGCAACTCGCAGGTGATCGAGTACAGCCTGACCCTCGAGAGCAACCCCGAGTTCACGGCAAGCGTGCTCGTCGCCTCGGCCCGCGCCGTGCACCGCCTCAACCAGCGCGGACAGGTCGGCGCGCACACCGTCTTCGATGTGGCGCCCGGACTGTTCTCGCCGAAGTCGGCAGCCGAGCTGCGCGCCGAGCTGCTCTAGGCCCGTCGCGGCCCTCGTTGTGTCTCGCGGCCCTGGGTATACCGGGTGCCGCGAGACATTTCGAGGGCCGCGAGCGGTTTCGACAGGCTCAACCAGCGGGCACGGCGTGACAGCGCCGTGCCCGAGTGGGCACACTATGCGTATGAGCGCAGCCGAGAAGTACGACGTCAAGCGGGCCCTGAAGTCGCTGTACTCGCCGCCGGCCACTGAATTCTCTCGGGTCGTCGTGCCGCCTCTGCACTACCTGGCGATCGACGGCCACGGCGACCCCAACACCTCCGTGCACTATGCCGAAGCGCTGGAGGCGCTCTACAGCGCCGCTTACACGCTGAAGTTCGCGAGCAAGAAAACGCTCGGCCGGGACTTCGTCGTCGCCCCGCTCGAGGGCTTGTGGCGCTCGGCTGATCCCGCGGCGTTCGCCCGACGCGATAAGGCAGCCTGGGAGTGGACGATGCTGATCAACCTGCCCGACTGGGTCAACGCCGAAATGGTCGAGGCCGCGTGCTCGGCGCTACAGGCGAAGAAGCCCATCGCGGCGGCCGGCCTGCTGCGCCTGCACCGCCTCGACGAGGGCGAGTGCATCCAGATCATGCACATCGGCTCCTTCGACGACGAGGCGCCCACCCTGGCGAGGCTGCACGAGGAGTACATGCCGGCGCACGGTCTCACCTTCAACGGCGACCACCACGAGATCTATCTGAGCGACGCCCGGCGCACAGAGCCGAGCAAGCTCAAGACGATCCTCCGGCAGCCAGTGCGCCCACTGCCCGAGATCTAGACTGCCCGCGATCTAGCCGGGAAATCAGCCCGGGAAAGAAAAAGAGGCCGGCATCCGAAGATGCCGGCCTCGCGCGTGGACCCTAGGAGATTCGAACTCCTGACCTCCTCGATGCGAACGAGGCGCGCTACCAACTGCGCCAAGGGCCCGTGCGGTTTCCTACGATACCACCGCTCCGAGCCCCGAAATGACACCCCGCCGCATGACACGCTTTCGCGGGGCTCAATTCGTGATGTTCGGCTCCCCGCCCGTGTCTTCCTCGCCGACGAAACGATACGGAACCGGCTCCTCGGTCTCGTGCCCGATCCGCCACGTGCGCGTGATCTTGCCCTCCGGTTCGTCGTATTCGGTCACGATCTCAGGCTGGTACGCGCCATTGACGTAGTCCAACTCCATCTCCTCGCCATGGCCGATCATGCCCGGGCCGAACAGCACAGCGGTGTAAGTCGTCTTCTCGCTCATCGCTCACCTCACATCTCGGTTCCGGATGCCGCTACGCCGCCGCACCCGACTGACATCAGACGATACGCCCCTCAGCCCGTGCGTGGCGAGGGTTCAGCGCACAACCGGTGCGGGGCAGCTGTTAGCCGGCGGCGCGGCGGCGGCGCAGGACCGCGTCGAGGTCGCCCATGCCGGGTGCCGCGTCGTTGACCATGCCCATGGCGGCGAAGCGGCTGGGGGCGGCGGTTGCTGCAGGGGCAGCAGGGCGTGCAAGCGTTGTGACGGTCGCGGCCGGGGCAGCGGTCTCGGCGTCGAGGGCGGCGGCCCGCTCCATGAGGGCGGCCCTGGCGGCCGCGCGGCGCAGCTCGGCGGCGGCGTCGATGGAAGCTCTGGCCGCGGCGGCGACGGATCCGCGCTCGAGGTAGGCGGGCTTCGGCAGCGGGCGCGGGGTCCAGCCGGGCCGGGCGGTGGCCCTCGGCGAGAACTCGACCGGCGTGAAGCGGGCGGGCGCGGCCGGGGCGGCCGGCACGGCGCGGGCGACCTGCGCGGCGGCTCGTCCGGTCTTGGCCAGCGATCCGAGCGTGAGCACGGCGGCGACGCCACCGGCGAGGCCGAGGCCGAGCAGCAGCACGGAGCCGCCGAGAACGGCGATGATGCCACCGGCGATGACGCTGACCAAGGCAGCCAGGAGGCAGAGGGCGGTGGCGGCGCGGGCACGGCGGAGCGTGCGCAGCTTGCCCCGGGCGACGAGCACCGGGTTGGCGGCGACGCGGGCGGCTTCGGCCCGCACCTGCTCGATGCGCAGCGCATCTTCCGCGCGGCGGGTCTTGGCAGCGGCGGCGGCCTCGGCCTTGACCAGCTCACGGGCCGCGACCTCGCGTTCCCGCAGAACCTTGGACTGCGCGACGGCCTCCCGGGCGGTGGCCTCCACGACGAGCTCCTGCGGAGCCTCAGCCGTCTCGGCGAGAGCGCGCAGCGTCTGCTGCAGTCGAACCGCGTTCAGCTCGCTGGCGAGGTACTGGCGCCGGTGCAGCCACGTCGGCAGCAGGTAGGCAAGCCAAAGCACGGCGGCCGCGGCCACCAACACTCCCCCACCCAGCGCGTCTGCACCCATAGCCTCTAAGTTAGGCCGAAGCGTGCATACGGCGCGACTGCTTCTGGGCGTGTCTTCAGGTTTTTCCCAGAATACCCCTGTTTGGGGTGTCGCCACGGGCGATTCAGGGGCGGGCGCGTGGTAACGGCTGAGCCGCACGCGATGCGTCCTGCGGGGGATCGCCGCGGCATCCGCCGGCACGACCCCGTGCCGCCAGCGCTCCAATACGCCGCTCGGCAGCTCCTCGCGCACCAGGGCGAAGCAGTAGTGGTCGCGCCAGTCGCCGTCGATGTGAATGTAGCGCCGGCGCAACCCCTCATAGCGGAAGCCCAACTTCTGCACCACGCGCAGGCTCGGCCCGTTCTCTGGCCGGATGCAGATCTCCATCCGGTGCAGGCCCAACTGGCCGAAGCAGTAGTCGGTGGCCAGAGCGACGGATGTCGGCGTGATGCCCCGGCCGGCGAAGGACTCGGCCACCCAGTAGCCGAGCGTGGCCGAGGCGAGCGAGCCGTAGCTGATCGACGACACGTTCAGCTGCCCGGCGATCTGGCCATCCCACTCGATGACGAAGGGCAGCCCGTAGCCGCCGCGCGCGTGTGAGAGCAGGTTGCGGATGCCGCTGCGCAGGTCGAAGGAGCCGATGCCCTGCGGGCTGGTGGCCTCCCATTTGCTCAGCCAGGCCCGGTTCTCCAGCAGCAGCCGTTCCAGGGCGCGCGCATCACGCAGCCGGATCGGGCGCAGGGTCACTGCGCCCTCTCTCAGCGTGGGCAGCACCATGGGATCAGGCCAGGTCGCCGACGAACTGCTTCAGCCACACCCGCAGGTCCGGGCCGAGGTCTTCGCGGTCGGTGGCGAGCTGCACGATGGCCTTGATGTAGTCGAGGCGGTCGCCCGTGTCGTAGCGGCGGCCGCGGAACACGACGCCGTAGACGCCGCCCGTGTTCTCGGCATCCGCGGCCAGCACCTCGAGGGCGTCCGTCAGCTGGATCTCGCCGCCCTTGCCGGGGGGCGTGTTCTCGAGCACGTCGAAGATCTCGGGCTTCAGCACGTAGCGGCCGATGATGGCGTAGTTGGATGGCGCGTCCTCGCGGTTCGGCTTCTCGACCAGGCCGGTGATGCGCACGACATCCGGGGTCTCGGTCAGCTCGATCGCCGCCGCGCCGTACATGTGGATGTTCTCGGGGTCGACCTCGAGCAGCGCGACGATGGTGGCGTTGCGCGCAACCTGCTCGTCGAGCATGCGCTCCAGCAGCACATCGCGGGCGTCGATGATGTCGTCACCGAGCAGCACTGCGAAGGGGGCGTTGCCCACGTGCATCCGGGCACGCAGCACTGCGTGTCCCAAACCGAGCGGGTCGCCCTGGCGCACGTAGTGCATGTCGGCCAGATCGGTGGACTCCATCACCTTGGCGAGCCGGGCGGTGTCGCCCTTCGCCTCGAGCGTCGCCTCGAGCTCGGTCATGCGGTCAAAGTGGTTCTCGAGCGCGTTCTTGTTGCGCCCGGTGATCATGAGCACGTCGTGCAGGCCCGCGTTCACGGCCTCCTCAACGACGTACTGGATGGCAGGTTTGTCGACGACAGGGAGCATCTCCTTCGGCATCGCTTTCGTCGCCGGCAGAAATCGGGTCCCCATGCCTGCAGCGGGGATAACGGCCTTTGTTGCACGAACAGTCATAACGGCAAGCGTACCCATAGCCCCGCGCGCGTGGGCTACCGCCCTCTGGATAGGGGGCACCGCCTCGATCGCTGCGCCCCTTCCGGCCCGGCAGAGGTGCAGCGCCTAGGATGGGGCCATGTCTCCCGATCCCACGTTGGCCAAGCGCGCACTGCGTGCCGAGCTCCGCGAGCGGCGCCAGAACCTCTCCCAGCACGAGCGCGACATCGCCACGGCCGGGCTGACAGAGAACCTCGAGACCATCACTCGCCAGCTCTCGGCCCGCTCCATCTCCTGTTTCCTCTCCGCCCCGACGGAGCCGAACACGCGCCCGTTCATCAACTGGGCCGAGGCGCAGGGCATCCGCGTGCTGTTCCCCGTCTCTCGCGACGACGGCCTGCTCGACTGGACCGTCGGCGAGGAGAGCGTTGAGCGGCAGGGGCTCTTCGGCATGCCGGAGGCGGTCGGCGAACTGCTCGGGCCGATTGCGATCAACGATGTCGACCTGATCATCGTGCCAGCGGCATCCGTCGACAAGACCGGCATGCGCATGGGCTGGGGCCGAGGCTATTTCGACAAGACGCTCGGTTCGATGGAGAATTGTCCTCCGGTGTACGCGGTGATCTTCGACAGCGAGTTCGTTGACGAGGTTCCACGCGAGCTGCACGACCAACCGGTCAACGGCGTCGTCACTCCCACCCGCATCCTCGCCCTTTAGCTTTTCGCCCCGCTCCTCTCAACACAGCACGGAGACTCAGTGCCCACCTATTCCTACCGTTGCACCGAGTGCGACAACGCCTTCGACATCCACCAGGCCTTCAGCGATGACTCGCTGACGGTGTGCGAGGTGTGCAGCGGCAAGCTGCGCAAGGTGTTCAACAGCATCGGCGTCACGTTCAACGGCAGCGGCTTCTACCGCACCGACTCGCGCTCCGGCGGCAGCTCGCTGCCCGCGGCGCCCGGCAGCGGGGCATCCAGCAGCTCCTCGTCCTCCGCATCGGCGCCCGCTTCGGCGCCCGCGAGCGCCCCCGCGGCGTCGGCCCCCAAGGCCAGCAGCACAACCAGCAACTAGGCCGCACGGCCGGGAAAGGGAACGATCTTGCTCAAGGGCTTCCGCGAATTCATCATGCGCGGCAACGTCATCGACCTGGCTGTCGCCGTGGTCATCGGTGCCGCATTCACGTCCGTTGTCACGGCGATCGTCGAGGGCATCTTCAACCCACTGATCGGCGCCATCTTCAATGCGAAGAGCCTCGACGCCGCCTTCATTCTTGAGCTGCCGGATGGCGCGGAGCTGAAGTTCGGCGCCGTGCTCGGCGCGATCATCACCTTCCTGATCGTCGCCGCCGTCGTCTACTTCGTCTTCGTGATGCCGATCAACAAGCTGAAGCAGATGCAGGAGGCCAAGCGCGAGTCCGGCATCGAGGATGCCAGCGCGCCCGTCACCGAGCTGGACCTGCTCACCGAGATCCGCGACGCTCTCGTCTCCGGCGAGGCCAAGCAGCTGCGATAGCCAGCGCCAGCGAACGTCACGCGCCGACCGCCTCCTGGTGGTCGGCGCGTTTGCGTGTGCGCTGTGCCCGCCTGGGCTACCAGTGCGGCGGCTTGTCGGCGCGCAGCCGTGCGTCGTTGGGGCCGGCCGCCGAGGGGCCCCGGGTGCCGCGGCGCCCGGCGCATCGAACACGGTGTCGGTGTGCAGGAGGGGCGACTCCGGGCTCGCGTCGGTTCCAGCAACCGGGGTCAGCCGCGAGCGGCGGCTCGTGCCGGGCACCTTCTCCACCCACTGCCGCGGGGCGGCGTTCTTGTCATTCATCGCTGTCCAGCCTACGCGGCCAACAGCGCCACTCGAGCGGGAGCCTGCCCGCTGGTTGAGCTTGTCGAAATCATGGCGTCGACACGCTCAACCGGCGCTTAGTAGGCGGCGGGGCGGAAGTCGAGCACGGCGGCGACGCGCAGCGCGACGGCATCCGGGTCGCTGAACAGCTCGAAGCTGTGCACGCGCAGGTAGTGCCAGCCGAGCCGGCGCAGCACCTCTGGCTTCAGCCGCAGCGACTCGCGCAGGCTGGACTCGCCGACCGCCGCATCCGTCTCGACGACGATTGCGCGGCCCTCGTGCGATGCGGCCAGCGCCAGTTTGCCGCGGTGGCCGAGCTCGACCCTGATGCCCATCTTCTGCAGGCGGGCGGCCAGGTCCAGCAGCATCGGCTCGCTGTCGTCGGGCAGGTGCACCTCGGCCTCGCGGGCCTCGGTCTGGCTGAGCACCTGAGAGAGTGCCAGGATGCCGTGGCGCTGCCTGTCTTCGTCGATGTCCTCCGGGCGGAAGCAGGAGACGATGTCCATGGCGCGCCGGGCTCGGGTCATGCCGACGGCCAGCAGGCGGTCGCCGCCCGGCTCGCCGAGGGCGCCGAAGTTCGAGAGCAGCCGGCCGTGCGGGGTGCGGCCGTAGCCGATCGAGAAGATGACCCGGTCGCGGCTCTGCGCCACGGACTGCTCCAGGGTGAGCACCGTGAACGGCTCGACCCGGTCGCCCAGGATGAAGTCGCTGAGGTCGGTGCGCTTGGCGAATGCGGCCAGCACCGCCTGGTGCACCCGGACGGCGTGCCGGTTGCTGGCGGTGATCACCATGAGCGATTCCCGCGGCCGGTTCATGGCGTGGTCGAGCACCAGGGCGACGACGTCGGCCACCTCGGCGTCCACGCTCTCCACCGCGCCGGTGTCGGCGTCCGGCATGCCGTGGCCGCCGCTGACGTAGTGCAGCGCCAGGCTGCCGTGCCCGAGGAAGCTGCCAGCCCACGGCAGGGAGTCGATGCGGCCGCCGTAGAAGCGGCGGTTCACCAGCTCGGCGAGGTCTTCGCCGCCTGCACGGTAGCTGCGGGTGAGGGTGAGCGTCGGCAGCAGTTCGCCGAGCCGGGCCAGCGCGGAGTCCGCGTGCAGGGCGTCGACGGCGCTGCGGTTCTCGGGCGACTCCTCCTCGGCCTGGGCCGAGGGCGTCTGGTCGGCCAGCGCGGCCTCGCTGATGCCGGTCGCGAACGGGGCGGGCGACTGGGTCACCGGGTCTCCGAAGACCACCAGCTGCTTGCCTCGGCGGATCGCACCGAGGTTCTCGGCGAAGGTCGTCGCACCGGCATCCACCAGAACGACGGTGTCGAAGGCGATGCGGTCGGTGATCTCGGCCACCTCGTAGGGCGACGCGAGCCAGACCGGGGCCAGCACGCGCGAGAGGTGCGGCGCGGCCTCGTGCAGGGCGGCCGGCGTCGTGCGCTCGGTGCGCAGCAGCTGGCGCAGTGCGTCGGCCTCCTCTGGCCAGTCGACGACGCCGATCTTCCAGGTCTCGGCCAACAGCCAGGCCAGCTGCGCGCCAGAGGCGCCGGCATGGGCCTCGTCGACGAGGCGGAAGTCGGACTCCAGCCGGTCCAGCACGTGCGTGTTCGCGTTCAGCAGCGCCTTGTCGTTGCCGAGCATCGACTCCAGCACCGACTGCCACCAGGCGAGCTCCAGCTCGGCCGAGACGGCGGCCTCGGGAACATGGCGCTGCGAGAGGTCCATCAGCAGCGGGTCGAGGGAGAGCTCGCGCAGCTGCCCGAGGATCGCGGTGCGCTCCTGCAGGTTGGCGAGCACCTCGGACTCGGCGGCGAGGCCGCTGAGCGCGCTGGCGAGCTCTGCGATCGGGCGGGCGGCCAGCTGGCGGGCGGTTCCGGCGACGCCGAGCGGGGCGTCGAGCTTGGCGAGGTCTTCAGCCACCCGGGTGTATGCGACGTGCACGTCGGCGATGCCGACGGGAACCTCGGGGGTCGAGCCGGCCACCACGTAGCGCTGCCACAAGGTGCGCTGCTGCTGGATGCGCTTCAACGCATCGTTCATGTCGGTCACGTGCACGCCGGGGCGCAGGTACTCGTGGGCAAGCTTCTTCAGCCGGCGCCGGTTCACACCGGACATCTCCGGCGACTCCCGGCGCGGGGAGGTCGCGGCGATCAGCTCGGTCAGAGAGCGGTCGAACACGGCGGGCTGGAACTTGTCCAGGGTCTCGCGCATGTCGAGCAGCAGCCGCAGGTAGATGCCGAGCTCTGCCACCGACTCGAATGGCCGCAGACGGGTCTGGGCGATGAGCGCGTTGGCCCGCTCCAGCAGGCGCGGCAGCTCGACGCGGTCCAGCTGCTTGGCGAGCTCGTGCGTGGCCGTGGCCTCGGCCGTCGAGCGGAACGAGGCGCCGTACCAGGGCGAGTCGCCAGGGCCGTAGCGGAACTCGCCGAGCGCAGCTGCCTTGATCAGCGCTTCTGCGGCCACGGAGCGGTCGTGTGCGAGCGCCTCCAACGAGACCCGGTCGAGCCGGGCCGTCGTCGACGGGGATGTCGGCAGCAGGGCGAGCCGGGCCAGCTCACCGAGCGCGTCCAGCACAGAGACGCCGAGCGTCGGGTCCTTGCGGGTGAGCGCACCGCGGTAGTCGAGCAGCACCTTGCGCAGGCGCACCAGGGCGTCGTCGACCTCGCCGACGCTCGGCTGAACGGCCTTCTCGTTGCGGCTGATCGACTGGATGACGTCACGGCGCAGTGTGCGGCGGGTGACGGCCAGCCCGCCCAGGCCGACCTGCCCGAGACGGTGCGTGATGCCCTCGAGGGTGGAGCGGCGCGCGCTCACGACGAGCACTCGCTTGTGCGCTCCGACGAGCGCGCCGAGCGCGTTGACGATGGTCTGCGTTCCGCCGGTGCCCGGCAGGGTCTTGACGACGATGGAGTTGCCAGCGGCGATCTGCGCGACGACGTTCTCCTGCTCGGCGTCGGCATCCAGCAGCAGCGTGTCGGTGGCCGGCGGCCTGGCATCCTGGCTGGGCGGCTGCACCGGTGTGTATGCGGCCTCGATGCTCTTGCGGGCGGCCGGGTTGCCGGCGATCGCGTCGATGACCGGGTGCTCGAGCACGGCGGCATCCGCAGACATCGTGCTGCCCACCTCGACGAACGAGGAGACGACCAGGCGCGGCATCACGTTGAACCAGGGCAGGTGCGAGGTGAGGCCACGCAGCCTGTCGATGACCGGCTGCGGCTTGAACGCGCCGTTGCTGAGCGCCAGGGCCACGAAGGAGTCGGCGTCGAGCGAGATCTGGAACTGCTCCTGCAGGGCGCGGGCCAGCGCGGGGTTCAGGAAGGGCGCGCCGGTCAGCTTGAGCTCGAAGTCGCGTCCATAGCGGCGGATCGCGAGCGGGCGCAGCAGAACCGGGCCGAGGAAGTCTTGGTCGCCGTAGCGCCACTGGGCGAGCCCGATCGCCAGGTGCACCGATTCGAGGCCGCGCATCGAGCGCAGTTCGATGCCGCGCTGGGTGATCACGCCGGCGGCGAGGCGGGCGTTGCGCAGGGCCAGTTCGTCGCGGATCAGGCTGGACAGCATGGTGGTCTTGCCGGTGATGAACGGCGGCAGCCCACCGGGGTGCGTCACGCTCAGCTCGATGCGGGTGCGCGTGTTGTCGTCGAAGTGCAGCAGCGGCGAGCGCCCACCCAGTTCGGCCAACTCGTTGCGCCAGCGCTCCCACTCGCTCTCGGCGATATTGCCCGCCAGCAGGCTCGGGTCGCCGAGGCTCAGCGCATGCGGAGAAGTGGTGTGGGCAGGGCCGGGCGCCGGCGAGGACTCCTCCGCGTCGCCGTCAAACTCGGACAGGAAGTCGTCGTCATCGTTTTTCTTATCCATTCGCCACACACAGCCACACTATTTCCAGTGGGCGGGAATGCCGTGCAGGTGACCGGAGTTTCGCTCAATGAACATGCGGAGAGAGCATTCTCCCAGACTGCTCGCATACCCTTGGGGTATCCAATCAGTAAGGAGTCCCGTGAGCGAGCAGGCACCAGTCACCGTGATCGTCGGCGGAGTCGCCGGCGGCATGTCGAGCGCAACCAGGCTGCGCCGCCTCGATGAGCGACGCGAGATCATCGTGGTCGAGCGGGGCGAGCACGTCTCCTTCGCGAACTGCGGCCTGCCCTACCACGTCTCCGGCACCATCGCCGCGCGGGACTCCCTGCTGCTGCAGACCCCGCAGGCGCTCGCCAACCGATTCCGTCTCGATGTGCGCGTGCAGACGGAGGCCGTCGCGATCGACCGCGCCGGGCGCACGATCAGCCTGCGCAATGTGGCCACCGGCGAGCTCAGCGAGCAGCACTTCGACACCCTCGTGCTCTCCCCCGGCGCCACCCCGAACATCCCCGCCGCCCTCGACGGCGACCCGCGCGTGCACACCCTGCGCGACGTGGCCGACCTCGACCGCATCATGGAGGCCCTCGCCGCCACCGTCGAGGACGCCCCTCTGCAGAACGCCATTGTGCTGGGCGGCGGATACATCGGCGTCGAGTTGGCCGAGAACCTGGTGGCCCGCGGCCTCTCTGTGACGATCGTGCAGCGCGGAGCGCAGCTGCTCTCGGCGCTCGACGCCGAGATGGTCGCGCCGTTCGCCGACCACGTGCTGGAATCCGGAGTCGCCCTGCGCCTCGGCGTCGAGGTCGTCGGCTTCGACGACGACGCCCTGTCGCTCAGCGACGGCAGCGTGCTCCCCGCCGACCTCGTGTTCTCTGCGATCGGAGTGCGCCCCGCCAGCACCCTCGCCGCCGAGTCCGGCCTTGCCCTCGGCCCGCACGGCGGCATCCTGGTCGACGAGCTGCACCGCACCTCCGACCCGGCCATCTTCGCCGTCGGCGATGTGGCAGAGAAGACGGATGCCGCCACCGGCGAGCCCCGCCTGCTGCCGCTGGCCGGCCTCGCCAACCGGCACGGCCGCGCCGTCGCAGACACCATCTCCGGGCTCGACTCGTCGATTCCGGCGGCGCCGTCGCCGCGCGCCCTCGGCACCGCCATCGTCGGCTTCCGCGGGCTCACCGCCGCCAGCGTCGGCTGGAACGAGCGCGAGCTCACCGCCCAAGGCCGCGCCGTTCGCGTCATGCACAGCCACCCGCTCTCGCACGCCGGCTACTACCCCGGTGCCCAGATGCTCTCGATCAAGCTGCTCGTCGACCCGGCCTCCGACCGGATCCTCGGCGCCCAGGCGGTGGGCCGCGACGGTGTCGACAAGCGCATCGACGTGATCGCCACCGCGATGAGCGCCGGCCTGCCGGCATCCGCCCTCGCCGACCTTGAGCTCGCCTACGCCCCGCAGTACGGCTCGGCCAAGGACCCGGTCAACCTGCTCGGTTACCTGAACCGCAATCGCGCGGCCGGCACCGACGCCACCCTGCAGTGGCACGAGTTGCAGGCGGCGCTGGATTCCGGCGCGTTCCTGCTCGACGTGCGCGCCCCCGGCCAGCTGGCAGAGGGCCTGATCCCCGGCGCCACGCACATCCCGGTGGAGCAGCTGCGCGAACGCCACCATGAACTCCCGGCGGGCCGTATCGTCGTGCACTGCCGGGTCGGCCAGGGGGCGCACACCGCCGCCCGGCTGCTGCGCAACCTCGGCCATGACGTCGTCAACCTCGACGGCGGCTACCTCACCTGGCGTGACGCCCAGCGCGCCGACGCCCTCCGCGACAACTCCCCCGCTTCCACCCCAACCACAGAAGGTGCCACACGATGATCGAAATCCAGCCGACCGAACTCGCCGCCATCGACGGCGCCATCATCCTCGACGTGCGCGAGGACCACGAGTTCGCCGAGGTGCGCGCGGCAACCGCCGTCAGCATCCCGATGAGCCAGTTCGTCGACCGCTTCGACGAGGTACCGGTCGACGAGACGCTGTACGTGATCTGTGCGGCGGGCGGCCGCAGCGCCCAGGTCGCGCAGTACCTCGAGCAGCGCGGCTACGAGGCCGTCAACGTCGCAGGCGGAACCGGCGCGTGGGTCGCCGCCGGCCTGCCCACCCTGAGCGGAGCCCCGGCATGATCGAGCCCAGCGGGAACATCGACATCGACGATGCCCAACGTCGCATCCTGAACCGGCTGAAGCGGGCCCGCGGCCAGCTCAACGCCGTGATCGACTCGGTAGAGCAGGGGGCAGACTGCCGCACGGTAGTCAGCCAGCTCTCCGCTGTGACGGGGGCGCTCGACAAGGCCGGCTTCGCCATCATCTCCACGGCGATGCGTGACTGTGTCACCGCGGATACCGCGGCCGACGAGAGCGCCGAACAGCCGCTCACGGTCGCCGAGCTCGAGAAGCTCTTCCTCACCCTCGCCTGACCCCAGGCGAACAAACCCTCAACACAACAAACTCTCAACACAACAGAAAGCGAGCCCATGGCTACCATCGACATCACCGAAGCAACCTTCGACCAGACCATCACCGAGAACGGCATCGTGTTCGTTGACTTCTGGGCCGACTGGTGCGGCCCCTGCCGCAACTTCGCCCCGTCTACTCCGCGGCCTCCGAGAAGCACCCCGATGTGGTCTTCGCCAAGGTCGACACCGACGCCAACCAGGGTCTGGCCGCCGCCGCGAACATCACCTCGATCCCCACTCTGATGGCGTTCCGCGACAAGGTGCTCGTGTTCTCGCAGCCGGGCGCACTGCCGGCTGCCGCATTCAACGAGCTCGTCGACGCCGTCAAGGGCATCGATATGGTCGCCGTGCACGCCGAGATCGCCAAGCAGGATGCCGCAGAGGCCACCGCCGCCGAATAGCAGGCAGAATGGTCTGATGCGCCTGCCCCTGGTCGAACTCCACCTGCACCTCGAGGGAACCCTCGAACCCGAGCTGATCTTTGAGCTCGCCGAACGCAATGGGGTGGCATTGCCGTGGGGCTCCCTCGACGAGCTGCGCGAGCAGTATGCGTTCAGCGACCTGCAGACGTTCCTCAACCTGTACTACGCGAACCTCGACGTCGTGCGCACCCGAGCCGACTTCGCCCTGCTCACCACGCGCTACCTCGAGCGTGCCGCCGCCGGCGGCGTGCGGCACGCCGAGGTGTTCTTCGACCCGCAAGCGCACACCAGTCGCGGAGTCGAGCTCGGCGAGGCCCTCGGCGGCGTGCACGACGCGCTGCAAGACGGCGAGCGCACGCTCGGAATCAGCAGCAAGCTGATCGTCGCCTTCCTGCGTGACCGCCCGGCCGCCGAGGCGCTCGACGTGCTCAAGCAGGTGCTCGCCGGCCCGGTGCCGGTCGACGGCATCGGACTGGACTCGGCCGAGGTGGGCTACCCGCCGGAGCTGTTCGCCGAGGTCTTCGCCCTCGGCAAAGCCAATGGCCTGCGCCTCGTGGCTCACGCCGGCGAGGAGGGCCCGCCTGCCTACGTCTGGACGGCGTTGGACCTGCTCGGCGTCGAACGCGTTGACCACGGCATCCGCAGCCTGGAGGACGACGCCCTCGTGCAGCGCCTCGTCGACGAGCGGATGCCGCTGACGGTCTGCCCGCTCTCCAACGTGCGGTTGCGCGTCGTCGAAACGATCGCCGACCACCCGCTGCCGCAGATGCTGGAGCTCGGCCTGCTGGTCACCGTGAACTCCGACGACCCCGCCTACTTCGGCGGCTACATCGATGACAACATGGCTGCGCTGCAGGAGGCCTTCGGGCTCAGCGCGGCCCAGCGTGCCCTGCTCGCCCGCAACGGCGTCGAGGCGTCCTTCCTCGATCCGGCCGGCAAGGCGCAGCTGTTCGCCGAGATCGACGCGTGGCTGGCCGCCCAGCCGTCTGGCCCCAGCCGGTAACCGTTAAAGCCAGTTGCGCTTCTTGAACACCCGGTACAGCCCGAAGCCCATTGCCAGCATCAGGCCAACGGCGAAGGGGTAGCCCAACGCCCAGTGCAGCTCCGGCATCACGTCGAAATTCATGCCGTAAATACTGGCGATGAGCGTTGGGGCGAACAAGATCGCGGCCCAGCTCGAGATCTTCTTGACCTCTTCGCTCTGGGCGATGCTGGTCTCGGAGAGATGGCGCATCTCCTCGTTTTGGCGCTGCCCGACAACGGTCAGGTGCACGGTGAGCGCGTCCTGGAGCAACTGCCGGTAGTTGGCCACCCGGTCGCCGATCGGGATGACGTGGTCGAGCACGTCGCGCAAATGCCGCTGCAGCTCCAGGTCGACCTTGTACTTCTCGCTGCCGGCCTGCAACGCCTCGATCATCGCGCGCAGCGGGGCGATGCCGCGCTGGAACTCGATCACCTCGCGGGAGAGCCCGAAGATGCGCCGCGACACGTCGATCGACTCGCTGAACAGCTCGTCCTCGATCTCGTCGATGTCGTTCTCCAGGCCCGCCACGACGGGCCCGTACTCGTCGACGACCTGGTCGAGCACCGCGTAGAGCACCGCCTCCGGGCCGAAGCACAGCAGGTCGGGCGAGCTCTCGAGCCGGCGCCGCACGGCGGCGAGGTCCGGCGACTCCGCGTGCCGGATCGTGATCACGAAGTCCGGCCCGACGAACATGTGCAGTTCGCCGAACTCGACCTCCTCCTCGGCGTCGAGGTAGCGGGCCGGCCGCAGCACGACGAACAGGCAGTCGCCGTAGCGCTCCAACTTGGCCCGTTGGTGGCCGTTCAGCGCGTCGGCGACGGCCAGGTGGTGCAGCCCGAACTCGGCGGCGACGGCATGAATCTCGTCCGCCGTCGGGCGGTAGAGCCCGATCCAGGCGAAACCGCCGGAATCGCGCATGGCCTCGAACGTCTCGTCGAGGCTGTCGGGGTCTTGACCCTGGTGCCGTCGCGGTAGATGCCGTTGTCGACCAATGCCATGGGGCGCTCCTTCCGGGGCGGGGATGACGGGCGGCGCGCGGATGCCGCCTCGTCCCAGACTACCGGCCGGCTCTAGCCGCCAAACGCCTTGGTGCAGGTGGTCTGTGCGCCCGTCTGGCCGGTGAGCCCCTGCACGACGGGTGCCTCGGTCGGCGGCGTCGTTGTGGCCGGGGCGGAGGGGTCGGCGGTCGCATCGGGGGCCGCGGACGGGGTATCGGCCGGGGGTGCCGACGGGGTCGCGCTCCCGCCCTGCTCCACGACACCGGCGCCGGCGGAGTCCGGTGGCAGGCTGAACGCCTGGTCGTTCTGCAGCATCCCCATCAGCTCGTCGGCCAGGGGCTGCTCCGGCTCGACCTTGCCAGAGAAATCGTAGGAATCCACGACGGGGTACTGCACGAAGACGACCTTGTCGAGCGGGATGTCTTTGAGGCTCAGCGCCAACGAGATCATCGCGCCGGGGTCGGCCAGCGAGGTGGAGAAGGTCATGTGGTCGGAGGCCACGCGGGCCAGCCCGTACAGCTTGACCGGGTCGGAGAGGGTCGAATCCGAGCGCACCGTGCGCAGCAACGAGGCCATGAACTGCTGCTGGTTCGAGATGCGCGAGAGGTCGCTGCCGTCGCCGATCTCGTAGCGCGAGCGCAGGAAGGCCAGCGCCGTCGGGCCAGAGATCACGCTCTCGCCGGCCGGCAGGTCGAGGGCCGCACCGGGGTCGACGACCGGCTCCGCCAGGCAGACCGGCACACCGCCGACCGCGTTGCTCAACGCGATCACGCCGTTGAACGACACCAGGCCGGCGTATCCGATGTCCAGGCCGGTGACGCTCGAGACGGTCTTGACGATGCAGCCCAGGCCGCCCCTCTCGTAGGCGTTGTTCAGCGGGAGCGCATCGGTGGAGCCGAACGTCTCGCCGGTTTTCGGGTCGGTGCACTCCGGCTGCGGAATCACCAGGTCGCGGGGCAGGGTGAGGGCCACGGCGTTCTGGTGGTCGGCCGACACGTGCAGCAGGATGTTGACGTCGTTGAGGGTGGCATCCCGCACACCGAAGTCAGTGCCCTGGTTGGCGTCGTTGTCTGTGCCGACGACGAGCAGGTTGAACCCGCCCTCGACCGCTCCGAAGCCGGGCGGGATGGGCAACGGCGTGCTGCCGGGTGCCGAGATGTCGACCGCGTTGTCCTGAACGCCGCGCAGGGTGTCAAACACCGCGTAGGCGCCGACGGCGCTCGTGGAGACGAACAACACGGCGATCGCGGCGGCCGTGAGTTTCAGCAGGTCGCGCGTGGCACTGCGACGGCGTTGGCGGCCGTGCCGGACGGGGCGCTCGGGCGCGCGCCGTTCCGCTCTCGTGCCGCCCGTTTCACTCACCGCGCCCCACTCTCAGAAATGCTTCGCTGCAACCGTCAACCCTGACACTACAGTTCTCACGCTTCGACGTGGCTGTGCATCGCTTAGGGTCGTTTCTAGGCACTTCTCCGGTGCGGCCAGCCCCAAAGAACGGACTCCCCATGACCACTTCTCGTGTTGCGCCCAGCGCAGCGGAACTCGACTCCCTCAGCGCCGATGTCCTCGTGCTCGGAGCGGTTTCGGGCTCCGACGGCCCCGTGCTGCTCGGGGATGCCCCGGCCGTCGAGGAGATCACCGCCCAGTTCGCCACGTTCGGCTTCGGCGGCAAGGCCGACGAGCTGCTGCGCCTGCCCACCGAGGACCCGTCCTTCGGCAGCGTGGCCATCATCGGCCTGGGTGCGGATGCCGGCACCGACGCCGTGCGCAACGCGGCCGCCTCCGCGGTGCGCCAGCTCGCCGGCGCCGAGTCACTCGTGCTCGACTTCGGTATCAACAGCGCGGCCGACACCATCGCGGCGGTCGAGGGCGCAACGCTCGGCGCCTACGCGTTCGACGTGTTCCGCGGCAAGACCAAGGCCGCTCAGAAGCCGACGGCGGCCTCCGTCACCGTCCTCAGCCCGGCCGCCGTCTCCGCCGAGGAGCTGGCCAGGGTCGACGTGCTAGCGGATGCGGTCAACTTCGTGAAGGACCTGACGAACACCCCCGGCGCCGAGCTCTACCCGGCATCCTTCGCCACGGCCGCCGAGCGCGCGGCCGACGGTCTGCCGGTCACCGTCGAGGTGTGGGACGAGGCCAAGCTCTCCGAGGAGGGCTGCGGCGGCATCCTCGGCGTCGGCCAGGGTTCCTCACGCCTGCCCCGCCTGATCAAGGTCAGCTACAACCCGGCCGGCGCAAGCAAGCACCTCGCATTCGTCGGCAAGGGCATCACGTTCGACACCGGCGGAAACTCGATGAAGCCGGCCGACTTCATGCTCACCATGCACCACGACATGGCCGGCGCCGCCACCGTGCTCGCCGCGACCATCGCCGCCGCCCGCCTGCAGCTGAACGTGCGCGTCACCGCCTGGCTGTGCGTGGCCGAGAACCTCGTCTCGGGCACCTCAATCCGCCCGAACGACGTGCTCACCATGCGTGATGGCACCACCGTCGAGGTGCTCAACACCGACGCGGAGGGCCGCCTGGTCATGGCCGACGGCCTGTCCCTGGCGAGCGAGGAGCACCCGGACGCGATCATCGACGTCGCCACCCTCACCGGTGCCGCGATCGTGGCGCTCGGCCGGCGCACCGCCGCCGTCATGGGTGACGACGACCTCGTCGCAACCGTTGTGGCGGCCGGCAAGGCCACCGGCGAGGCACACTGGCCGATGCCGCTACCCGGCGAGCTGCGCGGCCTGCTCGACTCCCGCTTCGCCGACCTGGCCAACCTCAACCCGTCCGTGCGCGACGCCGGTTCGCTGCTCGCCGGCGTGTTCCTGCGTGAATTCATCGGCAAGACCGCGGACGGCTCGGGCACCATCCCGTGGGCACACCTCGACATCGCGGGAACCGGCACGCACAACGGTGCGGCCTACGGCGTCACCAGCAGCGGCGGCACCGGTGCCTCGGTGCGCACCATGATCACCGTGCTGGAGGGCTTCGCCGAGTAACGGCGCCCACCGCCCCACCGAGCGGGGGCTTCTGCACAGTCGCGCGTTGCGACACCGTGCAGAAGCCCCCGCTCGCTGCACTAGGTGCGCGGCAGAACCGTCAGCACGCGCGTGATGTGGTCGCGGAACTCGTTCATAAACGCGGCGAGGAACTCCGCGGTGCTCTCGATGAGCACCTCTCCCGTGTCGGCGAACATCTCCGGCGTGTAGTGGATGTACGCCTCGGGCGCGGTCATCTGGCGGGCGTTGACGAAGCTCAGCACCCCGCGCAGGCTCTGCTGCGCGACGGCCGTGCCGATCGAGCCGATCGATGCCCCGATCACGGCGGCCGGGATGTGGTCAAACGAGTTCTGCCCCCAGGGCCGCGACGCCCAGTCGATCGCGTTCTTCAGCCCGCCGGGGATCGAACGGTTGTACTCCGGGGTGATGAAGAGGATCGCGTCAGAGCGGCCGATCGCCTCCTTCAACGCATTCGCCTCCGGCGGGTAGTTGCCGTCGTAGTCGGCGCTGTACAGCGGCAGGTCGCGGATCGGGATCTCCGTCAGCTCGAGCTCTTTCGGCGCGACGCCGATGAGTGCTTTGGACAGGATCCGGTTGATGGACGTTGAGGAGAGACTCCCCACGAAATAGCCGACCTTGTAGGTGCTCATGCTCACTCCTTCGGCGCCACCGTGGCGCGAGGGGGCTCATGCTACGCCCGGCGCCTGTCTGCGCGCCCACCTTCCCTGAGCTCAGGCGGGCCAGACCTCCTGGGTGTCGTGGGTGACCCGCGCCAGGTTCTCAAGGATCGGCTCGACGCCGAGGCCGGGTCCCTGCGGCACGTCGATGTGGCCATCGCGCAGCACGAACGGCTCGGTGATGTCCTCCGTGTAGAACCGGTCGGACGCCGAAATGTCGCCGGGCAGCGAGAAGCCGTCGAGGGCCGCAAGGGCGGCGTTCGCCGCCCGGCCGAGCCCGGTCTCGAGCATTCCGCCGCACCACACGGCCACGCCGTGGGCGCGGGAGAGGTCGTGGATGCGCTTGGCCTCGAGGTAGCCGCCGACCCGGCCCGGCTTGATGTTGATGACGGATGCCGCGCCGAGCGTGATGGCGTCCGCCGCGTCCTTGGCCGACTCGATCGACTCGTCCAGGCAGATCGGGGTCGACATGGCCGTGGCGAGCTTCGCGTGCTGCACCAGGTCGTCCTCGGCGAGCGGCTGCTCGATCAGCAACAGGCCGTAGTCGTCGAGGCGCCGCAGGTGCTGGGCGTCCGCGAGCGTGTATGCCGCGTTGGCGTCGACCTGCAGCAGCACCTCGTCGCCGAACTGCTCGCGCACGGCGGCGACGGGCGCCAGGTCCCAGCCGGGCTGGATCTTCAGCTTGATACGCACGTAGCCCTCGTCGAGGTAGCCGCCGACGGCGCCCAGCAGGGCGTCGACGGAGGGCTGGATGCCGACGGAGACACCGGCGGGCACCCGGGTGCGGGTGGCGCCGAAGTAGCGGGCGAACGACTCCCCGCGCGCACGCAGCTCCGCGTCGAGCACGGCCATCTCGATCGCGGCCTTCGCCATGCGGTGGCCGACGACCTTCTCGAGCAGCGCGCCGACGGTCTCGGCGGTGACCTCGCGGCCCTCCGCCTGCACCCGGGCGAGCATGGGCAACAGGTAGAGCTGGATCATGCGCTTGGCGCCGTCGATGTACTCGGGCGAGTAGAGCGGCTCGCCGAGTGCGACGCACTCGCCCCAGCCGACGACGTCGACCCGGCCGTTCGGCGTCGGCACGCTGCCGGCCACGCGCAGCACCAGCGTGTTGCGCTCGGTCTGGGTGCTGAACGAGGTGGTGAACGGGGAGACGAGCGGGAGTCTGAGCTCGCGCAGTTCGACGGATTCGATGAGCATGGGTTACCTCCGGGTGAAAACGTAGTGATGTGCGGGATCGAATCCGGCGGGGAGCCAGTCCGGCGATCCGAAGAGCGGTTCGAGGGCGCCGCGCAGCGCGCCGCGCCAGGCGCGGGCCGTCGAGGGCGCCTCCAGCCGCATCCGTTCGATGTCGGCGGGGATCTGCACCACGACCGTCTCGGCATTGGTCGCGCTGGAGTCGTAGACCGGCCGGCCGTCGGCGTTGGCGAGCAGCAGCGCTCCGGCGCCGTCGGTGCTGACCGGGGCTGGCCGTTCCACCGGGTCGAGCGCCCACTCCACGAGCAGCCTGTCGCTCTCGTCCCCCGCGTTGATGCCGTCGGACATGGTGCCGTAGCAGTTGGCGATGTAGCTGGTCAGCGTGGCGCCCAGCGAGTTGAGGTTGAAGTGCGCGTTGCGGGCGATCAGCGGGTCGAAGGTCCAGCGGATGGTGCCGATGCCGCGTTCCAGGCACCAGTCGCGCTGGTGCTGCTTCAGCCGTCGGCCGATCCCGCCGCCCGCGATGTCGGAGCGCACCCCGGCGATGTGCGAGTGCAGGGCAGAGCCCGCCGGCTCGGCGAAGAAGCCGACGCAGCCGCCCACAATGCGGTCCCCCGCGAAAGCGCCTGAGACGTAGTTGCCGCTGTGCTTGAGCGCAATGAGCATCGACAGGTCGAACATGGTGTGACCCGGCTGCGTTCCCCAGATACTGTCGAAGACCGCAACGAGCTCGGTGAGTTCCTCGACCGTCGTGAGCGAGCGCACCTCGGTGATGACGAGCGTGTCAGTGTGACCCGGCATGGTTGCCTCCCCCAGCACAGACTGTATAAGCGCGGCGACGAGCGCCGTGCGCGGGGCGAAACCGGCCACCACGGCATGCTCGTTCTCGGCGTGGGCGCCACCGCCCCAGACACCGATGCCGTCGAGCGTCGGCACACCCAGACCCGCGGTGAAGTTGCCGTCGGATGCCCCGCCGACGGCGATGCCCCGCAGCTCCGGCAGTCCGAGTACGGTCGCGAGCCGGTGCGCTTCCGCGAAGAGCGCGGCAGAGGCGCCGGCCTCCAGCGGCAGGCGGTTGATGCCGCCCTCGACGCGCAGGGCGGAGCCGGGCACGGCGGGTGCGATGGCGCGGATGGCCGCGTCGAGGCGTTCCTGGGCTGCTGCCGAGTGCGAGCGCACGTCGACGGAGACGGATGCCTCCGCCGGAACCGTGTTCGTGGTGATGCCGATCGCGGCGCGCGTGGGCACGACGCTGAGTCCCGGTTCACTGCCGTGCAGCGCGGCGATCGCGATGATCGCGTGGGCGAGCGCGACGCCGGCGTTGACCCCCTTCTCCGGCTCCAGGCCGGCGTGGGCGGCACGCCCCTCCGCCTGGACCCGGTACAGCGAGACGCCCTTGCGCTCCACCTTCAGCTCGCCGGCATCGCCGCCGGCCTCCAGCACCAGGCTGGCCAGGGCTCCGGCGGCCGTCTGCTCGATGAGTTCGCGCGAGCTCGGTGAGCCGAGCTCCTCGTCTCCGGTGATCAGCAGGGTCACCCCGTCGAGGGCGGCATCCCCGCCCCGCTCGCGGAGCAGGCAGAGGGCGTGGATGGCCACGGCCAGCCCGCCCTTCATGTCCACGGCGCCCGGACCGCGCAGCACGCCGTCGGTGACGACGGCCGGGATGCGCGCCAGCGTGCCGAGCGGCCAGACGGTGTCGTGGTGGCCGAGCAGTAGCACGCGCGTCTCGGTGCCCCAGCGGGCCAGCACGTGGGTGCTGCCTTCGCGGACGATCTGCTCGGCGCGGACGCCGAGCCGCTCGGCGAGCAGTGCGCAGACGGCATCCGCGCTGCGCGCAACGGCGGCGTGGTCGGCCGACGGCGATTCAACCTCGATGAGGGCGATCGCGTCGGCCACGATCTGCTCCAGTCGGGTGGTGGCGGATGCAAGAAGCTCAGGCATTCGACACCTCAGGGAATGCGCGGCTGCCGAAGTGCAGCAGGCGCCCGCCCTCGTGCTCGACCAGCCAGACCCGGGTCCATCCGGGGCGACCGGCTGCCCCGGCGGCGAGGTGGCCGCCTTCGCCCGGGTGCACGGTGAACTCGGTGGTCCCGGCCATCTCCTCCCGGCCGGACGGGTTCCCGCTGTCGACGCGGGTGGCCACCAGCGCGCCGTCGGTGACGGCCAGCGTGATCTCGGCAGAGGCGTCGCGGTAGCGCCCGACGAGCGCGGCGGCGGTCTCGGCGTCGACGGCATCCAGCGACGTCGCGGCGAACGGAGCCGTCATCCGGGCCCCGGCGATGGTCTGGGCGATCTCGGCGAAGAGCTCATCGCTGGCCGCGGTCATGTGCCCGCCGTTGGTGAGCAGCACGAAGGCCACGCCCTTGGACGCAATCGCCCGGGCAAACGCCTGCTGGCCGATGGTGCCGCCGTCGTGGCCGTGCACGCGCACGCCGCTCCAGTCGTACTGCAGCCAGCTGAGACCCATGATCTCTGCGACGCCCTCGGAGTCGGAGACCTGCTGGTCTTCCAGCATCAGCCGGTGGCCGGCGGTGCTGAGGAGCCGGGGTTCGGCGGACATCGAGTCGGCCAGAAACGCGAGAACGTCGTCAACCTGGGCGCTGATCAGCCCGGCGGGCCGGGCAGAGGGCACGATGCTGGTCTGTGTGACGGGAGTGGCGCTGCCGCTGCGGGCATCGCCGCCGTGGCCAATCGCGTGGCGGAACAGCATCGTGTCCTCCTGCAGCATCGTCGTGGCACTGAGGCCCAGCGGCTGGAGGATGCGCTCGGTCACCACCTCGTGCCAGTAGGCGCCGCGCAGCACCTCGATGATGCGGCCGAGCACGACGAACCCGGTGTTGCAGTACGACCAGTTGACGCCCGGTGCAAAGTGCGAGGTGACCTCGCCGAGCGAGTCGACGAAGAGCTCGACGCAGTCGTGGCCGCGGCCGGTGTCCGTGAAGATGTCGCCGTCGATGCCGCTGGTGTGGGTGAGCAGGTGGCGCGGCGTCACGGTGGCCGAGGCGTGCGCGTCGGCGACGGTGAATCCGGGCAGCACCGCGCGCACGGGGGCGTCGAGGTCGAGCAGTCCCTCCTCGACGAGCTGCATGATGAGCGTTCCGGTGTAGACCTTGGTGATCGAGCCGATCTGGAAGAGCGTGTCGTCGGTGACGGCGACCCCGGTGGCCGTGCTGGTGAGCCCGGCCGACACGACCGTGGTCTCCGTTCCGGAGCGGGTGGTGGTGAGGATGCCGAGGGCGGCACCGGGAATGCCGTACTTCTCGATGACGGTCTGCAGGCGGGTCTGCCAGTAGTCCCGCTCGACGGTGGCCGCGGCGGGCGTCGGCGACAGGTGCCGCTCGAACCAGTCGACCAGGCGGCGGCTGTAGTCGACCCGGTGCGAGGGGGGCCCGACCAGCACGAAGGCGTGCGAGCCGCCCGGGTAGAGCACGAGCTCCGACTCGACGCCGGCGAGCAGCAGCCCGCCGTGCCACTGCTCGGCCTGGAGGGCGGGGCAGAGCAGGTCGGCCGCGCCGTGCAGGATGAGGGTCGGCGCGGTGACCTGCTCGACCCGGTCGAGCGGCGACAGCGCGCGCGCCCGGCCGCTGCCGCGACGGAACTCGAGGTGATCCAGCAGCACGCCGTCATCCGAGGCCCCGGTGAGGTGGGCGAGGTCGGCCACCAGCCCGCCGGCCACGGCCACCGCGAAGCGGTCGGTGAACGCGGTCAGCGCGCACGTCATGAAGCCGCCGTAGCTGTAGCCCGTGACGAGCAGCTGGGCGGGGTCGGCGACGCCCTCGGCGATCAGCGCGTCGATCGGCTCGAGCAGGTCGGGCAGGTCGGCCTCGCCCCAGGCGTCGTGCACGCCGTCGAAGAAGGCCTGGCCATAGCCGTCGCTGCCGCGCGGGTTCACCATCAGCACGGTGTAGCCGCGGGCCACGAGCTCGGCATGGTGCGGCTGCATGATCGACGGGGTTCCGGTCCACGCGTTGTGCGGTCCGCCGTGCACGTCCAACACGAGCGGGCCGGCCTGCGTGAGAGACGGGTCACGCAGGGTCCAACCCTGCACGCGGGAGCCGTCGGAGATGTCGAACCAGCGTTCCTCGGCGATCGGCACGGTGACGCCGGCCAGGGCCGCGCCGAAGGAGGTGAGCACCACCGGCTCCCCGCCGGCGAGCGGCACCTCGACGATCTCACCGAAGCTGCTCTCCGTGGCCAGCACCGCACGGATCGAGCGCTGCGACGCGGCGAATCCGGACACCACGCGCTGCGCACCGGCCACGATGGAACGCGACGGTCCCCCGGCGAGCGGCACGGCGTGCAGCTCGGTTGAACCGCCCTCGCGCAGGCAGAACAGCACCTCGCCGTCGGCGGTCAGCGTCGGGCGGCCGCCCGGGTAGGCCGTCCCGCCCGGCATGACGTTGCGGTCAAGCGCCGCCGTCAGGCTGACATCGGCGAGGGCCGGGTCCAGGTGCAGCACGATGAGTTCTGCGTTGCGGATGCCGGGGGCCTCCGCCCCGACGGCCACCACGGCGTCGCCGGCCGGCGCCCAGAGCAAGGGCGCGTGCACGGCACGCGAGCGGCCGACCGGCACCGCCGCGGCGGTGCGATCGGTCAGGTCGATGACGTGGACGCGGGTCTCCAGGGTGCGATCCGCGTCGGCATCGATCCCGGCGCTGAAGGCCAGCTTCGTGCCGTCCGGGGAGTAGGCCGGCTCCGAGGCGTCCCAGTCGCCGTCGCTCAGCCGAGTCAGGGCGCCGGAGGCCAGGTCGAGCTCGAACAGGTGGGCGCGAGCCGATCCCCGGGCGCCAACACCGTCGACCTTGTGCCGGAGGCCGCGGCTGACGAGGGCGGTGGCGGATCCGCGGGACACGGTCGCGGAGAACGCGACGCGCGTGCCGTCCGGGGAGACCACCGGAGCGCCGGCGCCCTGCGGCAGCCGGGCAGCGGTGGTCAGCTGGCGGATCGCGCCGCCGTCGGCGTTGATGGCGTGCAGCTGCGCGGTGCCGTTCGCGTCGGGGCGCAGGAACAGCACGTCGCCGGTGGCGGAATTCCAGACCGGGTTGCTGTCATTCGGGCCCGCGGTGAGCGCGCGGGCTTCGCCGTCCGCGCCGATCAGCCAGAGCGAGCTGGTGTTGCTGTCGGAGGCGCGGTCGCTCGCCTGGCGCGCGAACACGGTGCGGCCGGCGGCATCCGTGGCCAGGCCGGCCGGGATGACGACGTCCAGGTAGTCCTCGATCGTCGCCGGTCGGGAGGTGGCCTGCTGTGCGGGCATGATCTGGTCATTCATCGGAACATCGGCTCCCCGAGTTGTGGAATCGCGGCCATGAGCTCGCGCGTGTACTGGTGTTGTGGGTTGTCGATGACGTCGAGCACGGGGCCCGACTCGACGAGCTCGCCGTGCCGCATGACCGCGACCTGGTCGCAGACGTAGCGCACCACGGCCAGGTTGTGGCTGACGAAGAGCATTGTGAAGCCGAGCTCCCGCTGTAGTTCGAGCAGCAGGTTGAGCACGGCGCCCTGCACCGAGACGTCCAGCGCCGAGGTGATCTCATCGGCGAGCAGCACGCTCGGCCCGGCGGCGAGGGCACGGGCGATCGCGACCCGCTGGCGCTGGCCGCCGGAGAGCACCGACGGGTAGCTGTCTGCGCGGTCGGCGCCGAGGCTGACGGCGTGCAGCAACCGCTCGACCTCCTGGGTGCGCGCGGCGCGGCCGCGCTTCGGGGTGCGGTCGCGGCGTTCCGCGGCACGCAGGGCCTCGCCGATCGACTCGCCGATCGTCATCCGCGGGTCGAGGCAGGAGGAGGGGTCCTGGAAGATCATCTGGATGCGGCGACGGAGCCTGGCGGTTTCCCCCCGGGCGCCCACGACGTCGACGCCGTCGACCAGGATCCGCCCGGAGCTGGCCTCGACGAGGCCGACGGCGGCGCGGGCCAGGGTCGACTTGCCCGACCCCGATTCGCCGACGAGCCCCATGATGCTGCCCTGCGGGATGCTCAGCGAGACGCCCTTGACCGCGTGGAAGCGGCTCGCACCGGCACCGAAGTGCACGTGGACGTCGTCGAACTCGATGGCGCTCATCGCACTGCCTCCAGCGGGCCGGCTGCGAAGGTGGACCGCAGCTGCTCGTCGATCGTGGCGAGGGGCTCCCCGCGCGGGCTCGTCATGGTCGGGACGGCGGCGAGCAGGGCTCGGGTGTACGGGTGGCTGGCGTTGCCGGCCACCAGCTCGCTCGTCTCGATGTCCTCGACGATGTGGCCCTCGTACATGACGAGGATGCGCGTGCAGACGCTCGTGATCACGGCCATGTCGTGCGAGATGAGAAGCAACGCGGCGCCCGTCTCCGAGCGCACCTCGTCCAGGAGCGCGAGCACATCGCGTTGCACCGTCACGTCGAGCGCGGTGGTCGGCTCGTCGGCGATGATCAGAGCCGGCGTGCCCATCAGCCCCATGGCGATCATGGCGCGCTGGCGCATGCCGCCGGAGAACTCGTGCGGCAGCTGGCGGGCGCGGCGCTCCGGGTCGGGGATGCGCACCTCGCCGAGCCGGGCGACGGCTTTGTCGTGCGCGGCGGCCTTGGACAGGCCCTCGTGCAGCCAGCCGATCTCAGCGATCTGGGCGCCGACCTTGAGCGCCGGGTTCAGCGACGACATCGGGTCTTGGAACACCATGGCCATGCGCGTGCCGAGAAGCTTCGCAAGCCGGCGCGGCGACAGCTCGGCCGGCCGCGCGCCGTCCCTGACGATCGGCACGCCGTCGAACTCGACGAGTGCCGCATCGCTGTCGACGGGGTACTGGGTCAGCTGCGCGACCGCGAGGCAGCTGAGCGACTTGCCGGAGCCCGACTCGCCGACGATTCCGACGGCCTCACCGCGGCGCACCTCGAAGCTGATGCCGTCGACGGCCTTCCTCCAGGTGGAACCGGCCGGGACGGTGACCGCGAGGTCTCGCACGCGCAGCACGACGTCGTCTTGGTTCGAATCTGCGGCGGGCTCTGTCACGGCTGCACGGGTGTGGGCGGCCGCCAGCTTCGGCATCCGCCGCCCTAGCCCGCGGTGCACGCCGGTGCCGCGGGCGATTGCCTCGCCGGTGACAGTGAACACCAGCCCGGCCAGCACCACGGCGATGCCGGGCGCCAGCGCGGTGGCCGGGTTCACGAAGATCTTCGAGAGGCCCTCGTTGAGCATGCGGCCCCAGTCGAACTCGGGCGGCTGGATGCCGAGGCCAAGGAATGACAGGCCGGCGAAGGCGATCAGACCGCCGCCCAGCGAGAGGCTCGCGTTCACGATCAGCGGCTCGCGGATGTTGGGCAGGATGTGCCGGAACAGCAGCCCGGCCTTGGAGACACCCAGGATGCGGGCGGCATCGATGAATTCGCGCCCGCTGACCGAGGAGGTGAGCGTGTGCGTGAGCCTGGCGTAGGCGGGGGCGATCGCGACCCCGACGGCCAGCACGGCGCTGAACGAGCCCTGGCCGAGCACGATCAGCAGGAAGATCGCCAGCAGCAGGGCGGGGAAGGCGAGGGCGAAGTTCAGCAGCGCGACGAGGATGCGCCCGGCCCAGCGCGGCATCAGCGCGGGGATCGAGCCGAGGATCACGCCCAGGCTGACCCCGATCGCGACGGCGCCGACGGCCATCATCACCGAGAGCCGGGTGGCGACCAAAGTGCGGGCGAAGACGTCGCGGCCGGCGGCATCCGTGCCGAAGATGTGCTCCGCGCTCGGCCCCTTCGACAGGTTCAGCGGGTCGGACACCGCCGCGGCCTCGCCCCAGATCATGGGCGCGAACAGCGCGAGGCCGAACAACAGCACGAGGCCGATCGCCGCGAGGATGCCGAGCGGTGAACGCAGTGTTCCGATGATCCAGTGGCTGCGCACGGGCTTCTGGCTCACGTCACACCTCCTTGATGGTGGATCGGGGGTCGACGAGTGCGAGCACGATGTCGACGATGAGGTTGACCAGCAGCACCATGCCGCCGTAGACGACGACGAGGGTCTGCGCGAGCGGGTAGTCCTTGCCGGTGATCGACGAGACCAGCGTCTGGCCGAGCCCCGGCCAGGCGAAGATGCTCTCGACGAGCACGGTGCCGGCGATGAGCGAGCCGAGCATCAGGCCGGCCATGGTCAGCGTGGGCGTGAGCAGGTTCGGCAGGGCGTGGCGCAGGTAGAGCAGCGCGGTCGGCATCCGCTTCGCGCGGGCCGTGCGGATGTAGTCGGCGTCGAGCACGCCGAGCGCCTCCGCCCTGACGATGCGGGACAGCGAGGCGATGCCGCCGAGCGCGAGCGCGGCGACGGGCAGGATGTAGCTCTCCGGGCCGGTGCGCCCGGCGACGGGAAGCACCGGGACCGTCACCGCGAACAGGTAGACGAGACCGACGCCGAACAGGAACTCGGGAATGACCGCGAAGATTCCGGATGTCGCGGTGTAGCCGATCTCGACCCCACGGCGCCGCCCACCGCGGGTGAGCGCGGCGAAGGCGATACCGATCGGAACGGCGAGGAGCAGCACGACCACGATCGTGAGCAGGGCGAGCTCCAGCGTCGCCGGCAGGCGATCCGCGATGACCTGCACCACGGGGATATGCAGCTTGATGGAGTCGCCCGGGTTGCCGGTGACGAGGCCGCCGATGAACCGGGTGTACTGCTCCCAGAGGGGCAGGTCGAGTCCGAGGTGCGCCCGCATCGCCTCGACGACCTCGACGGAGGCGTTGAGGCCGACCGCCATGCGCACGGGGTCGCCGGGGATCAGCTGCAGCATGAGGAACGCCGCGGTCACCAGCCCCCAGAGCGAGAGCACGAAGACGCCGAGGCGGCGCGCCAGAAACGACGGCCAGCCGCCGCGTGCGAACCAGGAGGTTCGCGCGCGGACGGCCGGCGTTACAGCGGGAGCAGCGGTCATCGCGTTACTTGAGCAGGCGCAGCGCCGAACCGACGATCTGCGACCCGAAGGCGAGCTCGGCGTTCTGCAGGTAGGTCTTCTTCACCGTGTCGGCGAACGGCACGACCGAGGTCTCTGCGAACAGGGCCTTCTCGGCGTCCGCCCAGGCCGAGCACGCCTCGGCACCGACCAGGCCGGATGCCGTGGCAACGGCCGCGTCGTACTCGGCGTTTTCAATGCCGGAGAAGTTCAGGCCGTCGGCCGGGACCGGGCCGGAGAAGAACGGGACGACCATGCTCGGCAGGTTCACGTAGACCGGCTCCCAGGCGACATCCCAGCCGGTGTTGTCGGTGCCGGAGAGCAGGACCTCGACGGTCTTGTTCGAGTCACCGCTGGTCAGGGTGACGTCGATGCCGAGCGCGGTCCAGGCCTGCTGGGTGAGGTCGGCGGCGGCGTCGTAGGTGTCGCCCATCGAGTCGTAGAAGAAGTTCAGCGCCAGCGGCGTGCCGTTCTTGGCACGGATGCCGTCGGCGCCGAGCTTCCAGCCGGCCGCGTCGAGTGCGGTGGCGGCGGCTTCGACGTCGAAGTCCGGCAGGTTGCCGGTGACCGTGTCGTCGACGCAGGCACGCGGGTTGGTCGAGACGAGGCTGGTGGAGCGGTGGCCGCGGCCGCCGGTGATGACGCTGGTGAGGTCGTCCAGGTTCAGGCCCTGCACGAGCGCGGCGCGGACAGCAGGGTCGGAGGTCGGGTTGGCCGGGTTGTGGTTGAAGAACATCTGGCCGGCGATCGCACCGCGCTCTGCGGCGTTCAGTCCGGCGGCGTCCAGGCGGTCCTGGTCAGCGCCGGTGACGAGTGCGGCGTTGAGTTCGCCGGAGAGCAGCTGGTTGGCCTCGGTGCTCTCGTTGGTGACGATCGACACGACAACGGTGGCCGGCACGCCGGGCGTCTCGGAGGTGGTGTCGTCCGGGCCCCAGGAGTATCCGTCGCGGCGCTCGAAGGTGTAGTGGTCGTTGGCGACGGCCTCGGTGACGGTGAACATCCCGGAGCCCGCGGAGCTGGCGTCGATGGACTTCGGGTCGGCGAGGGCTGCGTCGCAGAGGATCGGCAGTCGGGCCAGGTTCAGAAGCAGGAACGGCGAGGCGGCGGGGGTCGAGACCGTGACGGTGTTGCCGTCCACGGCGGCGGAGGCATCGACGGGCACGTACACGCCGCGCAGCGCCGAGCCGTTCGCCTCGTCGGTCACGAAGCTGATGTTGTCGGCGACCGTCTGCGCGGTGAGTGCGCTGCCGTCGCTGCAGGTCACGCCGTCGCGGAGGGTGAAGCTGGCGGAGGTCGTGGTCTCCTCCCAGCTCTCGGCCAGCCAAGGGCCGATCTCGCTGGTCTTGTCATCGACGTTGACGAGGAAGTCGTAGCTGAGCATCGCGAGCTGGTGCGTGGGCGAGCCGGCCGTCATCAGCGGGTTCAGCGAGCCGGGGTCGGCGTTCAGCGACCAGGCGAAGGTTCCATCGACCACGGGGGCCTGCGGGCCCGACGTGTTTGCGCCCGTGCCGGCGCTGCAGCCGGTGATGGCGAGAGTGACGCCCGCCGCGATGGCGATGGGTGCGAGGAGCCGTTTCGTCATGTTGCCTCCGTCGACGGGGGGACCGTCTGTGTTCAGGGTGGGGTGATTGCACTGGTGCTCACTCCATCGTGGCGGAGCCGGAACGGCGAAACATCGTCGAGTCCGACGAATCCAGACTGAGATATCGTCCGATCGGACAAACTGGCTATCTGCTGCCGGGGGCGGTCGCCGCGAACAGGCGCAACTGCAGCATCAGACTGAACCGCATCTCCGGGTCATCGAGGTCGATCGCCGCGATCTCGCTCAGCCGGCGCAGACGATAGCGGAAGGTGTTCGGGTGCAGGCCCAGACGGCCCGCCGCGGCAGTGACGTCGCCGAACGCGTCGAGCCAGGTTTCGAGCGTCTCGACGAGGGAGCCACCGCTGCCGGCATCGTGCTCGCGCAACACGGCCAGCGGCCCGGTGACCGATTCGCGCTCGGCCGAGAGCGAGTCAGAGAGGCGCAGCAGCAGCGACTCGACCTGCACCTCCTCCGCGTCGGCGACGAGGCGGCGGCGCGGGCCGCCCGTCGACCAGAGCAGAACGCGCAGGGCACGGTCCGCCCCGGCGCGGGCGCGCTGCAAACCGGTCACATCGGCCACGGGAGCGCCGAGCCCGATCACGACGGACGGCCCGCGTCGGTACCGCTCGGCGAAGGTCGTGGCGATCCGCCGCGCGTACTCCGGCCCGGGGTGCCCCTGTGCATGCGGGAGCACCGCATACACCGTGCCGGCGATCGGGGCGGCGACCGAGAGCGCGTGGATCTGGTGCAGGTACATGCCGAGCGAGTCGGCCAGACGCTGCACGGCGTCCTCCTGCGCGATCGAGCTGGTCGAGGTGTCGGTGAGGCCGACGGCGAGCACCGATGTCGGCGCGGAGCCGTAGCCGAGCCGCTCGGCCGCCTCCTTCGCCCGCACCCCTCCCTCGAGCAGGTCGAGCACCTCACTGACCCGCAGCCGCCTGGCGGCGTCGCTGCCCGCGCGCTGCCGGAACAGCGTGATGGAGGCGACGGCAGCGGCCTCGACGAGAGCCGCCGACTGCATCTCGCTGAGCGGCTCGTCGACGATGGCCCAGATCGAGCCGAGCAGCTCGCGGCCGGCACGGATGCGCACGGCGACGCGCGGGCGCACCCCCGGGCCGATCGACGGCAGGAACACCGGCTGCGCCGAGCGCTCGATCTGCCGGAACACGCCCGAGCTGGTGAGGATCTTCTCGTAGCTCGACGGCACCTGGTGTCCGAGGACGCTCTGCTTGCGCGCGTCATCGCCCCTGGCCTGGTCCGCAGAGAAGGCGAGGATGCGGTTCGACGGGTTCTCGATGGTCACCGGCCCGCCGACCACGGCGGCGATGGAGTTCGCCAGATCGAAGAGATCGGAGTCGGCCGCCGCGGCATCCGCCTCGAGCCCATACCGTGCCGGCTCCGGGGCATCGACGAAGTAGGAGGCGAGCTGAATCCAATCGGTGCCGGCCGGGGCCCCCAGTAGCGCGACGCCGCACGACTCGGCGAGCTGCTGAACCGCAGCGTCGATGCTCACCGGCTCGCGCACGACGAGCGCCAGCGCGCCGGCGGCGGCACACTCCCGCAGCGCATCGGCGAGCTGCTCGGCGGTCTGCACGCCCACCCCCAACACGAGGGCGCCTTCTGCGGGTGCGAGCGCGCCGGGCTCGAACAGGCGCACTCCCCCGATCTCGCGCGTGTCGAGGGCGACACCGGGCAACATATGCGACAGGTCGAGCCGCGTGATGAGGTCGATCGCCGAGACCCGCCGGGCGCCGAGATGGGCGGTCACGGCATGCTCGCGGCCGGCGGCTGCTGGCGGTCGATCGGCATGGGTTCAATCCTATGTCGGGGAATCACCCGGTCTATGTGATGCCCCCCGAAACAGCCCGGCGCAGGCTTCACAAGAGAAGCAGTGAGACCAGTGGAGGCGTAATCATGCAGCGTGGCGATTCTGTTCCGAGTGAGCCGCCGGAGACGCAGCCCATCGACCTGTCGCAGCTGTTCCTCCGGCCTGTGCATACCGCCGACACCGACGCAGACGAGCTCTAGCCCGTGCGGCCTGCGCACGGGGATTGGTAGCGCGCGTTGTCATCCCGCGGCGCAGGGCTGAGCGTGGCACCGGCACGCTGGACGCTCGTGCCGCTCGCGCTCGCGCAGTTCATCTGCTCGTTCGCCGGATCGAACATGAACGTGATGCTCAACGACATGAGCCGCGACCTCGACACGACGGTGCAGGGGATCCAGATCTCGATCACGCTGTTCCTGCTGGTCATGGCGGCGTTGATGATCCCGTTCGGCAAGCTGACCGTGCAGCTCGGGCGGAAGCTGTGTTTCGTGCTCGGCCTCTCCGTCTACGGTGTCGGCGCCATCCTGAGCGCGCTGTCGCCCGGGCTCGGCGTGCTCATCCTGGGCAACTCGATCCTCGAGGGGGCGGGCACGGCACTGCTGATTCCCCCGGTCTACATCCTGGTCACGCTGTACTGGACGGGTCTGGCCGATCGGGTTCGCGCTTTCGGCGTCGTCAGCGCCGCGGGCGGGGTCGGCGCGGCGACCGGGCCGCTGATCGGAGGCTGGATCACGGCCGCCATCAGCTGGCGTGCGGCCTTCCTGTTCCAGGCCCTCGTGATCGCAGTCATCCTGTTGCTCGCGTTGCGGCTGAAAGATCCGCTCCCGCGCGAGCCCGGGCGCCCGTTCGATGTCACCGGCGCGGTGTTGTCGGCGCTCGGCTTGATCGTGTTCGTGCTCGGCATCCTCGCCGCAGACAACAACCTGCTCGCCTCGCTCGGGCTGATGGCGGCCGGAGCTGCGGTGATCGCGGTGTTCTTCCTGTGGGTGCGCCGGCTGGAGCGCAGGGGCCGGGAGCCGCTGCTGTCGACGGCGCTGTTCCACAACCGCGTCTCCAATCTGGCCCTGGTCACCCAAAACTTCCAATGGCTGCTGTTGATGGGAACGTCGATGCTGGTCGCGAGCCATCTGCAGGTGGTCCGCCACTACGACGCGATCGAGACCGGGATCATCTTCAGCGCCGCCACCGTCGGAATCCTCGTGTCTTCGCTCGGGGCGAGTTGGCTGGTGCGTCACTTCTCACAGCGCACGCTGATCATCGCCGGCTTCCTGGTGACAGGGGTCGGCCTCCTCCTCCTGCTCCTGGTCGGCGCGGTGCCGGGCGCCTGGCCGTTCGCACCGGGGCTGCTGGCGATCGGACTCGGCCTCGGTGCAACGCTCACACCGAGCGTCAACGTTGTGCAGTCGGCGTTCCCCGAAGAGACGCAGGGTGAGATCTCCGGCCTCTCCCGCAGCGTCTCCAATCTCGGGTCGAGCTTCGGCACGGCAATCGTGGGCACGCTCCTCGCGCTGAACGCGATGGGTCCGGCCGACGGGTATGTGGTGGCGATGGCGCCCCTGATCGCGATCGCCATCGCCGGCGCCATCGTGGCCGGATTCCTGCCCGGGCGCTCCCCTGCGCCGATCCACACCGGGCAACCTGCGACGCAACGCTAAAGAATCAGGAGAACACAGTGACTGACGGATACCCCCCGATCGCCGAGCACGGGCTGATCGGTGATCTGCAAACCGCTGCGCTGGTGTCGACGGATGGCACGATCGACTGGTTCTGCAGCCCGCGCTTCGACTCCCCCAGCATCTTCGCCTCGCTCTTGGACCACGCCACCGGCGGCCACCTGAGCACGCGCCCACACGAAGACGGCTTCCAGACGAAGCAGCTCTACATTCCCGACACCGCGGTTCTCGTCACCCGCTTCCTCACCGAGAACGGCGTCGGCGAACTGGTCGACTTCATGCCGGTGACCTCAGACACCCCCAGCAAACGCCACCGCCTCATCCGGATGGTGCGGTGCGTGCGCGGGGCGATCGATTTCGACATCGAGCTCGATCCCCGCTTCGACTACGGCCGGAAGCAGTACAAGCTGAATCCGACCGGCCACGGCGCGATCTTCACCGCGGGAGACACCACAATGTCCCTCAGCCTCATCCGCGGCCCGGAAGACGAACGGCTGGCCCGCTGGGAACCGACGAGTGGGGGCGAGCTGCGCTTCTCCCTGAGCCTGGCGGAGGGACAGATGCGGGGAGTGGTATTGGAGACCGGCAGCGAGACTCCCCCTCACGACATCCCCGTCGCCAGGGCGCAGCAGCTCTTCGACGACACCGTGGCGTTCTGGCAGGACTGGGTCGGTCAAACCACCTACAGCGGGCGCTGGCGCGAAGACGTTCACCGCTCGGCGATCACACTCAAGCTGCTCACCTACGCGCCGTCCGGCGGGCTCGTCGCTGCGCCGACGGCCGGACTCCCCGAACAGCTCGGCGGCGAGCGCAACTGGGACTACCGCTACACCTGGGTTCGCGACGCATCATTCTCGGTCAACACACTCGTGCGCTTGGGGTTCTTCGACGAAGCGGAGGCATTCGGCAAGTGGCTGCGCGACCGCGGGGCTCACCAGGTGGCGGGCAGCACCGGGCCACTGGACATCATGTACAGGATCGATGGCGACCCGAACCTGGTCGAGGAGATCCTCGACCACTGGGAGGGGTACCGCGGCTCGTACCCGGTGCGGATCGGGAACGCGGCGGCCGACCAGCTGCAACTCGACATCTACGGCGAGGCCATGGATGCCATCTGGAACGCTCACCTCAGCGGCATCGAGTTCGGCCAGGCGGGCTGGACAGCCATCGGCAAACTGCTCAACTGGCTGGCTGAGAACTGGGACCAACCGGAGGAAGGCATCTGGGAGACCCGCGGCGGCCGCAAGGACTTCACCTACGGGCGGCTGATGTGTTGGGTGGCCTTCGACCGCGGCATCCGTCTCGCCATGGCCTACGGCAGGCCGGCCCCGCTCGAACGGTGGACGAAGGAGCGCGATGCCATCTACAACCAGATCATGGAGAAGGGGTGGGACCCGAAGCGCCGGGCGTTCGTTCAGCAGTACGGGGAGCCGGTGCTCGACGCCTCGCTGTTGAAGATGCCGCAGATGGGGTTCATCTCGCCGCACGATCCGATGTGGCTGGATACCCTGACCGCGATGGAGGAGGAGCTCGTCTCTGACAGCCTCGTCTACCGGTACGACCCGAGCGCCTCCCCCGACGGCCTGCGCGGGTCGGAGGGCACGTTCTCGCTCTGCACGTTCCTCTACGTTGACGCGCTCGCCCGCAGCGATCGGCTCGCGGAGGCTCGTCTCACCTTCGAGAAGATGTTGACCTACGGCAACCACCTCGGCCTGTACTCGGAGGAGATCGCGTTGACCGGCGAGCAGCTCGGCAACTTCCCGCAAGCGTTCACCCACCTGGCGCTCATCGATGCGGCCATCACCCTCAACGAGCGCCTCGATGCGGCGGCGGCGCGGGGCCGGCGCCGTCTCTGACGCGCTCGTCGCGTCGAAGGGCGGAGAAGGCCGCAATCCAGAGTGCTACCTCACCCTGCGAGCGAACCCGGATATCGACATCACCGTGGTGATCTGCGAGCCGCGCTGAGCTGAGGCGCCTGCTTTCGTGCGATTCCCATGATGCGCCGCGGCAGGCATGGCGGTGCAATGGGTGTTCGGCGCCGCAGCCGCGCGCCTGACACCCTCCCAGAAGGTTGAAATCCTCATGACTGACAACACCGACGACGCCCCCGTGCTCGACCTCCTCGCCCGTATGACCGCAGACTCCGTCGAGGCGTCCACCCTCGATTCGCGGTCCCTGTTCATGGTCCGAGTAGCCGCGCTGGTCGCGATCGGCGCATCACCGGTGTCCTACGCGCTGAACCTCGAGGTCGGCGAGGAGCTGGGTCTCAGCGTGGAAGACATCCGCGGCGTGCTCACGGCCATTGCGCCCATCGTCGGCACCGCACGGGTCGCGGCGGCGACCGGCAACATTGTCACGGCGCTTGCCGCCGAGATCGAGCTCGCCGAGTTCGAGGTCGCACTGCTCGACGTCGACGAGTAGGGGCGCGAACAGGGCGAGCGCATGAGCGATCAGCTCCCCGCGATCATTGGCGGCATCCTCATCGTGGTGGATCTGGCGATCCGGATCACCGCGCTGATCATCGTGCCCCGCGGCCGCAAGCCGACCGCGGCGATGGCGTGGCTGCTGGCAATCTTCCTCATCCCGTTCGTCGGCATCATCCTGTTCCTACTGATCGGCAACGCGCGCCTGCCGAAGAAGCGTCGGGAGCGGCAGGCAGAGCTCAATCGGATCATCACGGCCAGGGCTGCCCCGCTCGAGCTCGCCGGCGACCGGTCGAGCTGGCCCGACTGGTTCGCCGCGCTCACGCGTCAGAACCGCGAGCTCGGGTCGCTCCCGGCGGTCACCGGAAACACCGCACTGCTCATCGATGACTACCGCGCCTCGATCGATGCCATGGCCGCCGAGATCGACGCCGCTGCCCGGTTCGTGCACGTCGAGTTCTACATCGTGTCGTTCGACGACACGACGCAGGGTTTCTTCTCGGCGATGGAACGGGCTGTGCAGCGGGGCGTGACGGTGCGCCTGCTCGCCGACTATGTCGCGTCGCGCCGCACGGTCGACAGCGATGCGACCTTCGCCGAGCTGACCCGGATCGGCGTGAAGTGGAGCTGGATGCTGCCGGTGCGCCCGTTCCACGGGGAGTATTCGCGGCCCGACCTGCGCAACCACCGCAAGATCCTGGTGGCCGACGGACGGGTCGCGTTCCTCGGCTCGCAGAACCTCATCGACCGCAGCTACAACTCGAAGAAGAACATCGAGCGCGGGCTGCAATGGCAGGAGTTGATGAGCCGCGTCACCGGGCCCATCGTCAGCGCCGCCAACGCCGTGTTCTTGTCTGACTGGTATCTGGAGACGGGCGAGATGCTCGGCGACGACGAGAACGTGCGCGCCGTCGATATGGCATCCGACACCTCGCCCGACGCTCTCGTCTGCCAGATCGTGCCGAGCGGGCCCGGCTACGAGGACGAGAACAACCTGCGCCAGTTCTTGACCCTGGTCACCTCCGCCCAGCGCAGGGTGATCATCACGAGCCCCTACTTCGTTCCGGATGAGGCGATGATGTACGCGATCACCTCGGCCTGCGCCCGCGGCCTCGACGTGCAGCTGTTCGTCTCAGAGATCGGCGACCAGGGCTCGGTGTGGCACGCACAGCGCTCCTATTACGACAGCCTGCTGCGGGCCGGCGTGCAGATCTGGCTCTACCCGGCGCCTTTCATCCTGCACTCCAAGCACCTCTCCATCGACGAGGATGTCGCCGTGATCGGCTCGAGCAATATGGACATCCGCTCCTTCGCGCTGAACGCCGAGGTGACGATGCTCGTGCGCGGTAAGGTCTTCGTCGACCAGATGCGGTTGGTAGAGCAGCGTTATCGGGATGCCGGCCGGCAGCTCACTCTCGAGGAATGGCGCAAGGAGCCGGCATCCGCGACGTTCCTCGACGGTGTCGCCCGCCTCACCTCGGCGCTGCAGTAGCCGGTCGCCCAGGCACGCAGAGTGCTTGGCTCCGCGACCCAGTTCTGAAAGCCCCGATAGTCGCTCTCGAGGCGCGGCCATACCGCCGAGTAGAGCAGCGCGCCGGGGGCGACAAGTCCGAGGACGAACGCCAGCCATCGCGTCATTCTGAGCGCGCGCGAATCAGCGCCGTTGATCAGGAGCTGAACAACAGCGGCGAGGCCGACGTCGCGCACGCGATCAAAAGAAAAACCCCGGCCGCGGCCGGGACTTTCTCAACGTGCGCAAGCAATGACCGCACTCATCGCGTTGGTGCCCCTGGAGGGACTCGAACCCCCAACCCTTTCCTTAGGACGGAACTGCTCTTCCATTGAGCTACAGAGGCTGACCACAAGAGTTTACCGGGTGCGGATGCCGCAATCGGCACCTGAGTCGGTCCGGTGTGGCGGCTGGGTTCGTGGCGGCGCTGCCCGTCTCCTAGAGATCGAGTGCCCAGCCCAGCACGAAGGGAAACGTCAGAAGCGCCGCGACGATCGCGCACATGACCACGGTGACCCACGCGGCCGACCGGCGCCGCAGCCGCTGCCCCGGAACGGCAATGTCGGTTCTCGGTCGATGCGCGCGGGGATCGGAATATGTAACCGCCTGGTGTGTGAGTTCCGCGCCAACAACCTCGGCGAAGAGGATCATCGACGTGGTCTCCGTGCGGTCCGACCGGCGGCGGAAGCGGTTCGACACCACGATCATGCGGTCCTCAACGACCTCGATGTCCCAGTGTCGTCCGTAGTCGATCAGGGCGGCCATGACATCCGGCGTCAGGAGTTGGAGCGCATCAAGCTCGTACCCCTCCGGCACGTAGACCGCGAAATGGCGGTCGAAGTCCCCTCGAGAGAGAGCCGCTGTCGACTGGGCAGGTATTGCCGCAAGCTGCCGTTCCGTTGTGAGTCGATCATGAGGTGCGGCAATGACCGCGGCATCTTCATCTGCAGGAATCGGAAGGCCGAGCGCGGACCCTTGGGATCGTTCTTGCCGCCCGAGTAGCCGGCGACGGCGATCTGCAGATCCGGTTCGCAGCCGGCCCAGCCGCCGGACCGCGAAAAGCCCGACAGCGAAAAGCCGGACAGTGAAAAATGAGAGCGGAACAGGGAGCGCGCGTCATTCCCGGGCGCGCGTCCCCACTGCCTGGCCTTGGCATTCTTCCTGGCGCCGGCGTCGTCTCCCTCGGCAAAGAAGATCCCCCGGGGCGGGGGCTCGGTGCCATACCGGGCGAAGGACAGGCCACGCTCCGCCGCGAACCTCCGGAAGGCGATCTCTCGGCGAAGTTCCGTCGGCCCGCTCAGGAGCACCGCAGCAAAGACACCAGCCATGAGGCCGCCCCAGAAAACGACGACGGTCAGGAGGCCGCGAGCCCACTCGAGCCAGTCGGGGAGGACGACCGTGACGGGGATCTCGAATACCAACGCCGTCCAGCAGAGTGCGATCGCCGCGAAGGGCACGAGCAGCAGCGCGCCCAGCGCGGCGTTGCGGAAAATGGCCGGTTGCTCGGCACGCACCTCCTGCCAGCTCACCAGTCTCGGCCACTCGCGGCGGAGCTGCGTGAGCCGATCCGCAGACGGACCGCGGTATCCGGAGTTGCCTGTCTGCATGCCCCTGTTCACCCGCACAGACTACCTACTCCTCCGCGCACAGCGGAGCGGCGTGCGGAAGCGGCGCCGCGACACAGAGCGAGCCACGATGTCGCAGGATCGAATTGCGGCAACCCTGGAGGGACTCGAACCCCGACCCATTCCTGGGGACGGAACTACTCGTCCGTTGAGCACAGAAGCCGACCCCAAGACGTCGTTACCGGGTGCGGACGCCGCAACCGACACCTTTGTTTGGCAGCCCGGTTGTTTGGCAGCCCGGTTGTTTGGCAGCCCGGTGTGGCACCGGTCGCAGCTGGGCGCGACCACATGGCGTCGTCTCCCTCGCCGGTCGGCCCGCCTCAGACTGCCCCATCCCCGTTGGCTTGAGGGAGCTTGCGACCGAAGCCCCGAGCGATTGCGCGGGCACTGCGTATGCGATGGTTCAGAACGGCGGAGTCTCGTCGAACACGAGCTGCGGTTCAGGCGCCGGTTTCGCGCCCGGTGGCGCTGGCGCCGGTGGCGAATGCTCAACCCGCGACGGCGTCGTCACGTACACCCGCCCACTCGGTGACGTCCACCGCAGCACGCCCTGGCCGAGTTGCTCCACCCGCCAGCGGGAGTTGTGCTTGAGCCGGTGGTGCTTCTTACAGAGGCAGGCGAGGTTGTCTTCCGCTGTCCAGCCGCCATTCTCCCACGCCCGAGTGTGGTCGGTCTCGGAGTACACGGCTTTGCAGGTACAGCCGGGGAACCGGCAGATGTCGTCCCGGTAGAGAATCCACCGGCGCAATCCGGCCGTCAGCCGGTACTGCGTCGGGTCCAGCTGCAACGGGGTGCCATCGACCGGATCGGTCAGGATGCGGTGCAGGGTCGGTGCTTGTGCGACCAGCCGGCGAGCCGTGTCGGCGTCGATCGGGCCATAGCCATGCAGTTCGGCCGGCTCTTCCGATGTGCCGATCAGGGTGTCGATGCTGATGGTCAGTTGCGGGACGGCGACGAACACTTCCGGTTGCGAAAACGCGATGCCGGGCAAGTGCGAGCGCGTCGTAGTCGCCCCGGCATCCTCGGCCGGTTGCTCGGGCAGCCCGAGCAGCAGTTCGGCGGCGATGTCCACCGCGAGTTGGGCGTGTGTGCCGGAGCCTAAGATTCCGGCCGCGGTAGGTGCGTCGAGTGATGCAGCACCGGCAAGTTCGGCGGCCTCCTTCTGCGCGGCGGTGGCGAGGTCGCCGACCCGGGTCGCAATCGCCAGGGCCTTCTCACCCTCCAAGTAGAGGTGCAGCCAGGCCATCCCGTCGGCATCCGGTTCGAAGACCATCCGCCGGTCCGCGCGGGAGCGTTCTGCCCGCACGGCGAGGGAGTCCGGATGCAGCCGGTCCCGGAGCCGCGCCACGGCTTTCCGGAACGCGGAGGCATCCATCGTGCGCGCCTTGGCCAGGGCGTCCTCTTGAAAGCGGGCGTGTAGATGCGGCGGCAGCAGCACAGCGGCGGCGAGAATCTCGCGGGCATGCCGCAGGGTGATCACGCCGGCCCCGAGATCGTCCAGAGTGTTCTGGAACGGACCGCACAACTGCGTGGCCTCGTAGATCAGGGCGACCATGGTGCGCTCGTGCACGCGCAGGATGAGGGCCAGCTCGGCGGTGATGCTGCGCCTCGCGAACTCCTCGTCCAACTCCGGCCGGCCTCCCAGCGGGTCGGCGATCGCCACGGCCCGGCGCACCGTGGAATCAATTCGGCGATACCGGTCCGCCTGCACGAAACACTCCAACGAGGCGCCGCTCGACAGCTCGGCCAGATCAACGTCGAGCACCGGGTCGAACCCGGCTTCTGGAGCCTGCGACGTCGCTGGTTTCATGACTTCAGCGTGCCACCACCCTCTGACACTGAAAGCCGTAAAACGGGCCAAAACAGGCACTTTTCGAGGCATCCTCGGTTTCCGTTACCTGATCGTGACCTTCGCGAACGCCACCGGGGCCGCAGTGTCGGGTCGGCTCCGAGGCTTCGCTCGTTCCTCGCTCAGCCGACAGGGAAGGGAAACCGGACGACGGCGCACTGCCCACTCCCGGCGGCTGAGGGAGCTTGCGACCGAAGCCCTGAGCGGATCCGCGGAGACTGCCGCCTGCGGCATCCGCGTCACACGCTGCCCGGGTCTCGATACGGCGCTGGCGCGCCTACTCGACCAACAGGTGTGCGTTGGCTCCAGGGCTTCGCTCGTTCCTCGCTCAGCCGACGGGGAAGGGGCTCAGCAGACGGGGAGAGCGGGACGGGACGAGGCGAGGCGCACTGCCCTCTCCCGGCGGCTGAGGGAGCTTGCGACCGAAGCCCCGAGCGGACCCGCGGGCGCCGAAGCCTGCGGCATCCGCTGCGCGCTCGTACCGGGTCTCGATACGGCGCTGGCGCGCCTACTCGACCAACGGGTGTGGGTCGGCTCCAGGGCTTCGCTCGTTCCTCGCTCAGCCGACGGGAAAGGGGGGACGGGAAGGGGGCGAAGTCGACGGGGACAGGGGCACCCAGCCGACGGGAAAGGGAAACGGGGCCACCGCGCACTGCCCTCCCCCGGCGACTGAGGGAGCTTGCGACCGAAGCCCCGAACGGCTCCGCGGAGACTGCAGCCCGCGGCATGCGTAGAACAGGGCGGCCGGGTCTCGATACGGCGCTGGCGCGCCTACTCGACCAACAGGAAGGGCGCTGGCGCGCCTACTCGACCAACGGGAAGGGCGCCGGCGACGGGAGAGGGGAACGAGGCGCGGCGCGGCCTACGGCGGCGGGTACAGGAACAGGTCGACGTCGCCGATCGGAACGGTGCGCCGGTGGTAGGAGTGGTCGTTGCCCCAGTTATATTCCTCGAGCACGACGGTGCCGTCTCCGGGCACCGACTGCACGTAGGCGACGTGATTACCGGTGAACCAGGCCACAGCACCGGTGATGGGCTCGTAGCTGGTGGTCCAGCCGTGGTCGTTCCATGCGTTGGCCCAGTTGTAGGCGCTGCCGCCTCCCGGGGTGAGGTTCGACCAGACCCACTTGAAGGAACCCGTCGCGCCGGCATCACGGTTGAGCCTCCAGGCGACGAAGTCGACGCACTCGCGGTAGTAGTAGCCGAGCGGTGAGAGCCCACCGCCCTGGTCGTCGGTCAGCTCCCAGGGCCACGGGTAGTCATCGCCTTCTTGGCGCACACCCGGTGTGGTGTTGGCGCCGGCGCGCACGCGGGCACTTGCGGCCTCCGCCGCTGCGTCAGCCGCGGCCTGCTCGGCGGCCAGACGCTCGGCCTCGAGGGTGAGCCGCTGGATCTCCTCCGAGCTCACCGCGGTGAAGCCGTCGCTGGAGATGGTGACCTCGGGCGAGAAGCTCGTGATCTTGACGCTCTGGGCACCGGCCGTGCTCGCTGCGCGGGAGCTGCTGGAAGCGAAGTCCATCCCGCCGTCGACGCCGAGCGCGTAGGCCGGGAGCGCCGCTGTCAGGAACAGTCCGGGCACGACAGCGAAGGTCACCAGCGAGCGCATGGCGGTTCGACGGGTGGCTTGTGGGCGTCGCGGGCCCTGCAGCGCTCGGCGCAGTGGAGCGGATGCCGCGGCGGCCCGCTGCACGCTGTCGCGCATCGCACGGCCCAGTGCTGCATCGGCACGCGGCACGGCGGGCGCCGGATCGACCCCAACGTCTGCAGAAGTGGCGGCCGAGGACTGCTGCGGCACGCTCGGGCGTTCAACGGGAACGACGACACCGGTAGAAAGAGCACCGACTGTCGCGGTCTCGTCCTCGGCGGCCTGTGCGGCGGCCTCGCGAGCCCACTGTTCGCGCATCTCGCGCCTGCTCGGCAGGGCGGCATCCGTGCCCGGCTCGCCATCGAGTCGGTGTGATGCGGCTTCAGTCACGCGTGGTCCTTTGGTGTGCACGAGCCACGTCGGCGGGGGGCCGGGTCGCGGTGCTTCGTGCCTGGGGGCTTCATGCGAGTGGAGCCCGGGAGGGCTCCAACCCAGCCCACATTACGGGAGCATCACGGCCTTGTCACCCATTATCTCGGCAAGCTTCAGCCACCCCTTGAGGGTTCGGAGCGACGCTACTCGTACGCCCTGACGACCTCTTCGTCGAGCTCCTCGTCGTCAACGGCGAGCTCCGTCACAGTCACCCGAGTGGCATGCGCCAGGAGCTTCTGCACCTCGTCGCTCTCCCCCGGCTCCACCACGAGCACGATCCCGGCGCTGCCGGCATCCAGTGTTTCGCTGATCAACTCGAGATCCTTCGACGGCGTCTTTCGCGCGATGTGCCCGGCGATGGCACCGATTCCTGCACCCGATCCGCCGGCCACCAGCAGCGCACCGCCGAGGGCGACAGCCGGGAACAGGGCGACGGCCAAGCCACCGGCGAGCCCGATGCCCAGGCCCTTCCGGACACCGTGGTGTTTGCCGCCGTCATCACGTTTCGGAATGCTGAGCTTGCCCTCCATGTCGCGCTTGATCACCGCCGCGTCGAAGGAGGTGTGCTTGTCTGCAGCCTTGTAGTGCTCGTGGATCTGCTCGAAGTCGGCCACCGCCTCTTCTTCTGTGGCGTACTGCGCAGCAATGGCGACATATGCCTGATCGGCCATCTCGAAGCTCCCGTCTGTGCCCGCGGCATTCGCGCCGACTGGCGCCGCCTGCTCGGTCGTTGGGGAGACTCTAGGCTGACCGCGCTGCTGCGGCCATCACGCGCATTGGGTGACTCGTGGCTACGCGGCTGGCTCCAGAAACTCGCCCCACTCGGGTAAGACGCGTTCGGTGCTGCGCAGCTGCCACCCGCCCTCGCGGGGCACGTATGGCGTGAAACGCAGCTGCCAGCCCATCTCGGCTGGCGTTCTGTCGCTCTTGGTGTTGTTGCAGCGCAGGCAGCAGGCGACGAGGTTCTCCCACGTGTCACGCCCGCCGCGGGAGCGCGGCAGCACGTGGTCGATCGTGCTGGCCGACTTGCCGCAGTACGCGCAGCGGTGCTCGTCGCGGCGCAGCACTCCCCGTCGGCTGACCGGCACCATCCGGCCGCGTGGGATCCGCACGTAACGGGTCAGCAGGATGACCGACGGGCGGTCCCAGACACCCGAGGTCGCCCACACGGGGTGCCCAGTGTCGATCTGCAGTACGCGCGCCTTCTCGTTCATCACGAGCGCGAGGGCTCGCTTGAAGGTCACGACGGCGAGCGGTTCGTAGCCGGCATTCAACACCAGTGTGTGCATGGTCATCCTCTCGAAGCAGGCTGCACGGCTTGCAGCCATTCGACTCTCCTGACGGATGAGGGCACGGAGCGAGCGATCACACACTGGTTGTTGAGAGCTGGTTCTTAACGAAAAAAGGACACCGTCATGGTGACAGTGTCCTTCGAACCACGTTGTGGCTGGGGTGTGTGTGACTGCTGTGCCTCCGGGCAAACAGGCAGCGGGCATCCGTGGTGTGAATGTTCCGCGCCCTGTCCATTGGCTCTCCGAGAATCTCTCAGTACGTCAGAGCTTCAGGGTAAACCACTTTTCTGCCGAGACCGAGCCGCAGCGAGCCCAGAGCCCAACGCGCCTTTCCGAGTTCACCCGGCGTTCAACGACGAAGGGGGCGAACGGATGCCGCGGCATCCGTTCGCCCCCTTCGCTCAGCTGACGTGTCAGATGCCGATGCGCACGATGTAGTAATCGCTGGTCCAGATCGGCTGCACCCGCACCGAGGCGCCCTCGTACGGCGCGTGCAGGATGTTGCCGTTGCCGGCGTAGAAGCCGTCGTGGCCGTCCATGATCACGAGGTCGCCGGGCTGGGCATCCTCAATCGAGATGCGCGTGCCCGCGGCTCCCTGACCGTTCGAGGAGTGCGGCAGCGAGATGCCGAACTGCGCGAAGACGTACATGATGAAGCCGGAGCAGTCGAAGCCGGCCGGCGTGGCCCCGCCGTAGACGTAGGGAACGCCCTGGTACTGCAGCGCCACGTTGTAGACGGAGCTCATGTCGTAGTTCGGGTAGGCCGGATTGGCGAGGAACTCGCCGACCGAGGGCCCGGAGTAGGACGCGGCATAGGAGGTCATCTGTGCGGCGACCTCTGCTGCACGCTCAGAGGCGGCCTGTGCGGCCGCTGCGGCCTGGATGTCGGCCTCGCTCACCGCGTCGTAGCCGTCGGCTGCAACCGTGATGGTGGCGGCCTGCTTGTCGACCTTCACGTCTTGCGCCTCGGCCTGCTTGAGCGCGGTGGCCGCGGATGCAGAGAACTGCTGGTCCCCCGCGCCGGGCGCGAACGCGTAGGCGGGCAGAGCGATCGTCGCGACCATCCCGAAGGAGAGTGTCAGGACGACGGTGTTGCGCAACCCCTTGCTGCGGGGCTTGCTGCGCATTGCTTCCGGGGGCATGACCGCCCGGTTATCGAGTGCCGTCCCCGCTGAGGGAACAAGGGCACTTCCTGCTGAAACTTGTGTGGAGCCCCTACGGGAGCGCCTGGAACCTAATCGGGCCAAAGTTACCTCCGGCGCCCCAGCAGCACTAGGTAGCTGCCCCGTCCAATGCGCATACGCGTATTGTTTTCGAGATCAGAGACGGGTCTGGGGGACGTCTGTTCTCGAGTCCATCGACCGGCTTCTGGTCAGTGGGACTGGATCGACAGTACCCGCTGACCGGGTCAAAGTCACATCCCCGAGGCCAATTTCTAACAAATCTGTAACGCTTGGCCCGCCGGATGCCTTGCGATCACTGGGATGCAGCGGTCACAAAAATGTGGATGGCAACCTCAGCCGGAAGCTCGAGTCCTTCGTCGAATCCGTCGACTTTCACCGACACGTATGAGCCGACCGACGAGAAGGTTCCGATCGCTCCGGGCATGACACCCGACTGCTTCAGCTGCAGCAGCAGCTCAGGATCGAACTGCACGGGCTCGCCGAGTCGACGCAGCTCGGCCTGCACGGGCACACTGTGACGGCTGACCAGCTCGACGATGCTCTCGACATCCGTCATGAACGGAGCCGCGGCGGGCTGGCCGAGCTCTTCGAGGCCGGGGATCGGGGTGCCGTAAGGCGATTCCGTCGGGAAATTCAGGATTTCGAGCAGCTTGCGCTCAACCTGCTCGCTCATCACGTGCTCCCAGCGGCAGGCCTCGTCGTGCACGAGCTCCCACTCGAGGCCGATGACCTCGGAGAGCAGCACCTCGGCGAGGCGGTGCTTGCGCATGACGTGCACGGCCTTGCTGCGGCCGGCCGGGGTCAGCTCGAGGTGGCGGTCGCCTGAGACGACGACGAGTCCGTCGCGCTCCATGCGGGCGATCGTCTGGGAAACGGTGGGGCCGGAGTGGCCGAGCCGCTCCGAGATGCGCGCACGCAGAGGAACGATGTTCTCCTCTTCGAGATCAAGGATCGTCCGGAGGTACATCTCCGTGGTGTCGATGAGATCCGTCATTCGCGCCTCCCCATTTTTAACGCACGCAGGCGTGCGCAACAGATACGCGCACGTAAGTAACAAGACTACCCGCCCCACGGCGCGCACTTAGACTCGAACCATGCCGCAGATTACGATTCCCGCCGCCCTCCTGCCCGCCGATGGTCGATTCGGATGCGGGCCGTCCAAGGTTCGACGGGAGCAGCTGGATTACCTCACCGGCGCCGGCGCAGCCATTCTCGGCACCTCGCACCGCCAGGCGCCCGTCAAAGACATGGTTGGCCGCGTGCGCGCCGGCCTCAGTGAGCTGTTCCGCGCACCAGAGGGCTACGAGGTTGTCATCGGCAACGGTGGCTCCACCGCGTTCTGGGATGCAGCTTCCTTCGGCCTGATCGAGCGCCGCGCACAGAACATGAGCTTCGGCGAGTTCGGCTCAAAGTTCGCCGCCGCCGCCGGCGCCCCCTGGCTCGAGGCTCCCGACGTGCGCAAGGCTGATGCCGGCAGCATCGCGACCCCCGAGGCCGTCGCCGGCGTCGATGTCTACGCCTGGCCGCACAACGAGACCTCGACGGGTGCCGCTGCCCCGGTCAAGCGCGTGAACGGCGACGCCGGTGCGCTCACCGTGATCGACGCCACCAGCGCCGCTGGCGGCATCGACTTCGAGCTCAGCGAGACCGACGTCTACTACTTCGCACCGCAGAAGAACTTCGCCTCCGACGGCGGCCTGTGGTTCGCGCTGTTCTCCCCCGCCGCCATCGAGCGGGTCGAGCGCATTGCGGCGGACGACCGCTACATTCCCGAGTTCCTCAGCCTGAAGAACGCTGTCGACAACTCGCGCCTGAACCAGACGCTGAACACCCCGGCGCTCTCGACCCTGCTGCTGCTCGAGAACCAGGTCGACTGGATCAACGGCAACGGCGGCCTGAGCTGGGCCGGCGCGCGCACGGCGGAGTCGTCCGGCGTGCTCTACGACTGGGCAGAGAGCGTCGACTACGCCACGCCTTTCGTGACGGATGCCGCGCACCGCTCCCCCGTCGTCGTCACGATCGACTTCGACGACGCCATCGATGCTTCGGCGGTGGCCAAGGCGCTGCGCGCCAACGGCATCGTCGACACCGAGCCGTACCGCAAGCTCGGCCGCAATCAACTGCGCGTCGCCACGTTCACGGCGATCGAGCCGGATGACGTGCGTGCGCTCGTCGCCTCGATCGAGTACGTGGTCGGCCAGCTCGGCTAGACCGTCGAGCGGGTCGTGCCAACTTGACTGGCGCGGCCCGCTCGCCACAGACTGGCAGTGATGCGATTCTGGTTGAAAGACAGCGAGCGTCGGCCAGATCCACTGCCGGCCCGCGCAGACGCGCGCAAAGCCGTGCTCGCCGGAACGGCCATCTGGGTGCTCGCCATCATCGTGAGTCTGGCGTTCTTGCCACAGTTGGATGCCGCCGGCTTCGGCTGGTGGCTGAGCTGCTCCGTGTTCGGAGCAGCCCTCGGCCTCATCGGCCTCGCCGTCGTGCAGTGGCGCCGGCGCTAGTCGCGCGCGGTCGCCTCATCGTCGTCGTCTGAATCGGACTCGTCGTCCTCGTCGTCGTCGTCGTCGTCATCTGACTCGTCGTCGTCATCATCGTCGTCGTCGTCGGACTCGTCGTCGTCATCGTCGTCTGACTCGTCGTCGTCATCGTCGTCGTCGGACTCGTCATCGTCGTCGTCGTCGTCGTCGTCGGACTCGTCGTCCGTCAGCTCGCCGTCGAGGTGGTCGATGTCGAGGCCGTCGATGTCGCCCGAGTGGGGCCGCTGCTGCGGCTCGTCGGTGTAGTCGTCGTCGAAGCCGTCGTCCTCGCCCTCGTCGTCGTCATCGTGCTCGTCGTCGTGGTCGTCATCGTCGTGCTCGCCGTCAGACTCGGCCTGTTCGTCGTCGTGCGCCAGCTGTGCGGCCTGGTAGTCGGCGAGACGCTCGGACCACGGCACCCACTCGGGTGCGAGCAACGCACCCTCGCCGGGCATCAGCTCAGACTCGAGCACCGTCGGCTTCGCCTCCCCGCTGATGCGTGAAAGCGTCACAGTCCAGTGCCAGCCCGGGTAACCGGCCAGTCGGCACTCGAACAGCAGCGAGAGCACGTGATCTTCCTCGGCGACGTGACCGATCACGCGGCCGATCGTGGCCGGCGGCGTGAAGTCCAGCAGCGCGGCGCGAGCCATGTCCACGGCAGCGAGCAGCACCTCGTCGGTGACCGGCACCGACTTCTCCGTCGGCTCCGTCACGGTCTCAAGCGCGTCGCTCAGCGCGGCGGGCTGGGGTGCGGCATCCGTCTCACTCTGCATGTTGTTCACGCTATGCGTCGAGTTCGTCGGCGACACGACGCAGCATGGCCGCCGTCGTGGTGGCCTTGTGGCCCTCTGGGTACCGGCCGCGACGCAGTTCGGAGCCGATGCCGTCGAGCCACTTGATGAGGTCTTCGACCAGCACGGCCATGTCGTCGGCCTTGCGGCGCGATGCCTTGGCAAGGCTCACCGGGGCGTCGAGCACCCGAACGGAGAGCGCCTGGGCGCCCTTCTTGCCATCGGCGATGCCGAACTCCAGGCGCGTGCCCGGCTTGACGGTGGCGCCAGCGGGCAGTGCCGAGGCGTGCAAGAAGACCTCTTGGCCGTCATCTGAGCTGATGAAGCCGAAGCCCTTCTCGTCGTCGTAGAACTTGACCTTGCCGGTAGGCATATTGAACCTCACTGAGTGAAAACGCGGGCACGCCGAATCGCGGCGTCGTCCAGCTCCTAGCTTATTGGGTTACGGCGGCCTCTGCCCCGTATCCTAGAGATTGTGAGCCCGCAAAACCCCGAACCATCCCAGCGCCTCGAGCGCGTCTTCGCCTACATGGTCGCCGGTGTCATCGGGGCCTCGATTCTCGCCTTTATCGCCGTGATGATCGGCACCGCAACCGGAGCCGGAGCCGATGACGGCTTCAGCAAGGGTGTGTGGCCGTTCGTATTCATGTTCCCCCTGGTCGGCCTGCCGATCGGATTTGCACTGATCATCGCCCTCATGGTGGTCTCCAGCCTGCGCCGCAGCCGTGCGGCACGAGAGAACAAACGGTAGAAGACATGCTCTCCCTCGCCGCACGACTAAGCGCACTCACCGATGAGCAGTTGGCGGCGGCCCTCGCCCTGCGCGAGTTTCCGATGGCGGGGGTGCGCGACTACTTTGACCTCGCCGAAGCCCTGCTCGCCCCGGAATCCGTTCACGCCGCACTGGCCACACTCGATCGCACCCGGCTCGCAGTTCTAGCAGTGGCGGGCGACCTCATCGCCGAGGCCAGCCCAACCGCCTCCGCCTCCAGCGCCGACACCGCCGGTGGCCTGTTGGTGGCGGCGGATGCCGCGGCCTCCGCCTCAGCCATCGCCGACCGGCTCTCCGAGCTCGGCCACACGTCCGTCGACGCAGAGATCGTGCGAGCCAGGGCCGAACGCCTGCACGAGCTGCTGCTCGGCACGCTGAGCGAGGCCGCCGACGGCTCAGCGCAGTTCGCGCCGTTCGCTGCGGTCAGCGAACAGCTGCGCGGCTGGCCGGCCGCCGGGCTCCCGAGCAGCGCGGAGCTCGCCGCTCCCGACCCCGGCTCCGCAGACACCGCCCCGGCGGCACCCGCGACCGCGGCCAACCCCACCCGTGACCGCCTCGCAGCCGAGCACGCGTTCAGGTCCACCGCCGTTGTGGCAGAGCTCGTGGCCGCGCTCATCCTCGACCCGGCCCGCGAGCTGGCCCGCGGCGGCCTCTCACTGCCGGACGCCAAGCGGCTGGCCGCGGCGGCCGGAATCGAGTTCGAAGAGGTGCCGCGCTATCTCGGGCTCGCCGAACGCGCTGCGTTGGTTGAGCGAGAGGGCTCGCTCTGGCAGCACAGTGACGCTGGCGAGGAATGGTTGCACGGCTCCATGTCGGAGCGCTGGCGCACCCTGGCCGAGGCCTGGCTAGGCGGGCTCGCTTCCGATGTGCGCGCGCTGCTCGTGGAACGCGCCCGCGGACCGTGGGGTGACTCGCTGCAGAGCGCCGTGAGTTGGATCTTCCCCGCCGCCGGCGATTCGCTGCAGCAGCGCATCGACGACCGCACCACCGAGGCCGACCTGCTCGGCATCACCGCCGACGGCGAGCCCAGCTCTGCTGGCACCGCCCTGCTCGAACAGGGCGGCGAGGAGGCCGCCCGGGTGGTGGCCACACTGCTTCCGCCCGAGGTCTCCACCGTGTACCTGCAGCAGGACCTGACGGCGGTCGCCCCCGGCCCGTTGACGCCCAGCGTCGACGCACGGCTGCGCACGGTGGCCGAGGTCGAGAGCCGCGAGCTGGCGTCGAGCTACCGGGTGACGGCGGCATCCGTGAACCGGGCCCTGGCCGGCGGAGAAACGGCAGAGAGCATCCTCGCCTTCCTCGGCTCGATCTCGCTCACCGGCATCCCCCAGCCGCTGGAATACCTCGTCACCGAGTCGGCTGCGCGCTACGGCCGGCTCCGGGTCGGACCGGCCGACGACGAGCTGTTCCAGAGCGTGATCCGCTCCGACGATCTCGCGCTGATACACACCGTGGCTGTCGACCAGGCGCTCTCGGCGTTCGGGCTGCAGCCGGCCGGGCCGAATCGGCTGCACAGTCGCTTCGCCCCCGAGGCGCTGTTCTGGGCGCTCAGCGACGCCCGCTACCCGGTCGCCATCGAGGATGCCGCCGGCGAGGTCGTGCACCTCACCCGGCGCCGTCCCGCCCGCGCCGAAGTTCCGGCCGCCATCGACCCGTTGCCCGAGCTGATCGCGACGCTGCGCGACTCCGACGCCGACACCGCGCCGACCGGCCAGGCCTGGCTGGCCCGGCAGATCGATCTGGCCATCCGCTCCAAGCACACCCTCGTGGTGAGCGTGCGGATGCCGGGCGGAGAGGTCTCGGATTACCTGTTGGAGCCGGCCAGCGTCGCCAACGGCCGCCTGCGCGCCCGCGACCGCCGTGCCGACATCGAGCGCACCCTGCCGCTCTCCAGCATCGCCGCCATCGCCACCGCCTAGGGCACACCCCGGCGCCCGGTCGGGTGCCGGGGCGTGTCGGGGCCGTCATCGCCCCCGCGCCCAGTCGGGCCGCGTAGACTCGGCGGTTATGTCGGATGGCCCACTGATCGTTCAAAGCGACCGCACTGTTCTGCTCGAGGTCGCGCACCCGCTCGCCGAGGATGCCCGGCACGACCTTGCGGTGTTCGCCGAGTTGGAGCGTGCGCCGGAGCACATCCACAGCTACCGCATCACCCGGCTCGGATTGTGGAACGCGCGCGCCGCCGGCCACGACGCCGCCGACATGCTGGCGACGCTGGAGCGCTACTCGAAGTTCCCCGTTCCGCAGACGGTGTCGATCGACATCGTCGAGACCGTTGGCCGTTACGGGCGGCTCGTCATCGAGCGCAACGACGAGGGCGGGCTGGTGCTGCGTTCCACGGATGTCGCCGTGCTCACCGAGGTGGCCAACGCGAAGAAGATCGCGCCGCTACTGCTCGGCCGCCCCAGCCCCGACACCTTCGACGTGGAGCCGTGGGCACGCGGTGCCCTCAAGCAGGAGCTGGTCAAGCTCGGCTGGCCCGCGGAGGACCTCGCCGGCTACACGCCGGGCACGCCGCATCCGATCGACCTGGCCGAGGACGGCTGGGCGCTGCGCGACTACCAGCAGAAGGCAGTCGACAACTTCTTTGCCGGCGGCTCCGGCGTCGTCGTGCTGCCCTGTGGCGCGGGCAAGACGCTGGTCGGCGCCGGCGCCATGGCCACCGCCAAGACGAACACGCTGATCCTCGTCACCAACACCGTCAGCGCCCGGCAGTGGCGCGATGAGCTGCTGCGGCGCACCTCGCTCACCCCAGAGGAGATCGGCGAGTACTCCGGGCAGGTCAAGGAGGTCAAGCCGGTCACGATCGCGACCTACCAGATCCTCACCGCGAAGCGGAAGGGCGAGTACGCCCACCTCGCCCTGCTCGACGCGATGGACTGGGGCCTCGTGGTCTACGACGAGGTGCACCTGCTGCCGGCACCCGTGTTCAAGCTCACCGCCGAGCTGCAGGCCCGCCGCCGACTCGGACTGACCGCGACGCTGGTGCGCGAGGACGGCCGAGAGAGCGACGTGTTCAGCCTGATCGGGCCGAAGCGCTTCGACGCACCGTGGAAGGAGATCGAGGCGCAGGGCTTCATCTCCCCCGCGAACTGTTACGAGGTGCGCATCGACCTGCCGCAGCACGAGCGGCTGAGCTATGCCGCCGCTGCAGATGACGAGCGCTACCGCCTGGCCTCGACCGCCCCGGCCAAGCTGGGCGTCGTCAAGCAGCTGGTGGCCAGGCACCGCGGTGAGCGCATCCTCGTGATCGGCCAATACCTCGATCAGATCGACGAGCTCTCCGACGCGCTCAACGCGCCCAAGATCACCGGCGCGACGCCGGTCGACGAGCGCGAGCAGCTGTTCCAGGCGTTCCGCGAGGGCCGGGTCGAGGTGCTCGTCGTCTCGAAGGTCGCCAACTTCTCCGTCGACCTGCCCGAGGCGACCGTGGCCATCCAGGTGTCCGGATCGTTCGGCTCCCGCCAGGAGGAGGCGCAGCGCCTCGGCCGCCTGCTGCGGCCCAAGGAGTCCGGGCTCACCGCGAGCTTCTATTCACTGGTCGCCCGCGACACCGTCGACCAGGATTTCGCGCAGAACCGGCAGCGCTTCCTCGCCGAACAGGGCTACAGCTACACGATTCTTGACGCGCACACCCTCGACGCCGCCGCGGCCTAGCCGGACGGGTTGCCTCCCCGGAGGTTGAGCCTGTCGAAACCCTGCGACGGGATTTCGACAGGCTCAATCAGCGGGAGCGGGTTCAATCAGCGGGACGGGGCTCAATCAGCGCGCGCGGGCGTAGTGCAGCAGCAGCAGGTCGTTGGCCGGGTAGGCGTCCAGCAGCCGCATCCGCCGTGGCGCCTCGATGAGCCCGTGCGCGATCCGCCCGGCGTCCCCTCCGACGAGCAGCGGACTGAGGCTCAGGCAGAGCTCGTCGACGACGTCGGCGGCGATCAGCTCGCCGAACAGCCGCGGGCCCCCCTCGCAGAGGATCTGCGGCATCCCCCGCTCGGCCAGCGCCTGCACCAACCGTGCCGGCTCGACGGATGACACCCCGCAGTCGATCACATCGGCAACCTCGGCGAGTTCCCGGCGCCGCTCGGCCGGGGCTGCCTCATGGGTCAGCACAAGTGGGCGCACCACCGCCTCAGCGAAGAAGGGATGCTCTGGCGGCAGATCCAGCGACGACGACACCACGGCGAGCGGCGGCTGCTCTCCGAGCCCGTTCTCCTCGCGCCAGGCGATGGCCTCCTCCGGCAGCCGCAGGCCGCCGTACCCCTCGGCACGCACGGTTCCGGCGCCGACCACGATCACATCGGCGATCGCGCGGAGCACCGTCATCGCCGCTCGGTCTGCAGGGGTGCCGAGCCCCCCGCTCCGGCCGTCCCGCGTCGCCGCCCCGTCCAGACTGGCGACGAAGTTCACGCGCAGGCGCGGGGTCATCCGCTCCGGCAGCGCGTAGGCGTCGAACAGTTGCCGGGTCGATGGTCCGGTCATGAGCTGTCATCCTTGAACATTGAACTCCCCCATGTTGTGTTTCAGATAGCTCGGCTGGCGCAGACCCAATATCCCCTCGGTCATGCGCACAGCCGCGACACTCTCGGGAACATTATGCATGCGAACAATGCGGGCACCGGCCAGCACGCACGCGACCATCGCCGCGAGGGAACCCTCGAGCCGCTCACCCCGCGGGGCATCGAGCGTCTCGCCGATGAAGTCCTTGTTCGAGACCGCCACGAGCACCGGGTGCCCGAGGGCGGTGAGCTCGCCAAGCCGGCGGGTGATCTCCAGCGTGTGCAGCGTGTTTTTGTTCAGGTCGTGGCCGGGGTCGATGATGATGCGCTCCTCCGGCACCCCGCGTGACACGGCCAACTCGACCCGGCGCAGCAGGAACTCAGAGATCTCGGCCACGACGTCGCCGTATTGCGGGTGCGGGTATTGCGTGCGTGGGCTGGCCAGGCTGTGGGTGATTACCAGCGTGGCCGCGCTGTCGGCGACCACATCGGCCAGCTCCGGGTGGAACAGGCCGGTGGTGTCGTTGATCACTGTCGCCCCTGCCTCGATGCCGCGGCGGGCGACCTCTGGCTGGAAGGTGTCGACAGAGATCACACAGTCGGATGCCGCCCGGAGCGCTTGCACGACGGGCAACACCCGCGCGCACTCCTCATCGACGGCGAGTTCCGGCCCCGGGGCGAACGGCACCCCGCCGATGTCGACCCAGTCGGCGCCGACCTCCACCGCTGACAGGGAGGCCCGAACGGCGTGGTCCAGCGCGAACGTCGCACCTCGGTCGTAGAAGGAGTCCGGTGTGCGGTTCACCACCGCCATCACCGCGACCTGCCGTGAGAAGTCAAAGCTGCGTTCACCGATCTGGCGTAACGGATACCGCAGCTGCGGCTGCGGGAAGCTCGTCGCCGCATCCTGTCGCACCGGAGGGGCCGTCATGCGATGGCCCCGGCCAGGAGCGAATCCAGGGTCACGGCGGGGTCGGCCAGCCGCGCCGCGTCCACCGTCACCTCTCCCCGGATCAGCGCCTGCACGCTCTCGTTCACATCCCAGACGTTCACGTTCATGCCGGCCACGACCTTGTTCTCGCGCAGCCAGAACGCCACGAATTCCCGGTTGGCGAGGTCACCACGAATCACCAGCTCCGCGCCGGCCGTCAATATGCCGTATCCGGAATACTCCATGCCGAGATCGAACTGATCGGTGTAGAAGTAGGGGATCTGGGCGTACTCGACGCTCTTGCCCGCCATCGATTCTCCGGCAGCGAAGCCGGCGTCTCTGGCCGTCGCCCAGTGCTCGACGCGGAGCGGCTGGGCGAGGACCGGGTGGAACACGTTGGCAACGTCTCCCGCCGCGTAGACGTCGGGGTGCGAGCTGCGAAAGCCCGCGTCGACGACGATGCCGTTGTCGACGGTGAGCCCGGCGGCCTCCGCCAGTTCGGTGTTCGGCAGCGCGCCGATCCCGACGACGACGACATCGGCGGCGATCAACTCGCCGGCGGCCAGCCGCACCCCGGTGGCCATGCCGCCGCTGCCCTCGATGGCCGTCACCGCGGAGGAGTTGCGCAGGTCGACGCCGTTCGCCCGGTGCAGTGCATCGAACACCATCCCGATGTCGGGGCCGACCGCGAACTCCAATGGCGTAGCTTCCCGCCCGAGCACGGTCACCTCGTTGCCGTAGCCGCGGGCGGCGGACGCCACCTCGAGGCCGATCCAGCCCGACCCGACGATCACCACCCGGCGGCCGCCCGCCGAGAGTTCCGCGGCGAGCGCCTCGGACTCCCCCACCGTGCGGAGGTGGTGCACACCGCCGAGCTCGGCGCCGGGGCCGGCGTAGCGGCGTGAGCGGGCGCCCGTCGCGAGCAGGAGCTTGTCGAAGCGCATGGCGCCGCCGTCGGCCAGGGTCAGGCTGTGGGACTCGGTCGAGAGGGCGCTCGCCCGCTGCCCGCGCAGCACCCGGATGTCCTGCTCGGCGTACCAGCCGTCGTCGTGCACGAAGATGCTCGAGCGTTCCGCGCTCCCGGTCAGGTATTCCTTGGAGAGCGGCGGGCGGATATAGGGGTATTCCGCCTCTCCGGCGACGATACTCACCCGGCCGCCGAATCCGGCATCCCGGATGCCCGCAGCGGCGCTGGCCGCCGCGAGCCCACCACCCACGATGACGAGGTGCTCGTGGTCGGCCGTGCCCGACTCGCTCATGAGCCCGTCCCCTCCTCCGAGGCGGCGCCGATGCCGCTCAACTGCAGAAACTCTGCCCTGGCCGCCCTGTCGCTGCGCAGCTCACCGTGCCAGGCGCTCGTCGTGGTGCGGCTGCCGGTGACCCTGGCACCCCTGGCCGCCATGCATTGGTGTTCCGCCTCGAGCACGACCCCGACGCCGCGCGCGCCCAGCTCCTCGTTCAGCCAGTCTGCGACCTGTTGGGTGAGACGCTCCTGCACCTGCAGTTCGCGGGAGAAGTGCTCGAGCACCCGCGCCAGCTTCGACAAGCCGATGATGCGTTCCCCCGGCAGGTAGCCGATGTGCGCGATGCCCTGGAACGGCAGAAGGGGGTGCTCGCAGAGAGAGGTGAACGGGATGTCGCGCACCAGCACGAGCTCCGCGTAGCCTGCCTCGTTCTCGAACGTCGTCGCCGTGAACTCGCGCGGCGTGAGCATCTCGATGAAGGCGTCGGCGACCCGACGCGGGGTGTCTGCCAGGTGCGGCGAATCCGGGTCTCGACCGAGGGCCTGCAGAAGTTGGCCAACGGCCGCAATGGCCTTCTCGCGGTCCGGCCTGCGTCGCGCGGCGATCGCGCGCACGGGGCGGCGCTCGGGCGAAGCGGCCTTGTCGTCGAATGCGGTGACGACAGCTGCGTTCTGTCTGGGCATCGTCTGCCTTTCCCTGCACGGGGCCTCGGGCTGAGGCTGGATCGCCCGGTGCCACTGTCGGTGGCCCGCGGCAGCCTCATCTCTGAGCCGATAGTTCCGAGAATAGAACCGGAAAAATCTTGCGTCAAGATCCATTTGTTTTAGAATTGCCCCATGTCCAGCCCGCCACCACTGCCAGAGCGCGTCAGCGCGGTCGCCACCCTCGACGACCCAGTGCGCCGCTCGCTCTACGAGTTGGTCTCGCAGAGCCCCGTTCCGCTCGGGCGCGACGCCGCGGCCTCAACCCTCGGCCTCAGCCGCAGCACCACAGCCTTTCACCTCGACCGACTGGCCGAGGTGGGCCTCCTCGCTGTGGAGTTCCGCCGCCTGAGCGGCAAGACGGGGCCAGGGGCCGGGCGCCCGGCCAAGTTGTACAGCCGGGCAGATGGTGAAATCTGCATCAGCGTGCCCGCCCGCCAGTACGACCTCGCCGGTGAGCTGATGGCGGCGGCTATCAGTGAGTCCGGCCAGAGCGGAGAGCCCGTGCTCGACACCCTCGCCCGCGTCGCCGCGCACGCCGGGCGCGCGATCGGAGCGGCATCCGCCGATCTGAGCAGTGCGCTGACCGCGAACGGCTTCGAGCCGCGCGCGGAGGACGATGGCGGCATCGTGCTCGGCAACTGCCCGTTCCACCGACTCGCTGAGACACACACGGCCGTCGTCTGCTCACTGAATTACCAGCTGCTGTGCGGCATCGCCGACGGTGCGGGCGACGCCGCCCACACGATCGTCGCCGATCCGGATGCCGGGGAGTGCTGCGTGCGCGCCGTCCCTGTCCCACAAATCCCTCAATAGACGCACAGGAAAGTTCCAGCTAACGCGCAGATACTGTGAGCATGACCGACGGACCTCGCATTCTCATTGTTGACGACGAGCCCAACATCAGGGACCTCCTCACCACCAGCCTGCGCTTTGCCGGATTTGCTGTCCGCGCTGTCGGAAACGGCGCCCAGGCAATCTCAGCTGTGCTGGAGGAAGAGCCGGACCTGATCATCCTCGACGTCATGCTGCCCGACATGAACGGCTTCGGCGTGACCAAGCGCCTCCGTTCGGCTGGCTACACGGCCCCCATCCTGTTCCTCACCGCCAAGGACGACACGGAAGACAAGATCACCGGTCTCACGGTCGGCGGCGATGACTACGTGACCAAGCCGTTCAGCCTCGACGAGATCGTGGCGCGCATCAAGGCGATCCTGCGCCGCACCATGCACGCGGAGGAAGACGCGATCATCCGCACGGGCGAGCTCACCATGGACCAGGACACCCACGAGGTGCTCGTCGGCGACGAGCCGATCGAGCTCTCCCCCACCGAGTTCAAGCTGCTGCGCTACCTGATGCTGAACCCGAACCGTGTGCTGTCCAAGGCGCAGATCCTCGACCACGTCTGGGAGTACGACTTCAACGGCGACGCCGGCATCGTGGAGAGCTACATCTCCTACCTGCGCCGCAAGCTCGACCAGCACTCCAGCGAGCCGCTGATCCAGACGAAGCGCGGCTTCGGCTACATGCTGAAGTCCAAGGGCTGAGAGCTGCCCGGCCCCGTGACCGCGCGGAGCGGCCTGAGCGACAGCCCGGCTGTTGCTCAGGCTGCCTTCCTACACTGAAGACCTCATGCACCAGTCACTGACCGAACGTTGGAGCCGCGTCTCCCTCCGCACCAAGATCACCGGCGTGACCGTGCTGATGCTGACGCTGGGCCTCCTGGTGGCCGGCATCGGGACCATGACGATGCTGCGCGTCTACGTGCTCGCCCAGATGGACGCCCGGCTCGTGACGACAGCCTCGTCCCAGGGCACGATCGAACAGCTCGTCACGGTGAGCTGCGAGCCGACGCTCAACACCACGCGTGAGCGGATGTCCTCCGAGTACTTCGTCGCGATCTTCGACGACTCCGGCAAGCTCTGCAACTTCAACTGGAAGAACCGACCGGCCGACGAGCTTCCCGTGCCCACGTTCTCGCTCGATCTGGCCTCGATGATCAAGGCAGAGGGCCGCGTTTTCGACCTCACCGACAAGACCGGCAACACGACATTCCACGCCGTCGCCGTGCCGGTCAACCTCAGCAACGGGCCAGAGGGCACCATGGGCGTCGCGCTCGTGGCCGTCTCGCTCGCCGAGACCGAGAAGACTCTCGCCACCTACTTGTCGATCTTCCTGGGCTTCGGCGTCGGTGTCATCATCCTCGGCGCCTTGATCACCCGGATGCTGGTGACCACGACCTTCGCGCCGCTGCGCGAGGTCGAGCGCACCGCCGCTGCCATCGCCGACGGCGACTTCAGCCAGCGCCTCGGCGGGGCCACCCCCAACACCGAGGTCGGCCGGCTGAACCGCTCGCTGAACACGATGCTCAACCGCATCGATCGCGCCTTCAAGGACCGCGCCCGCACGATCGACCAGATGCGCCGCTTCGTCGGCGACGCCAGCCACGAGCTGCGCACCCCGCTCGTCTCGGTGCGCGGCTACGCCGAGCTGTACCGGATGGGCGCGCTGCAGACGCCGGAGGAAGTCGCCCAGGCCATGGAGCGCATCGAGAAGGAAGCCATCCGGATGGGCGGTCTGGTCGAGGACCTGCTCGAACTGGCCAGGCTGGACGAGACCAAGCCGCTGGCGCTGGCCCCCGTCGACCTGGTGCCATTGGCGCGGGACGCGGCGCTCGATGCCATGGCGTCCTCCCCCGGCCGCACCATCACCGTCCTCACCCCCGCGCCCGTCGAACGGGTCGATACGGGCGAGATCGCCCCGCCGCTCACCCGCCCGGCCCCGCCGGAGGGTGTCAGCAACGCCACCGGCCCGATCGCCTTCGCCGGGGCCACCCTGGCCAGGCTGCGCAGCCGCAAGCCGCGCCGGCCCGGAGTGGAGACCCCGCTCAGCGCCGCCATCACGGCTGGCCCGATCGAAGACGCGCACTCGGTCATGGTCCTGGCCGAGGAGAACAAGATCCGCCAGGTGTTCACGAACCTGCTCGGCAACGCGATGCGCTTCACCCCCGTCGACAGTCCGATCGAGATCAGCGTGAGCCTCGACCGCAACACCGAGCGCGCCTCGTTCGCGATCATCGACCACGGTGAGGGCATCCCGCCGCAGATCCGCGAGAAGATCTTCCAGCGTTTCTGGCGTGCCGACACCTCTCGTGCCCGCGAGACCGGCGGCAGCGGCCTGGGCCTCGCGATCGTTTCCTCGATCGTGGCCGCGCACAACGGCAGCGTCGACGTCGTCGAGACGCCGGGCGGCGGCGCCACCTTCCGGGTGAACCTGCCGCTGGCCGACTCCGCCGCCGCGCCGAAGCCCCTCGTGCCGGGAGACACCACCCGCTAGACGGGCGGCGCCTGCTGTGCACAGTGGCGCCTGCGGCATACCTTCTGCACAGGTCGTACGGCGCTGGAGCGGCGGGCTCTTGGCCGTTCTAGCCTCGGTGCATGCGGCATGCCGGATGCCGCCGAGCATCGGAGCAGGGCATGCCGCAATTCAGTGTGGACAGCGACCAGATCATCGCGACCTCGAACGTCGTCCAGGCAGGGATCGAGCGACTGCGGGCGGAGGCGCACAGCCTCACCGCTCAGGTCAACAACCTGCAGGGTGCTTGGGCGGGCCAAGCCTCGAGCGCGTTCCAGGCTGCAGCGGGAGACTGGCGCACCATGAACTTGCAGGTCGATGCGATCCTCGCCGCGCTGGGCCAGTCGCTCGGCTCCGCCGGCACGCACTACGCCGAGATCGAGCAGGCCAACGCGCGCCTGTTCCTGCGCTAGCGGGGGCGCGACCGACTCGCCGACAGTGAGGGCTACTGCACGGCCCTGTCGTTCACATTGAGGCTGAGAGTGGCCCGCGCAGCCGGTCAACAGCGGCGGGCACGCAAAACCGGGCGCCTCCCGAAGGAGACGCCCGGCTCAGTTACTGCGAGGTTGTTGCGAGAGGACTTAGAAGTCCATGCCGCCCGACGGGTCACCCATCGGGGCCGGGTTCTTCTCCGGCTTGTCGGCGACGACGGCCTCGGTGGTGAGGAACAGGCCAGCGATCGACGATGCGTTCAGCAGCGCGGAGCGGGTGACCTTCACCGGGTCGTTGATGCCAGCAGCGAGCATGTCAACGTACTCACCGGTCGCGGCGTTGAGGCCGTGACCGACGGGCAGGTTGCGCACCTTGTCTGCAACAACGCCCGGCTCGAGGCCGGCGTTGAGGGCGATCTGCTTGAGCGGGGCGTCGATTGCAACGCGCACGATCTGGGCACCGGTCGCCTCGTCGCCGACGAGGGCCAGGATGGCCTCGCCTTCGAAGGCGGTCTTGCCGGCCTGGATCAGGGCGACGCCACCACCGGCGACGATGCCCTCTTCGACGGCAGCCTTCGCGTTGCGAACGGCGTCCTCGATGCGGTGCTTGCGCTCCTTGAGCTCAACCTCCGTGGCGGCACCGGCCTTGATGACTGCAACGCCACCGGCCAGCTTGGCCAGGCGCTCCTGCAGCTTCTCGCGGTCGTAGTCGCTGTCGGTGTTCTCGATCTCGGCGCGGATCTGCGCGACGCGGCCAGCGATGGCCTCGACGTCGCCAGCACCCTCGACGATGGTCGTCTCGTCCTTGGTGATGACAACCTTGCGAGCCTTGCCCAGCAGGTCGAGGGTGGCGTTCTCGAGCTTGAGACCGACCTCCTCGGAGATGACCTGGCCACCGGTGAGGATGGCGATGTCCTGCAGCTGAGCCTTGCGGCGGTCACCGAAGCCGGGGGCCTTGACGGCGACCGACTTGAAGATGCCACGGATCTTGTTCACGACGAGCGTGGCCAGGGCCTCGCCGTCGACGTCCTCGGCGATGATGAGGAGCTGCTTGCCGGTCTGGATGACCTTGTCGACGATCGGCAGGAGGTCCTTGATGTTGCTGACCTTGCCGTTGACGATCAGGATGTAGGGGTCTTCGAAGACCGCTTCCTGACGGTCGGGGTCGGTGACGAAGTATGCCGACAGGAAGCCCTTGTCGAAGCGCATGCCCTCGGTGAGCTCGAGCTCGGTGCCGAAGGTGTTCGACTCCTCGACGGTGACAACACCTTCCTTGCCGACCTTGTCGATGGCCTCGGCGATGATGGCGCCGATCTCGGCGTCGCCGGCAGAGATGGACGCGGTTGCGGCGATCTCTTCCTTCGTCTCAACCTCCTTGGCGTTGGCGACGAGCTCGGCGATGACCGCAGCGGTCGCCTTCTCGATGCCGCGCTTGAGGCTGATGGGGTCGGCGCCGGCTGCGACGTTGCGCAGGCCTTCGCGGACCAGGGCCTGTGCGAGCACGGTGGCGGTGGTGGTTCCGTCGCCGGCGACGTCATCGGTCTTCTTGGCGACCTCCTTGACGAGCTCCGCGCCGATCTTCTCGTACGGGTCGTCGAGCTCGATCTCCTTGGCGATGGAGACGCCATCGTTGGTGATCGTGGGGGCGCCCCACTTCTTCTCCAGAACGACGTTGCGGCCGCGCGGGCCGAGGGTCACCTTGACGGTGTCGGCCAGAATGTTGAGGCCACGCTCAAGGCCGCGACGGGCCTCTTCGTTGAAAGCAATGATCTTTGCCATGTGTGATTCTCGTCCCTTCCCGGACGTTCCCAAGACTTTGGATTTAGCACTCAGGTGTTGCGAGTGCTAAGCCAATTCTGGCACTCGGATGCCGAGAGTGCAAGCGAGCGGCGAGCGCCAGCGGTCGTCGTCACGGAATGATCTCGACGCTGCCGGAGCTCGGCACCAACTCAACCCACGTGTTGCCCGGCGCCAGCAGGATCGGCGTGCCGAGATCGCTGACCAGGCGGATGCTCCCGGCCGGGGAGTCTTTGCGCCAGATGCCGTGCACCGTGCTGCCCCCGCTGGACACCCAGGCCTCGCCTGCCCCGATCATCAGCGTGCGCGGGATGTCGGGGAACGTGTCCTCATCGATCTCGACCAGCAGCGTGACAACGTTGCTCGCGCGCAACTGCGCCCCGGCCGCGTCCAGGTCCGGTTCGCCCTCCTGCGAGCGCAGCCAGCCGCCGCCGGCGGCATCCCAGACCCAACTCGGCCACCGGGAGTCAGAGAAGCGAAGCTGCAGCGCGGAGTGTCCGGGGCCCTCCGTGACGGATGTCGGCACCGCGGACGCCTCGGCGTACTCGAACTGCGCGGGCGGTGCCGGCAGCTCGGTGTGACGGCCGACGAGCTCGGTGGCACGCACGATGACGTCGTGCGGGGACTCGTGCACGTCGTCGCGGTAGAAGAGCCCGGTGTCGTCGAAGTCGAAGACGGCGTTGACCACGGGGGTGTTCATCATCATGTCGACGAACACCTCCTGGCCGCCCGAGTAGGCGATGATGCCGCCGAAGGGGGTGACGATGTCTGGGTCCATCGGGCGCACGGAACGCACGGGTCCCACCTCGTCCGGCAGATCGGAGTGCCAAATGGCGACGTACCGGGTCAGGCCGCCCTCGACGAGTTCCTCGAACACGATGTCAGTGCGTTCCAACCCCAGCTGCGGCCGGGCGCCTTCGTGATTGTCAATCTTCGCGGCCAGCGCTGGGCGCTTCATCGCCCCCTCTGGGGCTATGGTGCCGCGCAGCGGTGCGAGAACCGGCTGGGGCGGCGCCGGCAGCGCCGTTTCCGTGGGCCGCGGGGTCTTGACCGCCGGCCCGGCTGGCTCTTCGGCGGCGCAGGCCGCGGTTGCGAGCAGCAGCCCGGCGGCCAGTGTGGCGGCGACGAGGCGCCGAGCGGACGGCATCCGGAATGACGTGGCGATACTCACCCTGCACAGACTAGGGCCGCGGCGCGCGTGCCTGCCGGACGCCGGGCCCGGTGTGTCGCCGGGCGCGGCGCGGCCGCTGCTGGCTACTCGGTGGCCGGGAAGTTGTCGCCGACGACCACGACGAGGTTCGCGTCGGCGAGGTCGACGAAGTCCTGCGAGAGGGCGATCCCCGCGCCGGGCACGGACTGCGCCGCCCCGAGTGCGGCACCCTCGAGCGCCGGGTCGGAGTAGAAGACGGTGGACACGGCCACGTCTTCGGTGGCGGCGTTGGAACGGGTGGTCACGTTCCAGCCGGCGGCGACGAGGGTGTCACCGACCGAGGCGGCCAGGCCGGACCGCGCGGTGCCGTTCAACACGGTGACGGCTAAGGCGGGGTCGACGGTCGGCTGCACGGCGGGCGTCTCGGCTGCGGGCGGGGCCGACTCCGAGCTCTGCGGCGCGGCGGCGGTGTCGGTGCCGGCGGAGAGGTTGTTGTTGAGCACGAACAGGGCGGCCACTCCGGCGCCGATGAGCACGACGGTGGCGAGCGCTGCCCAGCCGAACGCGACCCAGCCCTTGCCGCGCTTGCGCGGCACGCGGTGCGCGCCGACACGCTCAAGGTTGCTGGGAATCTCGTCGAAGCGATCGTGTTGGAACGAAGTTGCCATAGTGGTTGTGCCTGGCCTGATCTCTCTGGGTTGGTTCCGTCTGGATTGATTCGGTCTGGATTGTTTCGGACTGGTTCAGTGCGGCCACTCGCGGTGCGGCGCCGCGCGCCTCACCGGCCGGGCGCGCGCCTGCGGCCCGGTTCTGAACAGTATCCCTGATCGGCTGCGCGCCTCACAGCGTGCTCTGCCCGCCGAGGGAGCGCCGAGCCCGGGCGTGGGCCCTGGCCTCGCGCATGCGCAGCAGGCGCTTGACGAGCATCGGATCGTGGGCGAGCGCCGCTGGCCGGTCAATGATGGCACCGAGAACTTGATAATACCGTGCGGCCGACAGGCCGAGCTCGGTGCGGATCGCCTGTTCCTTGGCCCCGGCGTGCTTGAACCAGTGGCCCTCGAAAGCCAGGATGGCCAGCTCGCGCTCACTGAGCGCACCGGAGTCGGCGCCGTGCTCCGGTGTGGGGTTGTTCGGGTCGGAGTCGCCAGACTTGTCCATCGACGTGCTCCCTTCCCGACGTACCCCAGGCGGCCGTTCCGCCTCGCACACTGTCGGGCCCATCATAAGCAGTGCAGATTGGAACACACGGAGCCCGCGGGCGGTTCGCGAACCGGAATGTCACGGGTCCTTCCCGCGTTTCATTGGGTGCGGCTGGCGGGCAATGCCCGATCGGGGCGCGCGGCGCCGGGCAGGCAACCTGCTTAGGATGACCTCGGGGCCCCGCGGCTCCGCATGAACGAGGAGGAAGCCCATGAGCTACGAAGTAAACAAGAGCGACGACGAGTGGCGGGCCGAGCTCGGCGAGGAGAGCTTCGCCGTGCTGCGCCAGGCGGCGACCGAGCGCCCGTGGACCGGGCCGCTCCTCGATGAGGAACGCGCCGGCGTCTACACCTGCGGCGCCTGTAACGCCGAGCTGTTCCAGAGCGGCACCAAGTTCGACTCCGGCTGCGGCTGGCCGAGCTTCTACGAGTCGGTGCGCCCGGAGGCCGTGGAGCTGATCGAAGACGACACCCTCGGCATGACCAGGACAGAGGTGCGCTGCGCCCGGTGCGGCTCCCACCTCGGTCACGTCTTTCCCGACGGTTTCGGCACGCCGACCGGCGACCGCTACTGCATGAACTCGGTGGCGCTCAACTTCACCGCCGCTCCCCCCACCGAGTAGCGCAGCATGTCCGGTGCTCTCGACTCCCCTGTGCCGCCCCCGGTGCTGGCTGCGGCGCAGGCCAGGCGTTCCTATTCCAAGGTGACGGATGACGCGCCGACGACCGCCGAGCTGGAGCGGCTGCTCGCCGCGGCCGGCCGCGTCGCCGACCACAGCGCTCTTCACCCCTGGCGCCTGATCGCACTTCGCGGTGAGGCGCGCGTGCGCCTCGGGCGGGCGCTGGCCGCCGCGGCGGGGGCGAGCGGGTCGGCTGCCGCCTCTCTGGAGGCCAAGCCGCTGCGTGCGCCGCTGCTCATCGCCGTGGTGTTCAGTCCGCAGCCCAGCCACAAGGTCGCCGAGTGGGAGCAGGAGGCCGTGGCATCCGGTGTCGCCCACCTGATGAGCTTGTTGTTGCACGAGGCCGGCTGGGGAGTGATGTGGCGCACCGGGCCGCAGACGCGCGCCAAGAAGGTTGCCACGATGCACGGCCTCGCCCCGACCGAGAAGCTGCTCGGCTGGCTCTATGTCGGCGGTGTGCCGGAACGCGCGGGCAGCTCTCACGACAAGGCGACGCCCCTGAAGCACCGGCTCAGCACGCTCGAGGGCTGAGCACGCTAGGTCTCAGCTGAGATCGTTGTCAGCGGCGGCGGGCGAATCCCCCGCTGGCAACGGCCACGGCGACGAGGGCGAGGGCGGTGCCGGCGATCGTCGAGGGTTCGACGCCCTGCCCGCCCGCCGCGAGCTCGATGGCCAGCGCGGCCACGAGCTGGCCGGAGACGGTGGCCAGGCCAAGCAGCAACACACCGGTCACCCGCACCAGCGCCGCCTGCACCGCGATGAAGACGCAGCCGACCGCCCCGCCGATGTAGAGCCACGGGTCGGTGGGATAGCTGCTCGGCCAGCCGGCAATCCCGTTGTGCACCAGCGCGAACAGCACGAGCGCGACGCTGCCGACGAAGAAATTGATCAGCGTCGCGGTCTGCGCGCTGCGGGCCACGGCCCGCACCCGGCCGTTGACCGCCTGCTGCCAACCGACGCAGATGCCTGCGACGAAGGGCAGCACGAGCATCCAGATCGGCACCTCGCCGCCGAAGTGGGCAGAGACCGCCCAGCCGACCGCGACGAGGGCCAGGCCGGAGCCGATCAGGCGGCTCGGCGTGAGTTGTTGCCGACCGCCGGGGCCAATCCCCATCCGGTCCAGCACGAGGCCGCTGATGGTCTGCCCGGCGACGATGGCGACCGTGAACAGCGCGACGCCGAGCACGGCGGCTGTCAGCCCCTGCGCGGCGACGAGAAGGGCGCCGCCGAGGCCGCCGAGCACCATCCACGGGCGCAGCACACGCACGCCCTGCGCGTTCGGGCGCAGGCCCTGCGCCACACGCACGAGTCCGGTGCGGCCGGGGCGCCAGAAGCAGAAGACCACCAGCATGATGACAAGCCCGCCGCCGAAAGAGATCGCGGCGGCCGTGAAGCCGTCGTCGAGGCGCCGGCCCAGCTCGCCGTTGATGCGCGACTGCACGGCGATCAGCGCACCGCACGCCGCCCCGACGAGCATGGCGAGCCAGGTGGGCACGTGCCGATGAGTCTCCGCGGCCGGCTGGGCCGCACCGCTGGTCGAGGCGCTGAGGGTCGTGCTGTCGGCCGCTGCCGTCGTCGTTGGCATACGGGGAGAACTCATTGCTCCACCCTAGGCCGCTGTCCGGCGCGCCCCGGAACGCCGGGTTGCTACGCGGATGCCGGCCGGCGCCGCGCGGTGAGCCAGCCGCTTGCCACCACGACCGCGGCGAGCGCGATCAGGGTGCCGGCGATCGTGGAGAACGCGACGGCTTGCCCCGGCGTGAACAGGTCAAGCAGCAGCGCGGCGACGAGTTGTCCGGACACCGTCGCCAGCCCGAGCAGGAGCACGCCGGTCACCTTCACGAGCACGGTCTGCACGGCGATCAGCAGGCAGCCGATCGCGCCACCGATGTAGAGCCAGGGTTCGGTGGGGAACTCGGCGGGCCAGCCGACCAGCGAGTTGCGCACCAGCACGATCACGATCAGCACGGCGCTGCCCACGATGAAGTTGATCAGCGTCGCGCTCTGTGCGCTCTCTGACACGGCGCGCACGCGGCCGTTGACGGCCTGCTGCCAGGCGGCGAGGGCACCAGCGATGAACGGCATGATCAGCATCCAGAGCGGCACCGCGCCGGCCAGCTGGGCCGACACCGCCCAAGTGACGGCGGCGAGCGCCATCACCGAGCCGATCACGCGGTCGGCCGTGAGAGGCCTGCGCCCGCCCGGAGCCAGCCCGACGCGGTCGAGGACCATTCCGCTGATCGTCTGCCCGGCCACGATGGCCACGGTGAACAGGGCGACGCCGAGCACGGCCGCGGTGAGCCCCTGCGATGCCACGAAGAACGCGCCGGCGACTCCGCCGAGCAGCATCCACGGCTGCAGTTCGCGCTCGCCCTGCGCGTTCGGGCGCAGCGCCCTGGCCACCCGGCCAAGCCCGACCCGACCCGGCTTCCAGAAGCAGAGCACGATCAGCAGGATCACGAGCCCGGAGCCGAACGAGATCGCCGCGGCCGTGTAGCCGTCGTCCAGGCTCTGGCCGAGCGCGCCGTTGATGCGCGACTGCACGGCGAGCAAGGCGCCACCTGCCGTTGCGACAAGGATCGCCAACCACATCGGGAAGTGCACCCGGGGCCGCGCCGCACCCTGCTGGGCCGACTCGGAGGGGGTGGGCGCTGGCATCCGATCTGAAGTCACCGGCCAAGCCTAAAGCCGACAGAGAGGTGTGACGCGGAGAGAACAGGGCCGGCTGCGGGACTTGAACCCGCAACCCCCGCTTTACAAGAGCGGTGCGCTACCAATTGCGCCAAGCCGGCATGAGCGTGATGTTCCACATGGAGCGTTTGGCGCTAAGTGGAACACGACTCGCACTAACAATAACCGCTCGCCGCCCCGCGTAAAAATCTGCGGTGGCGACGAGCGGTCGGTGTTGCTGCGGGTGCGGCCCTAGCCGGCCGGGGCGGGCGTCGGAGTCGGCGTGGCGGTCGAGTAGGTCTCACCCGTTGCCTGCTGCACGAATGCGGCGAATTCCTTCGGGTCTTCCAGCGATCCGGCGTACTGCTTGCCGTTGACCAGAACCGTCGGCGTTCCCTTGACCTTGGGCAGCTCGGTGTTGGGCAGCGGGCCGGTCGTGGCGCGGTCGGTGGCGTCGAGCACCCACGACTTGAACGTCTCGTCGTCGATGCACTTGTTGATCTGGCTGGTGTTGGCGACGCCGGCATCCTTGACGCGCTGCTTGATCTCCGAGTTGTTCAGCGCGGCGGTGTTCTCCTCCGGCTGGTCGGCGAACATGGCCGTGTTGAAGGCGAGGAAATCGTTCGGCGAGTAGTTCGCGACGCAGCCGGCGGCGTTCGCAGCGCGCAGCGAATACTTGGTGCCGGCAGACCTGCTGATCAGCGTGGCAATCGGGAAGACCTCCAGGGTGGCAGCACCCGAGTCGACCCAGCCTTCGATCTGAGCACCATTGGTGCGCTCAAAGTCGCCGCAGTAGGGGCAGAGGTAGTCGACCCAGACCCGAATGTTGGCGACCGAACCGGTCTCGTCAGGCTTCGACGGGATGGGGGTGGCGCCGGCAGCCAGGGCGGGAGTCTCGGCAGCGACGAGGCCCTCACCGATGAGGATGCCGTCGCTGGCCATGTTCTTCGGGCCGGGGCCCTCCGGACGGAAGCTGTTGACCACGACGAGCGAGACGACGGCGACAACGGCGATGACACCGAGGACGATGCCGCCCTGCAGCATCATCTTGTTGCGTCGGTCCTTCTTCTTCTGCTGTTCGCGCAGCTCGCGGGCTTTTTGCCGCGCGGCTTCACGACGCTGGTTCTTCGAGGGCCGGGGCTCGGGGGATGCGCCGAAGGTCATGTGATCAGTACTCCGAAGGGTGAGGGGCGCGCAATTTCATGCAAACGCAGTCAAAAGAGTAGGTCTGTTGCCTGTGAAATGACCAATGACACAGCGCAACCCCGAAAATACGACGGATCCGCCCGTCGCCTGTACCCCGCAAACGGGGCGGGGAGGCGCGGGTTCACGACGGGTGCCTCGCCCATGGCATACTGATTCTGGTCGTCGCTGACCAACAGTGGCACCATCCATCACAACGGATCGTCCGGCACGTACCTGCCGGTGAAGGAGACAGTAACCATGGCATCAGTAACTTTCGACAAGGCAACGCGGATTTACCCCGGTGGTACCCGCCCGGCCGTCGATGCTCTCGACCTGCAGGTCGCTGACGGCGAGTTCCTCGTCCTCGTCGGCCCCTCCGGCTGCGGCAAGTCCACCTCGCTGCGCATGCTCGCCGGCCTCGAAGAGGTCAACGGCGGCGACATCTTCATCGGCGACCGCAACGTCACCGACGTTCCGCCGAAGGACCGCGACATCGCCATGGTCTTCCAGAACTACGCGCTGTACCCGCACATGACCGTTGCAGAGAACATGGGCTTCGCCCTGAAGATCGCCGGCGTCAACAAGGACGAGCGCGCCGCCCGCGTCCTCGAGGCAGCCAAGCTCCTCGACCTCGAGCAGTACCTCAGCCGCAAGCCGAAGGCCCTCTCGGGTGGCCAGCGTCAGCGCGTTGCCATGGGTCGCGCCATCGTGCGCCAGCCCCAGGTCTTCCTCATGGATGAGCCGCTGTCGAACCTCGACGCCAAGCTGCGCGTGCAGACCCGTACCCAGATCGCGTCGCTGCAGCGTCGTCTCGGTGTCACCACCGTCTACGTCACGCACGACCAGACCGAGGCGCTCACCATGGGTGACCGCATCGCCGTGCTGAAGGACGGCCTGCTCCAGCAGGTCGGAACCCCGCGCGAGCTGTACGCGTCCCCGAACAACGTCTTCGTCGCCGGCTTCATCGGCAGCCCCGCCATGAACCTGTTCAACACCGACATCGCCGACGGCGGCGTCAAGTTCGGCAGTGCCCTCGTGGGCGTCGAGCGCCAGGCACTCGACTCCGCCACCGGCTCGTCCGTGACCATCGGTGTGCGCCCCGAGGACATCCTCGTCTCGACCACGCCCGGCCAGGGCCTCGAGGTTGACGTCGACCTCGTCGAGGAGCTCGGCGCTGACGGCTACCTCTACGGTCACTCCACCGTCAACGGCAAGCGCACGGACGTGGTCGCCCGCGTCGACGGCCGCTCGCACCCGAACGCCGGCGAGAAGGTCTGGCTGATGCCGACCCCCGACCACGTGCACGTGTTCGACGCCGAGTCGGGCGAGCGCCTCCTCAACAAGGCGATCGTCTCCTAAGCACTCTGAACCAATTACAACGGCCGGTGGGGTAACCCGCCGGCCGTTGTTTTGTGTGCGGATGCCGGAGCACCCGGCATCCGCTCCCCCGCTGCTCCCACCTCACACGACTAGGCTCGAAAATCATGAGTGGTTCCCTCAACATCACCTCGGCGATGGCCGATCCCGCCCTGCTCGACCTGCCGTGGCACCTGCCGCTGGACGCCTGGCCGAACGAGAACATTGCGTCACTGCCGAAGGGCATCTCGCGCCACCTGGTGCGTTTCGCGCACCTGGGCGGGCACGTCGTCGCCATCAAGGAGACGACGGCCGAGATGGCCAAGGGCGAGTACGAGATGCTGCGCACGCTGCAGCGGATGGAGATCCCCTGCGTCGAGCCCGTCGCCGTGATCACCAACCGCAGCGACGGTGAGGGCGAGATGCTCAAGCCGGTGTTGGTGACCCGCCACCTCAAGTTCTCGATGCCCTACCGGGCGTTGTTCTCGCAGACGCTGCGGCCAGACACCGCGACCCGCTTGGTCGACGCCCTCGCCGTGCTGCTGGTGCGGCTGCACATCGCCGGCTTCTTCTGGGGCGATGTCTCGCTCTCCAACACGTTGTTCCGCCGCGACGCCGGCGCCTTCGCCGCCTACCTGGTGGACGCCGAGACCGGCCAGCTCTACACCGGCGGCCTCTCCAACGGCCAGCGCGAGAACGACCTCGAGATCGCCAGGGTCAACATCGCCGGCGAGCTGATGGACCTGGAGGCCGGCGGCCGCGTGGCTGACGAGCTGGACCCGATCCGCATCTCCAACGGCATCGTCGACGCCTACCGCAAGCTCTGGAAGGAGCTGACCGGCTCCGAGTCGTTCCACTCCTCGGAGCGCTGGCGCATCAGCGAGCGTGTCGACCGGCTGAACGCGCTCGGCTTCGACATCGAGGAGCTGGCCATCAAGACGGACGAGACGGGCACCACGGTGCGCATCCAGCCCAAGGTGGTGGATGCCGGCCACCACCAGCGCCGCCTGCTGCGCCTGACCGGTCTCGACGCCGAGGAGAACCAGGCCCGCCGACTGCTGAACGACCTGGACTCCTACCGCGCCAGCTACGGCAAGACCGAGTTCGACGAGGAGATGGTCGCACACGAGTGGCTGATGCGCGTCTTCGAGCCCGTCGTGCGGGCGATCCCGCTCGATCTCAAGGGCAAGCTGGAACCGGCCGAGGTGTTCCACCAGCTGCTCGAGCACCGCTGGTTCATGGCCCAGCGGCAGGGCCACGACATCCCGCTGGCCGAGGCGCTCAGCTCTTACATCAACGACGTGCTGCGGCACCGCCGCGACGAGGCGACGATGATCGCGCCCGACACCGGCCTCATCACCATGGCGATCGGCACCGTGCCCGCCGATGACGACGACGAAGACACCGACTGGCGCCTCAAGGTCTAGGGGTTTTGACAGGCTCAACCAACGGGGTGTCCGCTGGTTGAGCCTGTCGAAGCCGGGCAGAACGCAGAAGTGGCCCCGCACCTCGACGGTGTGGGGCCACTTCTGCGTTCTGCGGGGTGTTGCTACTTCTTGAGAGCGCGCAGGCGGGAGATCTCGTACAGGGTGACGGATGCGGCGATGCCGGCGTTCAGCGACTCGGTCGCGGCGCTGATCGGGATCGACACGACGGCGTCGCAGGTCTCGGTGACGAGACGGGACAGGCCCTTGCCCTCGCTGCCGACAACGACGACGACCGGGCGGTCGGCCAGCTCGAGGCCGGGCAGCGAGACATCGCCGCCGCCGTCCAGGCCGAGCACGAAGACACCGGCGGCCTTGTACGCCTTGAGGGTCTGCGTGAGGTTCGTGGCCATGGCGACGGGCGTGCGGGCTGCGGCACCGGCCGAGGTCTTCCACGCCGAGGCGGTCAGGCCAACCGAGCGACGCTGCGGCACGATGACGCCCTGGCCACCGAAGGCAGCAGTGGAGCGGATGATGGCGCCGAGGTTGCGCGGGTCGGTGATGCCGTCCAGCGCGACGAGCAGCGGGGTCTCGCCGCGGGCGATGATCTGCTCCAGCAGCTCGGTCGGGTGCGCGTACTCGTACGGCGGCACCTTGAGCGCGAGGCCCTGGTGCACGCTGTCGCGGCCGGCGAGGCGGTCCAGCTCTGGGCGCATGACCTCGAGGATCGGGATGCCGTTGGCGGTGGCCAGCTTGAGGGCCTCCTTGACACGGTCGTCCATCTCGACGCGGGTCGCGACGTACAGCGTGCTGGCGGGGATCTTGGCGCGCAGCGCCTCGACCACCGAGTTGCGGCCGGTGACGATCTCGGTCTCGTCTGCCGACTTCTGGCGGCGTCCGCCGGCCGGGCGGGCAGACACGGAGACGTTGCGCGGGGCGCCGTCGGGGCGACCGGCGTCGCGGGGGCCCGCGACGCGACGCTTGCCGCCGCTGGCCGCCTCGTAGCGCTCGTTGGCCGCCTTGCGCTTGCCGGCGGGGTGGTACGGACGGTCTTCGGCCTTGGGGGTGGGCTTCTTGCCCTCCAGCGCCTGACGGCCCTGGCCGCCGGAGCCTACCTGCGGTCCGCGGGCGCCCTTTCGGACGGCGCCGGCGCGGGGCTTTCCAGTTGTGTTCTTCATGATTCCAGACTCCAATGTGCACCCGTCTGGGTGTCTTCGAGGGTGATTCCCGCCGCCGTCAGTTCGGCGCGGATACGGTCTGCTGCCGCATAGTCTTTGTTGTCACGCGCGGTGGCGCGATCGTCGATCAGCCGGGTGACGAGCGCCTCGAGGGCGGCACGGGCCGCGGTGTCCTCGTTCGACGCCCACTCCGGCGAGAGCGGGTTGATGCCGAGAACCTCGGTCATCGCGACGACCTCGGCCCGGGCGGATGCCGCGGTCTGCAGGTCTTCGGCGTCGAGCGCGGCGTTGCCGGCCCGCACGGTCTCGTGCAGCACGGCGAGCGCCTGCGGCACGGCGAGGTCATCGTCGAGCGCGCTGGCGAAGGCATCCGGAACCTGTCCGAGCGCGACCCCGGTGAACCGGGTGCCGGCCAGGCGCCGGTCGACCCGGGAGAGGAAGCTCTCGATGCGCTCAAGTGCCGCCTCGGCCTCCGGCAGCGAACCGGCCGAGTAGTCGATGGTGGAGCGGTAGTGCGCCGCCGCCAGGTAGTAGCGCAGCACGAGCGGCCGCGCCTGCTCGAACAACTCGGCCGCGTAGACCGAGTTGCCGAGCGACTTGGACATCTTCTGGCCGCCGGTGTTGACCAGGCCGTTGTGCACCCAGTAGTTGGCGAAGCCGTGGCCGGCCGCGCGCGACTGGGCCAGCTCGTTCTCGTGGTGCGGGAAGCGCAGGTCGAGGCCGCCGCCGTGAATGTCGAACTGGGCGCCGAGGTAGCGCTCGGCCATCGCAGAGCACTCGATGTGCCAGCCGGGGCGGCCCGGGCCCCACGGGCTGTCCCAGTTGGCCGAGGCGGGCTCGCCGGCCTTCTGCCCCTTCCAGAGGGCGAAGTCGCGGGGGTCGCGCTTGCCGCGCGGGTCGGCGTCGACCGCCGCCTCCATGTTGTCGCGGTTCTGCCGGGTCAGCGCGCCATAAGCGGGCCAGCTGGCCGTGTCGAAGTAGACGTCGTGGCTGTCATCGGCCGCTGGGTAGGCGTGCCCGCGCTCGATCAGCGAGGCGATGATCGCCTGCATCTGCATGATGCTCGCGGTCGCGCGCGGCTCGTAGGTCGGGGGCAGGATGCCGAGCCGGTTGTAACCGGCCGTGAACTCGAGCTCGACGCGGTAGGCCAGCGCCCACCACGGCTCGTGCTCGCTCGCGTTGGCGAGCACCTTGTCGTCAATGTCGGTGACGTTGCGCACGAAGGTGACGGCGAAGCCGCGGTAGTGCAGCCAGCGGCGCAGCAGGTCATAGACGAGGGCGCTGCGCAGGTGGCCGATGTGCGGGCTGGACTGCACCGTGGGTCCACAGACGTACATGCCGACCTGACCCGGTGTGATGGGGGTGAAGTCGCGCAGGGCCTGGGCCTGGGAGTCGTAAAGTCGCACTGTCACCCGACGAGTCTACCGGCGCGGGGCTGTACTCTACCTCAGTGCCCGGCTCACCCGGCTCAGACGCCCTCGCCGAGAGCTGCGCTCGGCACCAGGAGGGCGGTCGCGATCGCGGCCACGCCCTCGCCGCGACCGGTGAAGCCGAGCCCGTCGGTCGTCGTTGCGGCGATGCTGACGGGGGCGTTCAGGATGCCGGTGAGCAGCGCCTCTGCCTCGACTCGCCGGGGTGAGAGCTTCGGCCGGTTGCCGAGGATCTGCACCGAGACGTTGCCGATGGCGAAGCCGGCCTGCTCGACGAGGCGCTTGGTCTCACGCAGGAACACCTCGCCGTGGGCGCCGGCCAGGCGCGGGTCGTCGGTGCCGAAGATGCCGCCGATGTCGCCGAGTCCGGCGGCCGCCAGCAGCGCGTCGCAGACGGCGTGCACGGCGACGTCGCCGTCGCTGTGGCCGGAGAGGCCGCGCTGGCCGGGCCAGTACAGGCCGGCGATCCACAGCTCGGGGCCGGCATCCGCCGCATCGGCGCTCCCGGGTGCGAAGGCGTGCACGTCCATGCCGGTGCCGACGCGCGGGGCAGACGCGGCTGCGGCCGGGGCGGCAAGCAGCCGCTCCGCGCGGGCGAGGTCCCACGGCGTGGTGATCTTGAACGCCAGTTCGTCGCCGGCGACCGTGCCGACGGGGTGCCCGAACGCGGCCAGCAGGGCGGCGTCGTCGGTGAAGTCGGCGGCCGGGTCGGCATATGCCTCATCGAGCTCGGAGCGCACGAAGCCCTGCGGGGTCTGCACGGCGGCGAGCTCCGCGCGGTCAACGGTCTCCTGCACGGTGCCGGCGGCATCGACGCGCTTGATGGTGTCCACGACGGGCAGCGCCGGGATCACGCCGGAACCCGTTGCGCGCACGGCCGCGATCACCGCCTCGAACTGGGCGGCGGGGGTGAGCGCGCGGGCTGCGTCGTGCACCAGCACGACGGTGACGCCGGGCGCGACGGCGGCCAGCCCGGCCGCGACAGAGAGCTGCCGGGTAGCTCCCCCAGCCACGACGCTGGTGTAGCCGATGGCGGGGCCGGCGGATGCAGTCACGATCGCCCTGGCGCTCTGCAGCTCGGCATCGGGGGCCACCACGATCAGCTGCACCGGCTCGGCCAGCGTGAAGATGCCGTCGAGGGCATGTGAGAGCATCGGGCGCCCGGCCAGCGGGGCGAAGGCCTTGGGCTCCGGCCGGCCGAGCCGGGTGCCGCTGCCGGCGGCCACCACGATCACCGCAACGTCGACACTGTCACCCGAGAAGTCCATGCTCCGAGGCTACCGCGCGGCCCAGCCGGCAACACAAAAGCCCCGGCCGTGGGGCCGGGGCTTTCGGATGCAGCGGGTGTATCGAGTGGGTGGGCCTAGGAGGCCAGCACCTCGTCGAGCACGTTGGAAGCCTTCTCCTCGTCGGTCTTCTCAGCCAGAGCAAGCTCCGAGATCAGAATCTGACGGGCCTTGGCGAGCATGCGCTTCTCGCCGGCGGAGAGGCCGCGGTCCTGGTCGCGGCGCCACAGGTCGCGGACGACCTCGGACACCTTGATGACATCACCGGATGCCAGCTTCTCCAGGTTCGCCTTGTAACGACGCGACCAGTTAGTGGGCTCCTCGGTGAAGGGTGCGCGCAGCACCTCGAACACCTTGTCGAGGCCCTCACGGCCAATAACGTCGCGAACGCCGACCAGGTCGACGTTCTCAGCGGGGACCTCAATGGTCAAGTCACCCTGGGTGACGTTGAGCTTGAGGTAGAGCTTCTCTTCACCCTTGATGACACGGGTCTTGATTTCGATGATCGTTGCAGCACCGTGGTGCGGGTAAACGACGGTTTCGCCAACCTCAAAAAGCATGAATTGATATCCCTTCAGCAACCTCTATGATACCACAGCCGCAATAGTGGTAAGGTTCGCCTTGCTCCCGCGGTGGCGCCGCACCGATAGGCTAAACTCTGGAGCGATATTTCGCACGCGCTCCCCCGCTCACCAGCTGACCGGCCGGTGAGGGAGCGCAATTTTTTGGAGGTCTTGTGAAGGCGCGTATTGCGGCATCCGTTCTCTTGGCTGCTGGCCTTCTGGTCGGCACCGCTGGTTGCAATCTGGTGGCCCCGCAGGCCACGACCAAGCACTATGACGCGAGCGACGGAGTGAGCGCCAACATCGGCACGGTCGACGTGCGCAACGCCATTGTTGTGAGCGATGACGGCGAGCTGGGCAACCTGGTTGTCACCTTCGTCAACACCGGCGCCGAGCGCGCCAAGGTCACGGTGCAGTACGACTCGGCCGGCAAGAAGACCACCGAGACCGTCACCCTCGACGCCAACTCGAGCACGCAGATCGGCCAGCCCGGCGGCGACGACGTGACCCTCGAGAAGATGGGTGTTCGGCCCGGAGCGCTCATCCCGATCTTCTTCCAGTCCGGAGAGGCCGAGGGCAAGGAGCTCCTGGTCCCCGTGCTCACCACTCAGCTGGAGGAGTACTCGACGCTGGCGCCCACGGCACCCAGCAAGTAGCACTCCCGCAAGAACACGAAGAGGCGCACCCGCGGGTGCGCCTCTTCGTGTGTGTGCTGGGGCTTCTCGGCCGGGCGGATGCCGCCGGCTAGGCCTCGAAGCGGTAGCCGAGCCCGCGCACGGTGAGCAGCATCGCCGGCTCGGACGGCACCGCCTCAATGCGGGAGCGGATGCGCTTGATGTGCACGTCGAGCGTCTTCGTGTCGCCGAAGTAGTCGGTGCCCCACACCCGGTCGATCAGCTGGCCACGGGTGAGCACCCGGCCGGCGTTGCGCATCAGGTACTCGAGCAGTTCGAATTCCTTCAGCGGCATGGGCGTCAGCTCGCCGTTCACGCTCACCGTGTGGCGCTCGACGTCCATGCGCACGCTGCCCGCCTCGATGATGCTGTCGTCTGCGGCATCCGCCTCGACATGGCGGCGCAGCACGGCCCGGGCCCTCGCCAGCAGCTCGCGGGTCGAGTAAGGCTTGGTCATGTAGTCGTCGGCGCCGAGCTCCAGCCCCACCACGATGTCGACCTCTGAATCCTTCGCGGTGAGCATGATGATCGGCACGCTGGAGCGCTGACGGATCTGCCGGCACACCTCGGTGCCGGGGATCCCCGGCAGCATCAGGTCGAGCAGCAGCAGATCGGCGCCGGCGCGGTCGAACTCACGCAGCGCACTCGGGCCGTCGGCGGCCACCGTCACCTCGTAGCCTTCGCGCTCGAGCAGGAAGCTGAGTGGCTCGCTGAGCGCCGGCTCGTCTTCGATCAGCAGAATACGTGTCACGCGGTGTCTCCCAATGGTTCGGTGGCTGGTGCGGCCTTCGCGTCAGGAAGGCGGATGGTGAATGAGGACCCGAGGCCGGGCTGCGACCAGACCCGGATGTCGCCACCGTGGTTCTGCACGGCGTGCTTGACGATGGCCAGGCCGAGGCCGGTGCCGCCGGTGTTGCGGGCCCTCGCCTGGTCGACGCGGAAGAACCGTTCGAAGACGCGGTCCTGGTCTTCCTCCGGGATGCCGACGCCCTGGTCTGTCACGACGATCTCCACCACGCCTGCGCCGACCTTGACGCCGACGCCGACGCGCGCGCCGGGCGGCGAGTAGTTGACGGCGTTGGCGACGAGGTTGTTCACGGCGACGGTCAGCAGTGCCTCGTCGCCGAGCACCTGCGCCCCGGTGCGGCGGCCGATCGCGATCTCGATGTGGTTGCCCTCGGCGACGACCCGGTTCTGTTCCACGGCGGCGACGACAACGGCGTCGATGTCGACAGGGCGCGCCTCGGCGACGGCATCCTGGGCCTGCAGCCGGGAGAGCTCGATGATCTCCTGGGTGAGTCGGGCCAGCCGGGCCGATTCGCTGCCCAAACGGTTCGCGAAGCGGCGCACCTGGGCCGGCTCGTCGGCGGCGGCGTCGAGGGCCTCGGCCAGCAGGCCGACGGAGGCGATGGGTGTCTTCAGCTCGTGGCTGACGTTGGCCACGAAGTCGCGACGCACCTCGTCGAGGCGGTGCGACTCTGTGCGGTCATCGGCCAGCAGCAGCACGAATCGGGTGCCGAGCCGAGCGACGCGCACGCTGAGGTAGACGTTGGCGTCGCCGAACGGCCCGCGCTTCAGCACCAGCTCACGGCTGAGCGGCTCACCGCTGCGCCGCACCTGATCGGCGAGGGCCAGCATCTCCGGGTGCACGAGGGTGTTGTTCCAGACCAGCCCCATCGCGTGGGCGCCGGGCGAGGCCTTCATCACGTTGTGCGAGGGGTCGAGCACGATCCCGGCCGATTCGAGTGCCTCGAGCACCTGATCGATGCCGTCGGGGATGCGCGGGCTGACCACGCCGGCCGCCGACGTTCCGCGACGTTCGGCCAGGTGCAGCAGGGTGACAAAGCCCGCGCCGACAGCGAGGCCGAGTGCCAGGGCGAGCAGCACCAACCAGGTGGAGTCCATGCCCACTAGAGTAGTGAACCCACCGGGCAGTAATACTCCGTTAGGCCTCAGATAGCCCCTCCTTTGCCGAGTGTTCAGGAGCGCGGCACCGTTTGTTCACCTGATGGGGCATCATCGAGCAGGGGGCCAATCGGGTCTTCAGTTGCCGTGGTCGCCCGTCGGCAGGAAGGACCAGAACAGCCGTGCGTGAAGTGTTTCAGCAGGAGCTCCGCGAGGTGCAGGATCGACTCGTCGAACTGAGCGGCCTCGTTGCCATCTCGATCGAGAAGGCCACCCGCGCTTTCAACGACTCCGACGTCATGCTCGCCGAGGAGGTGATCGCCGACGACGACAAGATCGACGGCCTCACCGTCGCCCTCGATGAGCTCGCCATCATGATCTTGGCCAGGCAGCAGCCTGTCGCCCGTGATCTCCGCATCGTGGTCAGCGCGCTGCGCATCAGCGCATCGCTCGAGCGTATGGGTGACATGTCCACGCACATCGCCCAGCTCGCCCGCTACCGTTTCCCCGACAAGGTGGTGCCCAAGTCGCTGCGCGGAACGTTCGCCGAGATGGGCCGCCTCGACGTGGAGATCGCGCAGAAGCTGACCGAGCTGCTGCGCAGCCAGGACGTGCAGCTGGCCGAGACCATCCGCAACGACGACGACGAGATCGACGCGCTGCACCTCAGCGTCTTCGACAAGGTGCTCGGTGAGACCTGGAAGGGTCAGGCCGCCGACACCGTCGACGCCACCCTGGCCAGCCGCTACCACGAGCGTTTCGCCGACCACGCAGTCTCCATCGCCAAGAAGGTGCTCTACCTGGCGACCGGCGACTGGGACCCGGACGCCCCGAGCGCGTAACGCTTAACGAAGAAGACTCCGGATGCCGCGGCATCCGGAGTCTTATTCGTTCAGGCTGTGTGCCTACTTCTTGCCCTGGGCGGCAACCGCGGCGGCGCCGGCAGCGGCGGCCTCGGGGTCAAGGTACTCGCCGGGGCCGAGCGGCATCAGGTCTTCGCCCAGCTTGTAGACGAGCGGGATGCCGGTCGGGATGTTCAGCTCGGCGATCTCGTCGTCGCTGATGCCGTCGAGGTGCTTGACGAGGGCGCGCAGCGAGTTGCCGTGGGCGGTGACGAGCACCGTCTTGCCTGCACGCAGGTCGGCCGAGATGTCGTCCTCCCAGTACGGCAGCATGCGCACGATGACGTCCTTGAGGCACTCGGTGCGGGGCAGCTCGTCGTCGCTGAGGTTCGCGTAGCGGGCGTCGCCCACCTGCGAGAATTCGGCGTCGTCGGCCAACACGGGCGGCGGCACGTCGAAGCTGCGGCGCCACAGCTGGAACTGCTCGGGGCCGTACTTCTCCAGCGTCTCTGCCTTGTCCAGGCCCTGCAGCGCACCGTAGTGGCGCTCGTTCAGACGCCAGCTGCGGCGCACGTCGATCCAGGCGCGGTCGGCCTTGTCCAGCGCGATGTTCGCGGTCTGGATGGCGCGGGTGAGCACGGAGGTGTGCAGCACGTCGGGCAGCAGGCCGGCCTCGGCCAGCAGCTCGCCGGCGCGGGCGGCCTCGGCCTCGCCCTGCTCGCTCAGGCGGACGTCGACCCAGCCGGTGAAGAGGTTGGCCTGGTTCCAGGTGCTGTTGCCGTGGCGCAGCAGGATGAGTGTGTAAGGCGCAGTCATGCTTTCCACTCTAGCGATCCCGCCCCGTGGTCATACTGAACAAGTCTCTGATGGCAGAATTGTTCGAATGCCAGTTGGAACAATCACACGCGGAACGACGAACACCAACCGGCTCCGCCGCATCGACCGTTGGACGCAGACGCTGTCGGTGCTGCGCCACAGCTCCGACCCGCTCGTCGTCGACCTCGGCTACGGCGCGAGCGCCGTGACCAGCCTGGAGCTGCACCAGCGGCTGGCGAAGACCCGCTCAGAAGTCGAGGTCCTCGGCCTCGAGATCGACCCCGAGCGGGTGCGCGGGGCGAACGCGCAGCTGGAAGCCGTGCGGGACGGCGAGACGGGGTTCGCCACGGATGCCGCGGTGCGTTTCGCGCTGGGCGGCTTCGAGGTTCCGCTGCCGAACGGGCGGCGTGCGGCCGTCATCCGCGCCCTCAACGTGCTGCGCCAGTATGACGAGTCTGAGGTGCTGCCGGCCTGGCGGATGCTGGTGCCCCGGCTGCAGCCGGGCGGCGTGCTGATCGACGGCACCTGCGACGAGATCGGCCGTATCGCGGCCTGGGTCGCGGTGCAGGCGGACGGTCCGGCGACTTTTTCCATCGCGTTGCGCCTGGACGAGCTGGAGAAGCCGTCGATCGTGGCCGAGAGGCTGCCGAAGGCACTGATCCACCGCAACGTGGAGGGCGAGCGGGTGCACGCGCTGCTCGGCCTGCTCGACCGGCACTGGCAGTACAACGCCGCGTTGGCCGCCTACGGCCCGGTGCAGCGCTGGCTGGCGACCGTGGAGGGCGTGCGCGCCGCCGGCTGGCCGGTGCAGGGCGGCCGCTCCCGCTGGCGGCTCGGCGAGCTGACCGTGCCGTGGGACTCTGTCGCCCCGAACGGCTTCAGCTGGCAGTAGCGGGCAGGCTCGCGCGCTAGATTCCGCGGGCGCCGAGGCGTGGCAGCCGCGGCACGTTGGCGGCCGCTCCGGCATCCGTCGGCACGATCGCCTGCTGAGCTGCCGCGACCTTCTCGCCGTGCGCGTGTACCTCGAGCTGCACGTCGAGTGGCACGTTGCGCTTGACGACGGCCAGGGCGATCGGGCCGAGCTCATGGTGGATCGCGGCGCTCGTGATCTGGCCGATGAGCTTCCACTCGGCCTCGGATTCCGGCCGCACCTTCTCGGCCAGCACCTCGTCGCCGTGCACCGGCAGGATCGTGTCGGAGCCGTCCAGGTGCAGCATGACCAGGCGCCGCGGCGGGTGGCCGAGGTTGTGCACCTTCGCCACCGTCTCCTGCCCGCGGTAGCAGCCCTTGCTCAAGTGCACGGCGCTGCGCAGCCAGTCCAGCTCGTGCGGGATCGTCTTCTCGTCGCCCTCCAGGGCCAGGCGCGGGCGCCAGGCGGCGATGCGCAGGGCTTCCACGGCGAGGATGCCGGCAGCCGTCGGCTCCCCTGCGGCCACTCGCTCGGCGAGCGCGGGCAGTGCCGTGCGCGGCACGAGCACCTCCTGCCAGTGCCAGTCGGATGCCGGGTGTCCCTCGGCGCTGGCGTACTGCCAGCCTCCGGGCGTGACGGCCGTCCACGGGTCGACCCAGACCAGCGGCACCCCGTTCGGCGCGGCCACCGGCAGCGCCAGGGCGGCGAGCGCCTCGGCATCCGGGGCCATCGCGCCGATGGTCGCGTAGTTCTCGCTCTCGTCGGTGACCTCCACGCGCAGCATGAAGCGCATCTTCAGCAGCCAGGCCTGCACGCCGGGCAGCTCCGCAGCCTCCAGCAGCAGCCAGGTGGTGACGCCGTCGTCGAGCACGCGCATGTCGTACTCGACACGGCCGTTGCCGTCGAGCACGAGGGTCTCGCTGGACTCGCCCGGGGCCAGCCGGTCCAGCCGCTGCGAGGTCATCGAGTTCAGCCAGCTGAGCCGGTCAGGGCCCGTCACGGCGAGCACGCCGCGGTGCGAGAGGTCGACGATCGCGGTGCCAGCCGCCAGCCGCCGTTGCTCGACCATTGGGTTGCCGTAGTGGGCGGCGACCCCGGCGTCGAGGCCGTCGGCCGCGACTGCTGCGGGCAGGGCGAGGAACGGGGAGGTGGTCATGCGTTAGTCCGCCTTGGCGAGTCGTCCGGAGGCGTGGGTGCGCAGGCTCTGGCCGAGCGCGGCGATGTCCCAGGCCCAGAGCAGGTGATTGTCGACGAGGCCGTACAGCCGGGTCGCCGCCGTGTAGTTCTTGGCGGTGCGCGTGCGCACGACGGCATCCGTCGCCAAGTCGATGCGCGGGCCGACCACCTGGCCGAGGTAGAGCTCGCTGACACCGTCCGGGTGCACGAGCGAGACCTCGATGTCAAAGCCGCCGGCGTCGTTGCGCAGCGTCTCGACCGATTCGGCGTCTGTATAAGGCGCGGTGCCGACCCCCGGGATCAGGCCCGGGCCGGCGTCGGACTCGCCGAGCGGCCGGCTGAGCCGCCAGTAGCCGGTCTCGGTGACGAGCGGTGTGGGCTCGCCGCCTTCCACCTCGGGGTAGAGCCAGCTGTAGGAGCTGTAGCTGAGGTACGGCAGCCCGTCGTGGCTGAAGCTGACACGCTGGCCGAACTCGCGGGTGACCTTCGTCGGCTCCGCCGTCGCTGGCGAGCCGGCGGGCGGGTCGATCGCGTAGTCGAGTACGCCGGAGCCCTCCCAGACGCCCAACAACCAGGACAGGGGAACGAGCTCGGCGTGCAGGCCGAGCGGGATCTCAATCATGCGGAGTTACCGCTGACCCCGCCACAGCTTGTAAACGACGACGCCAGAGATCCACACGATGGCCAGGCTGGCCAAGCCGAGCAGACCGATAAAGAGCAGTTCAAGAGCAAGCGGTGACATGCCTTGATTCTACCCATGCCGTCGGCCTGTGCCGCAGCTGCGCACCCGGCGGGTGGCGTTACCGGTGCAGGAGCTGGACTCCATTGGCGGATGCCGCGAGCGCGAAGATCACGGTGGCGACCGCCAGGATCACCGCGCTGCCGACCAGGCTCGCCGTCACCCGGCTGACGAAGTCTTCCTTGCGGCCGGTGGCCAGCTGAACGGCCAGGGCGCAAATGGTGCTGACGGCCAGGGTCAGGCTGATGCCGCCGAGCGCGTCCTCCGGGCGGGCGATGATGCCGGTGAGAATCGCCCCGGCGAGCGCCAGCACCCAAATCGGGGCGATGCTCTGCCACGCGCGGCGCACGCCGTTCTGCCCCTCCCATGCCGGGTTGGAGGGGGTTTGCTGCTGCGCGGCTGCCATGTCCCTATTCTGCCTCGTGGCGGCCCGACCCGCGACCAGGGACGCAGCCGGGGTTCCGGACGCGAAACACGCGCAGCGCGAAGCCGCGAGCAGGATAAGCTGAGCGCCACGATAAAGCTGGAGGATGCGCGTGGCGCAGTTGTTGATCCTGACGTCGGCTGTGAACAATGACGTACTTCCGGCGCTCGCACTGCTCTCTCACCGCGTGCGCGCCCTGCCGCCCCAGCTGGATCAACTGCTCGCGGCCCCCGAACCCGACCTGGTCCTGGTCGATGCCCGGCACAACCTGGTGCAGGCGAAGAGCCTCTGCACGATGCTGCGCGCGGCCGGGCTCACCGTGCCGGTGCTGCTCGTGCTGACCGAGGGCGGGCTCACGGCGGTCAGCCCGGAGTGGGGCGTCGACGATGTCGTGCTTGAGACGGCCGGGCCGGCAGAGATCGACGCGCGCATCCGGCTGGCATCCGCCCGCGCCCAGCCCGTCGCCTCGCCGACCATCAAGACATCCGGCGTCGTCATCGACGAGGCCAGCTATTCCGCGAAGATGCGGGGCAAGACGCTCGACCTGACCTACAAGGAGTTCGAGCTGCTGCGCTTCCTGGCCGGCAACCCGAGCCGTGTGTTCACCCGCGAGCAGCTGCTCAGCGAGGTGTGGGGCTACGACTACTTCGGCGGCACCCGCACCGTCGACGTGCACGTACGCCGGTTGCGGGCCAAGCTCGGCGACCTCGAGACCGTCATCGGCACGGTGCGCAACGTCGGCTACCGCTTCAACGAGAGCGATGAAGAGGAACGTACGCCCTAGCGTCGCGTCATCCCGCATTCGTCTCCACGCCACCATGCAGACGGAGTGGCGTGCCATGCTATTCAGATGGATGTCGACAACCTGCTGGACTCCGGCCTCGGCCGCGACTTCGACGACGACTTTGAGCCCTTCGACACGGCCGGCGACGCCGACCTGCCCGAGGAGCGCTTCCTCGACCGGGAGCTGAGCTGGCTCGCCTTCAACCAGCGCGTGCTCGAACTCGCCGAAGACCCGGCGACGCCGCTGTTGGAGCGCACCAACTTCCTGGCCATCTTCGCCAGCAACCTCGACGAGTTCTTCATGGTGCGGGTCGCCGGCCTGAAGCGCCGCATCCTGACCGGCCTCGCCCTGCCGAGCAACATCGGCCGTGCCCCGCACGACGTGCTCGACGACATCTCGCGGCGCGCCCACGAGCTGCAGGAGCGCCACGCCGCCGTCTACCAGAACATGGTCAGCCCGGCGCTGGCGGATGCCGGCATCGACATCGCCCGCTGGGAGTCGCTGGACGAGGCAGAGCAGGAGCGCCTGCACGACTACTTCTCGCGGCAGATCTTCCCCGTTCTGATGCCGCTCGCCGTCGACCCGGCCCACCCCTTCCCCTACATCTCTGGGCTCTCACTCAACCTCTCTGTGCGGGTGCGCAACACCCGCACGGGCAAGCAGGAGTTCGCTCGCCTCAAGGTGCCCCAGATGCTGCCGCGCTTCCTCGAGATCAGCTCGACGGAGCCCGGCCGCCAGCGCTTCATCACGCTCGAGGACCTGATCGCCAACCACCTGGGCGATCTGTTCCCCGGCATGGAGATCGTCGCCCACCACGTCTTCCGGGTCACCCGCAACGAAGACGTCGTCGTCGACGAGGACGAGACCGAGAACCTGATCCAGGCGCTCGAGAAGGAGCTGCTGCGGCGCCGCTTCGGCCCGCCGATCCGGCTCGAGGTCACCGACGACATGGACGAGGTGACGCTCGGCCTGCTCGTGCGCGAACTCGATGTCAGCGAGCAGGAGGTGTACCGGCTGCCGTCGCCGCTGGACCTCGGCGGACTGTTCGACCTCGGCCGGATCGACCGCCCCGACCTGCGCTTCCCCAAGCACGTGCCGACGACGAGCGTGCAGCTGCAGCCGAACGAGCCCAACGCGAAGCCGGATGTCTTCGCCTCCATCTCACGCGCCGACATCCTCGTGCACCACCCCTACGAGTCCTTCGCCACCAGCGTGCAGGCCTTCATCGAGCAGGCCGCCGCCGACCCCGACGTGCTCGCCATCAAGCAGACGCTCTACCGCACCTCTGGCGACAGCCCGATCGTGGAGGCGCTCATCGACGCCGCCGAATCCGGCAAGCAGGTGCTCGCCCTCGTCGAGATCATGGCCCGCTTCGACGAGCAGGCCAACATCAGTTGGGCGCGCAAGCTTGAGAAGGCTGGCGTGCACGTCGTCTACGGCCTGGTCGGGCTGAAGACGCACTGCAAGCTGGCGCTCGTGATCCGCCAAGAACGCGGCGAGCTGCGTCACTACAGCCACATCGGCACCGGAAACTACAACCCGAAGACGAGCCGCATCTACGAGGACCTCGGCCTGTTCACCGCCGACGACCAGGTCGGCAAAGACCTGACCCGTCTGTTCAACGAGCTGAGCGGCTACGCGATCGAGAAGAAGTTCAAGCGCCTGCTCGTCGCGCCACTGCACCTGCGCAAGGGGCTGCTGAAGCGGATCGATGATGAGACGGCGAACGCGCTGGCCGGGCGCCCTGCCGGCATCCGGATCAAGGTCAACTCGATGGTCGACGAGGCCATCATCGACGCCCTCTACCGGGCCAGCAACGCCGGCGTGCCCGTCGACATCTGGGTGCGCGGCATCTGCAGCCTGAAGCCCGGCGTCGAGGGCATGAGCGAGAACATCCGGGTGCGCTCGATCCTCGGCCGCTACCTGGAGCACTCCCGCATCTTCAGCTTCCGCAACGACGACGACCCGCAGGTCTACATCGGCAGCGCCGACATGATGCACCGCAACCTCGACCGCCGCGTCGAGGCGCTGGTGCGCCTGGTCGCGCCGGAGCACCTGGCACAGATCGACGGGCTGTTCGAGCGCGCGTTCAACCCGCGGACGAGTGCATGGTCGCTCGGGGCTGACGGCGAATGGACCAGACACCACCTGGACGATGCGGGGCATCCGCTCGACGACATGCAGAATAGGTTGATGCAACAAATCGCCCAGAGGAAGCGCCCAGGGGGCCGCCGGTGACCACTGCGATCTATGCGGCAGGTGCCGTCTGTTGGCGCATCGTCGACGGCAAGATGATGGTGCTCGTCATCCACCGCACCGTGCACGGCGATGTGACCATCCCCAAGGGCAAGGTCGACCCCGGCGAGACGCTGCCGCAGACCGCGGTGCGCGAGATCCTCGAGGAGACCGGCCTCGCAATCGCCCTCGGCGTGCCGGTCGGCATCGCCAACTACCCGCTCGGCAACGGCCGCGAGAAGATCGTGCACTACTGGGCCGCCGAGGTCAGCGACGAGGCCATCCGCCGCTCGACCTTCGTGCCCAACGGCGAGGTCGCGGCGCTGGAGTGGGTCACCATCAAGCGGGCCCGCAGCTACCTCAGCTACCCGACCGACGTCGAGATTCTCGAGCACTTCGCCGCTCTGGTGGATGCCGGCGTCACCTCGACGTTCGCGCTCATCGCGCTCCGGCATGGCAAGGCCGTGCAGCCCTCGGCCTGGGACGGCCCGGACGCCACCCGCCCGCTGACCGAGCGCGGAGTGCAGCAGGCGGCCGGCAACGTGCCGACGCTCGCCGCGTGGAACCCGCGCCGCATCGTGTCGAGCACGGCCACCCGCTGCGTCACCACGGTGACCCCGCTGGCCGTCGCCCTCGGCCAGGAGATCCGCCGCACCGATCTGATCAGTCAGGACGCCTGGGAGGACGGCACCAGCGACGTGCGCGCCGTCGTCGGAAAGCGTGTGCGCGCCCGCAAGACGGCTGTGCTGTGCAGCCACGGCCCGGTGCTGCCCGACATCCTGCGCGAGATCGCGCTGGCCACCGGCACCACGCAGGGCTCGTACCTCTCGGATGCCGCGGCGCTGGAGACCGGGGCCTTCTCGATCGTGCACCTCTCCCGCAGCAACCCCAGCTCCGGCATCATCGCGATCGAGACGCACTCCCCCCGGGTCTAGCCCACCGCGCCCCCGCTGGTCCAGTAGGCCCGCCAGGGCCGTATCGAGACCCTGACAGGGCGGGACTGTTCCGCGTGCGAGGTCTCGATACGCTCGTTCCTCGCTACTCGACCAACGGTTCTGCGGCCCCGGCCGACAGCTGCGAGATAGCCGAGAATCGACATCCGAGGGTGCACATGTCGCCACCCGTTTACCTCGTGTTCACCAACCGGGGGATGCTCGTTAACCGAGGAGCTTAGCTTCGTCTCGGGCCAGCACCGGCCTGTGTCAAGCAATCCAAACCCCCTGAAAGGGATTCTCGTGAACATCAAGCGTTTCGGCCGCCCTGCGGTCGTAGCTGTTGCCGCTGCACTCGCACTTTCCTCCTGCGCCGCGAACGAGGGCACCGCCCCCGCCGCCGACACCCCCACAGAGACGCCTGTCACGCTCTCCGGCACGCTCAACGCTGCCGGCGCTTCGTCGCAGGGCAGCGCACAGGAGACCTGGACCGCCTCGTTCCAGACCGCGAACCCGGATGTCACCATCAACTACGACCCCACCGGTTCCGGTGCGGGCCGCGAGAGCTTCTTCGCCGGCGGCGCCGCATTCGCCGGTTCCGACTCCTACCTCAAGGACGAGGAGCTCGCCGGCACGTTCGCGCTGTGCGCCCCCGGCACCAGCGCCGTCGACCTTCCGGTGTACATCTCCCCGATCGCGGTGATCTTCAACCTCGAAGGTGTCAAGGACCTCAACCTCGACGCCCCGACCCTCGCCAAGATCTTCAAGGGCGACATCACCGTCTGGAACGACCCGGCCATCGTCGCCCTGAACCCCGACGCCAAGCTGCCGGCCACCAACATCACCGCCGTGCACCGCTCCGACGACTCGGGCACCACCAAGAACTTCGCCGACTACCTCAACCAGGTCGCACCGGATGTCTGGACCGAGAAGCCGGCCGACACCTTCCCGTTCCAGACCGGTGAGGGCGCCCAGGGCACCTCGGGTGTCGTCTCCGCCGTCACCACCGGCGTCGGAACCATCGGCTACGCCGACGCATCGCGCGCCGGTGACCTCGGTGTCGCCAAGATCAAGGTCGGCGACGAGTTCGTCAAGTACACGGCCGAGGCAGCAGCCGCCGTCGTCGCCGAGTCGCCGCTGGTCGAGGGCCGTGCGGCCGACGACCTCGCGATCGCGCTGAATCGCAAGACCACCGACCCGACGCACTACCCGCTGGTCCTGGTCAGCTACGCGATCGTCTGCACCGACTACATCGACGCCAAGCAGGGCGAGCTCGTCAAGAGCTACGTCGGCTTCATGGCCAGCGCTGAGGGCCAGAAGGAGGCAGCGGCCTCGGCCGGTGCCGCCCCGCTCTCCGCCGACCTGCAGTCCAAGGTTGCCGCCGTGGTCGCCTCCATCAAGTAGCTCCACCCTGTAGCCGGATGCCGGTTGCCCGGCCGGGTCAGCGCCACGCTGATCCGGCCGGGCACACGGCTTCCTCCCCCAGACACCCGCCCCGACCACGAAGCAGAGGGATCCAACCCGCATGACGACAGCAGTCGCCCCGCCGATCAAGGCCAAACAGCGCCCCGGTGACCGGATCTTCTCCACCGCAACGGTGGTGGCGGGAAGCCTGATCCTGGTCGTCCTCGCCGCGGTCGCGATCTTCCTCGTCGCCCAGTCGCTGCCGGCCTTCACCGCCGACTCGTCCGCGTTCAAGGGCGACGTCACCAACTTCTGGACGTACGTCTGGCCGCTGGCCTTCGGTACCGTCTGGGCCGCCGCGCTCGCGCTGCTGATGGCCGTGCCCGTCGCGATCGGCATCGCCCTCTTCATCTCGCACTACGCGCCGCGCAAGCTCGCGCAGAGCCTCGGCTACGTTGTCGACCTGCTGGCCGCCGTGCCCTCCGTCGTGTTCGGCCTCTGGGGCATCACAGTTCTCGCCCCGGCCGTACAGCCGTTCTACGCCCAACTGGTCGAGTGGTTCGGCTGGTTCCCGCTCTTCGCCGGTCCGGTCTCCGGTACCGGCCGCACCATCCTCACCGTCGCCGTGGTGCTCGCCGTCATGATCCTGCCGATCATGACGGCTCTCTGCCGTGAGGTGTTCCTGCAGACGCCGCGCCTGCACGAGGAGGCCGCTCTGGCCCTCGGCGCGACCCGCTGGGAAATGATCACCATGGCTGTGCTGCCGTTCGGCCGCCCCGGCATCATCTCGGCCGCCATGCTCGGCCTCGGCCGGGCGCTGGGCGAGACGATGGCCGTCGCCATGGTGCTCTCGCCGGCATCCGTGATCAGCTTCGCCCTGCTGCAGTCGCAGAACCCCTCAACGATCGCCGCCAACATCGCCCTGAACTTCCCCGAGGCGCACGGCGTCGGCGTGAACATCCTGATCGCGACCGGCCTGATCCTGTTCCTGATCACGCTGGCCGTCAACATGGTCGCCCGCTTCATCATCAACCGCCGCAAGGCCTTCTCGGGAGCGAACTGATGACCACCCTCACCGCCGCCCCCATCACCAACTCGCTGACCGCAGGCATGCTGCCGCGGCGGGCGAGCCTCTGGTTGCTGCTCACCAGCCTGGCTGTCAGCGGCTCCGTCTTCGGCGTGCTGTACGCCGCCGGGATCACCGCCGGGTACAACATCGTCGGCGCCGTCTTCTTCGGCGTCGTGCTGTTCTGCCTGCTGATCTGGAGCGTCTCACGCGCCGTTGAGGGGCCGCGCAAGGCCAAGGACCGTCTCGTCACCGCGCTCGTCTCACTCGCCTTCACGATCGCGCTGCTGCCGCTGATCTCGGTGACGTTCACCACGATCGTCAACGGGCTGCCGCGCTTCGACATCGAGTTCTTCTCGAACTCGATGCGCAACGTCGTCGGCCCGGGCGGCGGCGCGCTGCACGCCATCGTCGGAACCCTGCTCATCACCGGGGCGGCCGCGGTGATCTCGGTGCCGATCGGCCTGCTCACCGCGATCTACCTCGTCGAGTACGGCCGCGGCAGCCTCGCCCGCGGCATCACGTTCTTCGTCGATGTGATGACCGGCATCCCCTCGATCGTCGCCGGCCTGTTCGCGTTCGCGCTGTTCGCCCTGATCACGAACGACCCCGGCATCCGATTCGGCATCGGCGGCGCCGTCGCCCTCAGCGTGCTCATGATCCCGGTCGTGGTGCGCTCCAGCGAGGAGATGCTCAAGCTGGTGCCGAACGAGCTGCGCGAGGCCGCCTTCGCCCTGGGCGTGCCGAAGTGGCTGACCGTGCTGAAGGTGGTGCTGCCGACATCCATCGCCGGCATCATCACCGGAATCATGCTCTCGATCGCCCGCGTGATCGGCGAGACGGCCCCGCTGCTGATCATCGCCGGCTTCACCTCGAGCATGAACTACGACCTGTTCAGCGAGCGCATGATGACCCTGCCCGTGTTCGTGTACACGCAGTACATGAACCAGGGCTCCGACATGCAGGCCTACATCGACCGCGCCTGGGCCGGAGCACTCACCCTGATCCTCATTGTCGCCCTGCTCAACATCGTCGCCCGCCTCATCGCCAAATTCTTCACACCGAAGATCGCGCGCTAGCCCCCGCTCCCGTCGCCCCAAGCATCCAAGGAATCCATGTCCAAGCGCATCGAAGTCAACGACCTCAACGTCTACTACAGCAAGTTCCTCGCCGTCGAAGACGTCACCCTCACCATCGAGCCACGCACCGTGACGGCCTTCATCGGCCCGTCCGGATGCGGCAAGTCGACGTTCCTGCGCACGCTGAACCGCATGCACGAGGTGATCCCCGGAGCCCGCGTCGAGGGTGAGGTGCTCATCGACGGCAACAACCTCTACGGTCCGGGCGTCGACCCCGTGCTGGTGCGCCGCCAGGTCGGCATGGTGTTCCAGCGGCCGAACCCGTTCCCGACGATGTCGATCGGCGACAACGTGCTGGCCGGCAAGAAGCTCAACAACAGCCGGATGAGCAAGAGCGACGCCGATGACCTCATCGAGCGCTCACTGCGCGGCGCCAACCTCTGGAACGAGGTCAAGGACCGCCTGAACCAGCCCGGTTCCGGGCTCTCCGGCGGCCAGCAGCAGCGTCTCTGCATCGCCCGCGCCATCGCCGTCGAGCCCGACGTGCTGCTGATGGACGAGCCGTGCTCCGCCCTCGACCCGATCTCGACGCTCGCCATCGAAGACCTGATCGAAGAGCTCAAGCAGGACTACACGATCGTGATCGTCACCCACAACATGCAGCAGGCGTCGCGCGTCTCCGACCGCACCGCCTTCTTCAACATCGCGGGCACCGGCAAGCCGGGCAAGCTCATCGAGTACAACGACACCACGTCGATCTTCTCGAACCCCAGCGTTCAGGCCACAGAGGACTACGTCTCCGGCCGCTTCGGTTGATCGGCGCCGTGCTCAGTCCCTGGGCGAGAGCAGGTACTCGGTGAACAGCTGGGTGAGTGGGGCGTCGACGGGCACCTGGGCGCCGTCCAGCTCGGTGATGGCCACGGCCAGCCGCACGCTGGAGACCAGCCAGGCGGCATCCGCATTGCGCAGCTCCTCGACGCTGATGTCGCGGTAGCTGACGGCGTGACCGTGCCGCTCCAGGTACTCGAACAGGCTCGTCTGGGTGGTGCCGTGCAGGATCGCGCCGCTCGGGGCTGGCGTGGAGAACATGTCGCCGTGCCGGATGATGACGGATGACGTCGGCCCCTCCATCACGTAGCCGTCACTGCTGACGAAGATCGTGTCGTCGGCGCCGCGGCGGTGCGCCTCGCGCAGCGCGGCCATGTTCACGGCGTAGCTGAGCGTCTTGGCGCCGAGCAGCAGCCAGGGCGCGCGCTCGGCCACGCCCCGGTCGTAGCCGCGGTCGAGGGTGACCACGCGCACGCCGCTCTGCCGCACCGGCCCGAAATCGCGGGCCGCGCTGGCGTGCAGCCAGGCGGTCGGGCTCGGGCCGTTCTCGACGCCGCGGCTGAGCACCAGCTTGATCGCCAGCTCGCCGTGATCGGGGATGGCCTGCACGGCCGTCGAGACCGCCGCCGACCACTGCGCCAGGTTCGGCGCGGGCAGGTCGCAGATCTCGGCCGAACGGGCCAGCCGGGCCAGGTGTGGCTGCACCTCCTGTGCGTGCCCGTTGACCACCGCGAGCGTCTCGAACACGCCGTCCCCGCGCTGCGTGCTGAGCTCGCTGACCCGCAGGGCGGGCTCGGACGCGTCCACCTCCGTGAACGTCCCGGCGAACCAGGAGCCGTCGTCGGGGGCATCGGCGGCCAGCGGCGTGATCAGGAGCGTGAACGGCAGTGTCATGCTCCGATGCTACGCCGCCCGGTCGCCGGCCGTCAGCCGGGGGCGCCGATTGTGGGCTAACTTGCGATCTGCACGATCGGGCTGGTTGTGGGCTGCGTGGAGCCGCCGCTCGGCTCGACCGTGACGCCGACCGCGTCTCCCGCGCTCATCTGCCCCTCGAGCACATGCCAGGTGATGCCCGCGCTGCTCGCCTCAAAGGTTCCGGCCGAGACCGGACCCTCTGCACCGATGTACCAGAGCTGGTAGGTCTGGCCCTGCGGCAGCGGCGCCAGTCCATCGGCCAGCAACGCAGAGCGGCCGAGTTCGCCGGACCAGACCAGGGTCGCCGTTCCGCCGCCGGCGACCTCAGCGCTTGCCCGCTGCGAGTCAGGGGCGGCGGCAATGTCGGCCAGTTGCTCTGCCTGGGTCTGCCCGGGCGCGGGGGTCGAGCCGTCGAGCTGCCCGATGGCGAGCCCGCCGAAGAAGAACGCGGCTGCCGCGGCCACGGCCAGCAGCACGCCGACGGGCCGCCGCCAACGTGCAGTCGCCCGCCGCTCGGCGGGCCCTGGAGCAGGGTGGACGGGTTCCTCTGCAGCGGTGTCGCCTGCGCTAGTTGCACTGCTGCTCACGGGCATCACGCTTGTCGCGGGCAGGGTGGCGATCGGGGTCACCGCCGTCACGGCATCCGCGCGGCTCTCGATCTTCGGCAGCTGCGGGGTCAGCGCGATCTTGGCCATCAGCTCGTCGCGCAGGGAAGCTGGCGGCTGCACCGGCGTCGCGGCGAGGCCGAGTTCGGTCGCCGTCACATCGAATTCCGTGGGGCCGGCGCCGGGCCGCTGCTCGCCGTCGAAGGCGTGCAAGGCTTCGGATGCCGCCCGGCTGAGCTGTTCGTCGCGGTCGGTCACGAGGTCACCCCCAGCTCGTCCCTGAGCCGGATCATTCCGTCACGCAGTCGGGTCTTGACGGTGCCGAGAGGCACCTCGAGGAAGCTCGCGAGCTCGCTGTGGGAGAGCCCGCCGTAGTACGCCAGGCTCACGGCCTCGCGTTGCAGCTCGGTCAACCGGGTCATCGCCCTCGCCACCCTCTCATGCTCGATCGTGATCTCTGCCTTTTCCGCGACGTCGTCGTAGTCGACGGTGATGTCACGCCGTCCGATGCGCTGGTCGCGGTCGCGCCCAGCCTGCGACGCCCGAATTCTGTCGACGGCCCGCCGGTGCGCCATCGTCATCATCCATGACATCGCTCCGCCGCGCTCGGCGTCGAACCGTGTCGCGGTCTGCCAAATCTCCAGGTACACCTCCTGGGTGACCTCCTCCGACTGTGCGTGGTCAACCAGCAACCGGCGCACCAGCCCGAAGATACGCGCCGAGGTGAGGTCATAGAGTTCGCCGAAGGCGAGCTGGTCGCCCTCGGCAACCCGCTCGAGCACCGAAGTCAGCTCGGCATTGGCCGGCGAACTCTGCGACACGGGGATCTCGCTCACGACACCCAGCATGTCAGCTTCCTCCCTTGTCACGCATCTGGTTCGGCGCGGCGGGCGAATTGGATTGCCGCGAAAGCCCTGAGTGTCGCCAGATGCCGTCACGGCACGCGCGATCGTCGGCGCGCCGGAGACAAGAAGAGGCCGGGCCGCAGAACGCCTCTCGGCGCGAGGCCGCTCGTGGCGGCTAATTTTGGAGCCCGGGGTTACTGCGGCCCGACCGACATCTATTGTAATCCAGTTTGAGGGGCCGGATGCCGCGCCGCTGAGGCCGGCGGGCGACGCTGAGCGGTGTCGCTAGTCCAGGGAGTCGGTGCGCCACAGCCGGGCGCAGGCGTTCAGCTCGGCGCCCATCTCGGCGAAGCGCAGGCCCCGCCGGGTCAGCTCGCTGGCCCGCTCTGGCTCTGCGGCATCCGCGTCGTCGGCCAGGCTGGTCGCGCCGGTCGACATGACCCGGCAGAACGCGCCGGCCCGCTCCAGCGCGACGGCGAAGTCCCCGCTGAAGATGCCGCGCAGGATCGCGTCGGCGAGCACGATGATCTCCTCCGGCCCGGTCGGCTGGGCGGCCCCGGCGATGACCGGGTCGATGGTGCGCGCCACTTCGACCCCGCGCTGGAACAGGAAGCTCGTGCCGGTCGGGTCTTGCCGGATCAGCAGCCGCAGCAGGTAGATGCGCCAGAGCGCGCCGGGCAGGCTGCGCGGGGTCGCGCGCGACCACAGCTCGGCGACGGCGTCGATGCCGTTCTCGTCGGTGTATGCGACCAGGCGCTCGACGACGACCGGGTCGGGGTCGGCTCGCACCCTCGACAACAGCGCGTGTGCCGTCTCGTGGGCGACACGGCTGATCGTGGCGGGGTCCTCTCCGCCCTGAAACGCCTCGAAGATCCGGTTCGGAAACTTCGTCGGCTTGTGGATGTGCTCGGCCATCTCGTCTCCTCACGATTCCGGGCTGCGCGGCGGCCGGATCTGGCGACGCGCGTGCCCCTGCAACGTTACGCGCGAAAACTCTGTGCGTTCAGCCTGTACATTGGTACGTGCCCCTATAGCTCAGTTGGTTAGAGCAACAGACTTTTAATCTGTGGGTCCAGGGTTCGAGTCCCTGTGGGGCACCATATCGCAGCATGTGTTCCGCTGCCTGCCTCGGCGGATGCCCGCTCGCTCGCTCGATGAGCGCAGCCGCGCACGCCTCGTGGCATGCGCGGCTGCGCGCGTCGGCTAGGCGCCCGGCAATGTGACCGCGCCGGAGCGGACGGCGGCGACGGTTCCGCCGTCGACCAGCAGGTCGGTGCCGGAGATGAAGGACGCATCCGTGCTGAGCAGGAACGCCGCCGCGTTCGCGATGTCGTTCGGAGTGCCGAGCCGCCCGGTGGCCGAGCCCTCGACCATGGCGCGCATCGACGCACCGGACTCGCCGGCGAGCTCTTGCTGGCCCATCGGGGTCGAGATCACGCCGGGGCTGATCGTGTTGACGCGTGCGCCCCGCTTGCCCCAGGCGAGGCTGGCGGTCTGCACGCGCAGCTGGTTGCCCCGCTTCGCAATGCTGTAGGCGGCGCCCGCATTCGGGAGCGCGCCGTCTGCGAGGAACGGGAGCGAGAGCAGCTGGTCACTGGGCGTGGATGCCAATGCGGTCTCGAGCTCGGCCGGGAAGTGGCCCGCGGCGAAGCTGCCGGCCATGCTGGCGATGTAGACGCCGGCCCCGCCCGGCGCGATCACCCGGGCAAACTCGTCGAGGCTGAACGCGAAGCCCGCCAGGTCGACACGGAGCACGGCATCCGTCGGCGCCTGCACGGGAGAGAGGCCGGCGGTGTGCACGACCTGGCGCACGGGGCCGAGCGCGGCCGCCGCATCGGCGAGCGCCGTGACGGACTCGTGTGAGGAGACGTCGACGATCTGGGTGGCCACCTCGAATCCGTCGCCGCGCAAGCCGGTGGCGACGCGTTCCAGCAGCTCTTCGTTGAAATCGGCCAGCAGCACGGTGTGCCCCGCTCCCACACGGCGGGCGATGGCCTCGCCCATTCCGCCGACGCCAATGACCACCAAGACGCTGTTCGACATGACGCACTCTCCCATTTCCGAGACAATCTGTCTCATTATGTTGCGAGCCTATACCCGCTCGCTACGCTGAGTAAGTGACCGAACCAAGCCCCCGCGGGCGCCCCCGCAGCGAGCACTCGCGCCGCGCCACCCTCGAGGCCACGCGCGACCTGCTGCACTCCGTCGGGTACGACCGCCTGACGATTGAGGGCATCGCCAGCGCCGCCGGCGTTAGCCGTCAGACCGTCTACCGCTGGTGGGGTGCCAAGTCGGCCATCGTCGCCGAGGCGGTGCTCGACGGCGTGATCATCCTGCCGGGCGGCGTGGATGCGGCGGGTGGTTCCATCGCCGGCATCCTGAACGCGATGGGCGCATCGCTGGTCGCCCCCGAGAATGCGGCACTGATCCGGGCACTCGCTGCGGCCGCGGCGGACGACCCGTCCGCCTCCCAGGCGCTCTACACGCGGATGACCGGCCCGACCCACGACGTCCTGATGGCCTCCATCGCCGAGGGGGTGCAGCGCGGCAGCCTGCGCCCCGACATCGACGCGGAGGTCGCGGCCGATGCCCTGATCGGAGCTCTGCTGTATCGGGTGCTCACCCGACAGGACTCGCCGCCCGACTACGGCGACCGGTTGGCCGTGACCCTGCTCGGAGTCCTGCCGGGGCGCGTCTGAACCGACGCCCCGGCTGGCCAGCGCCTACGGCGCTACGGGCGGGACCTCGGCCGCGAGAACCGGGTCGATGATCTTGCGGTCCTGCGCCGGGAACACGACCTTCTGGATGATGATCATGCCCGATGCCGCCACCGGAATGGCCACGAGGGCGCCGAGCACGCCGCCGATCGTTCCGCCGGCGACGGCCGCGATCACGACGATCGCGCCGGGCACGGCCACCGCCTTGTTCATGATGCGCGGGCTCAGCACATAGGCCTCTACCTGCATGTAGATCAGGTAGTAGATCGCCGCGACCAACGCCGTCAACGGCGACGCGAGGAAGCAGATCAGCGAGATCAGGATGGCGGCGAGCAGCGTGCCCACCATCGGGATCAGCGACCCGATGAACGCGATCAGGGCCAGCAGGGCCGGCAGCGGTGCGCCGATGATCGTCAAGAAGATGAGGCTCAGCACACCGTTGATCAGGGCGAGGCTGAACTGCCCGATCACATAGCGGCCGACGGCACCGGCCACATCGTTGGTGATCTCGGTGAAGCCATCACGCTGGTAGGCCGGGACGAAACGGGCGGCCAGCTTCTTCATCGACGGCAGCGCGGCGAGGAAGTACAGGGTGAGGATCAACACGATCACGACGCCGGTGATGCCACCGGCGACCCCGGCGCCGACGGCCACGATGCCGCCGCCGATGGAGGCGAGGTTGCCCGGGTCCTGGAGGAAGTGCAGCGCGCTGTTGAGGGCGTCTTCCACCGTCGAGCCGAACTGCGCCTGGATGTCTTGGTACCAGCCGGCCGCGGTCAGGTTCTTGATCATGTTCGGCAGGTCGTTGATCAGATTGGTGGTCTGCTCGACGAGCACGGGCACGATCGCCAGAATAATCCCCGCGAAGGCCAGCAGCACGACGCCGACCACGATCGCGATGGCGCCGGGGCGAGGCAGCTTGCGCTCGAGGAGGGAGACCACCGGGTCGAGGCCGAGAGCGAGGAACAGCGCGAGCCCGATGTAGACCAGCACTGTGGAGAGTTGGCCGATCACGACGCCGATGAGCAGCGCGAGCAGCACACCCAACGTGCCGACTAGGCCGATCATGAACGCGTTGAACCGCGGTGGCGGGGTCGGCAGACCGCGCACGGGCACGCTGCTGGCCACGGCATGGGTCTCGGTGACGGTGCGCTTGCGCATCAGGATCCTCCTCTGCTGGCGATCGTTCGCTCTCGCCCGCCCCCTTATCCTTACACCGTCACATGGCGTTCAGCGCGAATAGGCTTGCGGCATGACTGCTCTTCCCGCCGTGAACGGCGCCCACCTCGTCGGTTCGATCAACCAGCCCACCGCGGCGGCCACCCTGCGCATCGTCGCCGAGAACCTCGGTTCCGACGTCGCACGCATCCCCGATGGCGAGGTGGGCGAGCGCTTTCACTGGATCATGTTCCAGGGCGCGGTTTTTGCGGCCGTCGACGGCCTGGTGCGCACGGCCGGCGACCCGATCATGGTGGGTGGCTTCGACCGGCGCCCGCTGACGCTCGACGGCAGCGTGGCCGCCGAGCAGCTGAGCTTCGACCCGCTGGGCTATGCGGACGCCGCCATCGCCAGCTTCAGCGAGTTCGTCGCACTCCGCGACTCCGGCGTGATCGCCCCGGGCACCCGTTTCCAGGTGAGCGTGCCCAGCCCGCTCGCGGCGCTGTCGGCATTCGTCGTTGACACCGACCAGCCCGCCGTCTACCCCGCCTACGCCGCCGCCATCGTGCGCGAGATCGCCGAGATCACCGCGGCGATCCCCGCCGCCGACCTCGCCATCCAGATCGACATGGCCACCGAGTTCGCATTCATCGAGCAGGTCGCGCTCGGCGGCACCTCGCGTGTCGCTTGGTTCGCCGGTGCCAGCGCCGAGCAGAGCGTTCCGACCGCCGAGATCATCTCCGCCGCCGCCGCGATGGCTGCCGCCGTGGCCACGACGATCCCGGATGCCGTCGAGCTCGGCTTCCACCTCTGCTACGGCGACGTCGCAGAGAAGCACTTCGTCGAGCCCGCAGACTCGGCCAACCTCGTCGCGACGGCCTCGGCCCTGGCCGCCGGGATCGAGCGCCCGGTGAATTGGGTGCACCTGCCGGTTCCGATCGAGCGTGACGATGCCGCCTACTTCGCTCCGCTGGCCGAGCTGGCGCTGCACCCAGAGACAAAGCTATTCCTCGGCCTGGTGCACCACGAGGACGGCGTCGAGGGCGCGACGCGGCGCATCGCCGCCGCGCGGCCGGTGTTGGCCTCTGCCGGCCTCACCGAGTTCGGCATCGGCACCGAGTGCGGTTTCGGCCGCGGCCCGGCCGAGCGCACCGCTCCCCTGCTGCGCCTGCACCACGACATCATCGCCGCGGCTTCCTCCGTCGACTGAGGGAGCGTGCGACCGAAGCCCTGACGGCAACCGGAAGCCCGGCTCAGCTGAAGAGGGCGTGCACGGCGGTCGCGATCGCGTAGATCGTGACCCCGGCGAGCGCGCCCACCACGGTGCCGTTGATGCGGATGAACTGCAGGTCGCGGCCGACCATGAGCTCGATCTTCTCGGTGGTCTCTGCGGCATCCCACCGTTCGACGGTCTCGGTGATCACCCCGGCGATGTCGTGCCGGTAGCTCTGCACCAGGTGCGCCGCGGCATCCGCCACCCAACTGTTGACCTTCGCGCTGAGCGCCGGGTCGGCCAGCAGGCGCGTGCCGAGTTCCAGCACGGCCGACTCCAGCCCGCGACGCAGCTCGCTCTCCGGGTCGGCGAGGGATGCGCCGAGGCTCTTCTTGAGCGAGTCCCAGGCCTCGCCGGCGAACTCGCGCACCCGCGGGCTGTCCAGCAGTTCGACCTTGAAGCCCTCGACCCTGGCGATCATCGCCGGGTCGTGTTGCAGGCTGGCGGCGAGGTCGCTCAGGTAGTCGTCGATGGCGAGGCGCAGCGGATGCCGCGGCTCCGCTCGCACGGCACGCACGAGCCCGAGCGCCTCCCGGTAGGCCCGGTCGTCGACGAGGCGGTCAACGAAGCCGGGCAGCCAGCGCGGCAGCCGTTCGGAGACGGCGACGCCGAACACCCCGGGGTGCGCCAGCAGCCAGTCCTCTGCGGCAACGAGCAAGGCGTCAACCGCCGGCCGCTGCTGGCCGGCCTCCACGAGCCGGGCGCCGACCCGGCCGATCGCTGGCGCCCACTCCGGCTCGAACAGGTGGCGCCGGGCCAGCCGCTCGAGCAGGTCATTCACGTCGTCGTCGCTCAGCAGCGTGAGCAGCCCCTGCGCGGCGATGGCCGCCTCGCTGCCGAGGCGACGCGCGTTCGCCGGCTCCGCCAGCCACCCGCCCAACTTGCCGGCCACGTCCAACGTTTCCAGCTTGCCGAGCACGACCTCGTCGGAGAGGAAGTTGGTCTCAACGAACTCGCCGAGCGTCGCCCCGATCTCGTCCTTGCGGTTCGGGATGATCGCCGTGTGCGGGATGCGGAGGCCCAGCGGGTATCTGAACAGGGCGGTCACCGCGAACCAGTCGGCGATCGCGCCGACCATGGCTCCCTCGGCGGCCGCGCGCACATAGCCCAGCCAGGGGTACTGGTCCTGCAGCGCGAACGACACGGTGAACACCACCGCGGCGACCAACAGCAGGCTGGTGGCCAACCGTTTCATGCCGCGGAGGGCGTGGGCGCGCGCGGCATCCGCCGGCGAGAGGGTCATCGCCGACGGGGAGGCCATCAGAGCCCCACGAACCCCGAGAAGCGGATGCCCCACTGCGAGGTCCAGACCTCGCCGGGCGCAACGAGCGTGAGCCCCGCGCCGGTGTTGAAGGCGTTCGCCGGGCCGGTCATCGGCTCGATGGCGATCGCTGTGACGGGCTCCTGCACGACGCCGTCGGCGGAGCGGCGGGCCGGGAAGTTGCGGCTGACGTAGACCTGCACGAAGCGGTAGTTCTCGTCGCCCCAGACGGCCACCGTGCGGCCGTCGGGTGCGGTGAGCGTGTGCGCGGTCTCGCCGTCGACGAGGTGCGCGTCGCCCCACGCGTCGTCGAGCGTCAGCTCGCCGACCCGGCGGCTCAGCGGGCTGCCTTCGCGCAGATCGAAGGGAGTGCCATCGACCGGGGTCGTGCCGACGGGATTCAGTCGGGCGTCGACGTCGATGTGGGTGTCGGCGTTGACCGTGAGCACGAGGTCTTCTGTCGGCACCCCGCCGATCATCGGGTACGGGTGCGAGGCGATCGTGACGGGGGCATCGCCAGCCGCGAGGTTACGCACCGTGTGCGTGGCGGTCAGCCCGTTCGGGGTGAGTTCGTAGCGCACCGTGGTGTCGAGGTGGAACGGGTAGCCGAGCTGTGGGAACACCTGCGCGGCCAGCGTGACCGCCGCCGTACTCTGCTCGACCACCCGGTAGGCGGTGTAGCGCAGCAGCCCGTGGATGGCGTTGTTCAGCGGCACCTCGGTGATGGCCAGCTGGTGGCTGGTGCCGGCCGCGTCGACCCAGACGCCGTCCCGGATCCGGTTGCCCCACGGCACCAGAGCGACTCCGGCGCACGAGGGAGGCGGAATCTCGGCGTCGAAGCCCTGCACGAGGTCGACGCCGTCGATGCTGAGTTCGCGGATGCCGGCCCCGAGCTCGGTGATGACGGCGCGCAACGTGCCGCCGGGGGTCTGGAGCGCGAGCTCGAACTGCTCGCCGGTGGGGAAGGTCATGGATGCAAGCCTAGGAGTCTGCGGGGCTGAGCACATGCACGTTGGCCGCGGCGAGCGCGCTGCTGAGGCTGGCATCGAGCGCGGCCGGGGCCCCGGCATCCGTCACGAGGGTGTCGACGGCGTCGAGCGGCGCCACCGTGCCGAGGTGCACCCGCCCGAGCTTGGACGAGTCGGCCACGACGACGACGCGGGCAGCGGAGGCGACCATGCGCGCCTTGATGGCGGCCTCCGGCAGGTTGATGTTGCTGACGCCGTGCTCTGCATCGACGCCGTTGCAGCCGATGAATGCGATGTCGGCGTGGATCTGGCTGAGCACGAGTTCGGCCATCGGGTCGACGAGGGAGTGCTGCAGCGGGCGCAACGCGCCGCCGGTGACGATCACCGTGAAGCGCGGGATCTCGCTCTCCAGCTCGAGCGCGATGCTGAGGCCGTTCGTCACGATCACGAGGTCGACGAGGTCGCGCCGGGCCTTCAGCGCCCGGGCGACGGCCAGCGTGGTGGTGCCGACATCCAGCAGCACGCTCTGCCCGCTCCGCACGAGCGATGCGGCGAGCGCGCCGATCTGCTGCTTGGGCAGAACCGACTCGGCGAGCGCCACCTCGAAGGCGCGCTCGCGCTGCGCCTGCCCGACCGGCACGGCGCCGCCGTGCACCCGTTCGGCCAGATTCGCCTCGACCAGGGCGTCCAGGTCGGTGCGCGCCGTCACCCCGCTCACCCCGAACGCCTCGGCAAGCTCCGCCACCCGCACGAAGCCGCGCTCCCCCAGCATCGCGGCGATCTGCTCGCGGCGTTGCCAGCCGGGCAGTGCGTTACTGGCGTCAATCGTCATCAGGCAATCATGCCCCCAGTCGACCCCGTTTTTCAATGTGAAAGAGCTTTGCTTTCGCAAACGCAAATCAGCTACGCTGGCCCTGCCATGACTGACACGACACAGGATGCCGCGGCGGCCCCGCAGGCCTACCCCCGCGAGCCGCGCATCGCCCGCCAGAGCCACCGCCTCGCCGACGGCCGCGAGCTGATCTACTTCGACGACGCCGACTCCGCGTTGCCGCCGGACCGCGCGCCGGACCTCCGCGAGCTGGCCCCGCGCCCCGCCAACGCCACCATGCGGCAAGACCCGCTCACGGGCGAGTGGGTGTCGATCGCGGCCGCCCGGCAGAACCGCGTGGTGCTGCCACCCGCACACCTGGATCCGCTGTCGCCGCAGACGCCGGGGAACCCATCCGAGATCCCCAGCCGCTACGACGTGGCGGTGTTCGAGAACAAGTCGCCCTCGTTCGGCCCGTTGCTGGCCGACTCCGACGCCCCCGAGATGGATGCCCCGCGCTCGCTGGCCGACCTGGCCTCCGTCGGTCTCGGCCGCACGCGCACCTCGGTCGGCCGCTGCGAGGTGGTCTGCTTCAGCCCGGAGCACGAGGGATCCTTCGGCACCCAGTCCGTGTCGCGCGCCCGCACCGTCATCGAGGCGTGGGCCGACCGCACCGCCGCTCTCTCGGCGATGCCCGGCATCCGGCAGGTGTTCCCGTTTGAGAACCGCGGCGAGGCGATCGGCGTCACCCTCGGCCACCCGCACGGCCAGATCTACTCCTACCCCTACGTGACCCCGCGCACCGAGCGACTGCTCGACTCGATCGCGCGCTACGAGCCGGCCACGGCAGGCGGCGGCCTGTTCGCCGACATCCTCGCCTTCGAACAGGCCGGCGAGCGCATGCTGCTGCGCGGCGAGCACTGGAGCGTCTTCGTGCCGTTCGCCGCGCGCTGGCCCGTCGAGGTGCACATGCTGCCGCACCGGCACGTGCCCGATTTCGCCGCGACCAGCCTGGCCGAGCGCGACGAGCTCGCCGTGCTCTACCTGCGGTTGCTGCGCGGCATCGACGCGCTCTACGAGACACCGACGCCCTACATTGCCGCCTGGCACCAGGCCCCGGTCGAGACGGGCCGCGACGACATCCGGCTCATGCTGCAGCTGACCAGCCCGCGCCGCGCCGCCGACAAGCTCAAGTACCTGGCCGGCTCCGAGGCCGCGATGGGTGCGTGGATTGGCGATGTCGCGCCCGAGACAGCCGCCGCCACCATCCGCGACGCCATTGCCCGGGCGGATGCCGCCACCCCCGTTGTTCCGCACGCCATCGACACCACCGCTCCCGCCACCGAAGGATCCCCCGCATGACCGACCTGCGCAGCACCGTGACCACCGGCTTCGCCGCCCGCTTCGGCCGCGAGCCGCACGGACTCTGGTCTGCCCCCGGCCGGGTCAACCTGATCGGCGAGCACACCGACTACAACGACGGCTACGTGTTCCCCTTCGCCATCAACCGCCGCACACTGATCGCCCTCGCCCCGCGCGAGGACTCCGTGCTGCGCGTCGCCTCCTCGCACGCCCCGGAGGCCGTCGAGATCCGCCTCGACGAACTCACCCCGGACGCGCTGTACGGCTGGTCCGCCTACCCGCTCGGCGTGGCGTGGGCGCTCGGCGAGTTCGGTGCACCGCTGGCCGAGCTGTCCGGCGCCGACATCTACATCGACTCCGACGTGCCGATCGGGGCTGGGCTCTCCTCCTCCGCAGCAATCGAGTGCGCCGTCGCCCTCGCCCTCAACGACGTCTGGCAGCTGAACCACGCCCGCCGTACCCTCGCCCGGGTCGGCCAACTCGCAGAGAACCGTGCCGTTGGGGCCCCCACCGGCATCATGGACCAGTCGGCGTCGTTGCTCGGCGAGGCCGATTCGGGGGTCTTCCTGGACTGCCGCACGCTCGACGCCGAGGTGATCCCGCTCGGCTTCGACGCCGCGGGCCTCGAGCTGCTCATCATCGACACCCGGGTCAGCCACTCGCACGCCACCGGCGGCTACGCCTCCCGCCGCGCCTCCTGCGAGGCCGGGGCGGCCGCGATGGGCGTTCCCGCGCTGCGCGATCTGCACCCGAGCGACCTGCCCCGTGCCGAGCAGATCCTCGACGAGGAGACCTTCCGCCGGGTGCGCCACGTCGTCACAGAGAACCAGCGCGTGCTCGACACGGTGCGCACCCTGCGCGAGCAGGGGCCGCGCGCCATCGGCGCGCTGCTGGACGCCTCGCACGCCTCGATGCGCGACGACTTCGAGATCAGCTGCGCCGAGCTCGACCTGGCCGTCGAGGCGTCCCGCGCGGCGGGGGCGCTCGGCGCCCGGATGACCGGCGGCGGCTTCGGCGGGGCGGCCATCGCACTGGTTCCACACGAACTGGTTACAGCCGTTTCGGCGTCCGTGCTGGCGGCTTTCGCGGATGCCGGCCACCGCACGCCCACGCTGTTCACGGTGCGCGCCGCTGCCGGCGCCACCCGCGAGCTCTAGCCCGCCCTGCCCCCCTTCGCAGTCCGTTGAGAGCGGTCAAATGGCCGCTTTTCGCGTCGAAAAGCGGCCATTTGACCGCTCTCAACGGACTTGGGGAGCCGGGGCGGGTGGGTGGCGCGCGGCGCGGGCACGTGTGAGGCCCCGGAGCGGCACGGCCCAGTGATCTCACCGGGTCCGCACGGCTCCGAGGCCGGGTGGCCACCGGAAGGGGTGGCCGCGTCGCGCAGGCCAGGGGACGGCCCGCACGACGACGCTAGGCCTGCAGGCGCCTAGTCCTTCAGGTGGTAGCGGAGGCTGGCCAGCTCCGCCTGCAGGGCGGCCGGAACCCGGCCGCTGAACTGCTCGAAGTACTCCTCGGTGAGGTCGCACTCTGCACGCCAGGACTTCTTGTCCACCGCGAACAGGTGGCGCACGGCATCCGGGGTCAGATCCAGGCCATCCAGGTCGAGCTCGCCCTCGGCAGGAACGACGCCGACGGCTGTGTTCTCACCGGCGTTCTTGCCCTCGAGACGGCCGACGATCCACTCCAGCACGCGGGCGTTCTCGCCGAAGCCAGGCCAGAGGAAGCTGCCGTCCTCTCCCTTGCGGAACCAGTTGACCTGGAAGATCTGCGGTGCCTTCGTGCCGAGCGTGCGGCCCATCTTCACCCAGTGCGCCCAGTAGTCGGCCATGTTGTAGCCGCAGAACGGGAGCATCGCGAAGGGGTCGCGGCGCAGTTCGCCGACGGTGCCCTCGGCCGCGGCCGTCTTCTCGGAGGAGATCGTGGCGCCCATGAACACGCCGTGCTTCCAGCTGCGCGCCTGCGCAACGAGCGGCACGTTCGTCGCCCGGCGTCCACCGAACAGGATGGCGTCGATCGGCACGCCGTCAACGTCTTCCCAGTCCTCGGCGATCGAGGGGCACTGCGCGGCCGAGACCGTGAAGCGGGAGTTCGGGTGCGCGGCGGGGCGGCCGGAGTCCGGCGTCCAGTCGTTGCCCTCCCAGTCGATGAGGTGCTTCGGCGGGGTGTCGGTCAGCCCCTCCCACCAGACGTCGCCGTCGTCGCGCAGCGCCACGTTCGTGAAGATCGTGTTGCCCCACAGGGTGTCGACCGCGGTCTGGTTGGTACTGATGCCGGTGCCGGGGGCGACGCCGAAGAAGCCGGCCTCCGGGTTGATCGCCCACAGGCGGCCGTCGGTGCCCGGCCGCAGCCAAGCGATGTCGTCGCCGATGGTCTCGACCTTCCAGCCGGGGATCGTCGGGCGCAGCATGGCGAGGTTGGTCTTACCGCAGGCCGAGGGGAATGCGGCGGCCACGTGGTACGGCTTGCCCTCCGGCGAGGTGATCTTGATCAGCAGCATGTGCTCGGCCAACCAGCCCTCGTCGCGGGCCATCACCGAGGCGATGCGCAGCGCGAAGCACTTCTTGGCCAGCAGGGCATTGCCGCCGTAGCCGGAGCCGAACGACCAGACCTCCCGGGTGTCGGGGAACTGCACGATGTACTTGGTGTCGTTGCACGGCCAGGCGAGGTCCTCGCGCGGCTGGCCGTCCTCGTCGACAAGCGAGTAGCCGACCGAGTGCACGGTGCGCACCCAGGCCTCACCATCCTCGATCATCCGGTATACCCGGTCGCCCATGCGGGTCATGATGCCCATGTTCAGCACGACGTAGGGAGAGTCGGTGATCTCGACGCCGAGCTGCGAGATGGGGCCGCCGAGCGGGCCCATCGAGAACGGCACCACGTACATGGTGCGGCCGCGCATGCTGCCGGTGAAGACGTCGTTGAGCTCGGCCCGCATGGTCTTGGGGTCGCGCCAGTTGTTCGTCGGCCCGGCGTCTTCCTCGTAGGTGGAGCAGATGAAGGTGCGGTCCTCGACCCGGGCGACGTCCTTCGGGTCGGTGCGAGCGAGGTAGCTGTTGGGGCGCCATTCCGGGTTCAGCCGGATCAGTTTGCCCTCGGCGACCAGCACCTTGGTGAGGTGGTCCGCCTCGGCGATCGACCCGTCGCACCAGACGATCTCCGCCGGCTGGGTGATCGCGGCGATCTCCTTGACCCAGGCCTGCAGGGCCGGGTCGGTCGTTCCGCGGTTCGCGGGGCGTGCCGATGAACCGGTGCCCACTGAGATCTCTGAGATGGTCATTGCGCTGCCTTATCTGCTCGTCGTTGTGCGGCTGTCGCGGTGTTGCGGTGAGGTACGCGGGCGGTTCACACAGTGGTTCCGGATGCCGGCCGGCATCCGAATCCGGGTAAATCTCGCCCTGTCATCCAAGAATGCGCCCCTTTTGCACCGCAGGGCCCCGAAAGGGGGATTAAGAAACGCAATTCTTTACGTATTCTTAAGTCATGAAGGAACGAAGCTCCGATCTGGAAACGCTCGGCCACCGCATTCGCCATTTCCGCGGCCAGCGCGGTCTGACGCTGGACCAGCTGGGCGACCGGATCGGCTTGGCCGGCAGCCAGCTCTCACTGATCGAGAACGGCAAGCGCGAGGCCAGGGTGGGCACGCTGCAGTCCATCGCCGGGGCCCTCGACATCGATCTCGGCACGCTGCTCTCCGGCGAGGCCCCGAATGCCAGGGCTGCCCTCGAGATCGAGCTGGCACGTTCCCAGAAGAGCCCGCTGTACGCCGCGCTCGGCCTGCCGCAGGTGAAGGCATCCCGGGGCATGAGCGCCGAGACGCTGGAGGCCATGGTCGGCCTGCACCGGGAGCTGGCGCGCAGGGCATCCGAGGCCATCGCCACCCCGGAGGAGGCCCGCCGCGCCAACACCGAGCTGCGTGAGCGCATGCGCGCCCGAAACAACTACATGCCCGAGATCGAGGCCCTCGCCGAGGAGCGGGTGCGCGCCTCCGGCCACGTCTCCGGCGCCCTCACCCACCGCGAGGTGAGCGTGATGGCCGAACAGCTCGGCTTCAACCTGCTCTATGTGAACGACCTCCCGCACTCCACCCGCTCGGTGACCGACCTCGCCAACGGCCGCATCTACCTGCCGCCGGCGTCCATCCCCGGCGGCCACGGCCTGCGCTCGATGGCGCTGCAGGCGATGGCACACCGGCTGCTCGGCCACGAGCGCCCCGCCAGCTACGCGGAGTTCCTCTGGCAGCGGCTCGAGATCAACTACTACGCGGCCTGCTGCCTCATGCCGCGGGAGGCATCCGTCGCCTTCCTGCAGACGGCCAAGAAGGAGCGTCGCCTGGCCATCGAGGACTTCCGCGATGCCTTCGGCGTCACCCATGAGGCGGCCGCGCTGCGCTTCACCAACCTGGCCACGGAACACCTCGACATGCGCCTGCACTTCCTGCGCGTCAACGGCGACGGGGCCCTGCAGAAGGGCTACGAGAATGACGCCCTGCCGCTGCCGACCGATGTGACCGGCTCGATCGAGGGGCAGTTCGTCTGCAAGCAGTGGAGCGCGCGCAGCGCCTTCACGCACACCAACCGCACCACCGAGTTCTACCAGTACACCGACACCCCGGCCGGCACCTTCTGGTGCGCGACGCAGACGGGCAACGCCCAGTCGGATTCCGGGCGCACCGGTGAGTTCTCGATCAGCGTCGGCGTGCCGTTCGCGCAGGCGAAGTGGTTCCGCGGCCGCGAGACGACGAACCGGGCCGAGTCGCGCTGCCCCGATGAGTCGTGCTGCCGCCGCGCGCCGAGCGCCCTCGCCTCGCGCTGGAGCGGGCAGGCCTGGCCGAGCGCGCGCCTGCACGCCCACGTGCTCTCGCCGCTGCCCTCCGGCACCTTCCCCGGCGTCGACGACGCCGAGGTGTACGAGTTCCTGGAGAGCCACCAGCGCGAGGACTGATCCCCCGCCCGGCCGGACTCCGCGCCACCCTCTTGCCATACTGTGTGACGCACACTATCGTGTGACACATGGATATGGATGAGGCCAAGGCTCTACACGTGCAAGAGCTGCGCCGCGGCACCGTCGTGCTGGCCTGCCTCGTGCGTCTGGCCACCCCGGACTACGGGTACGCGCTGCTCGAGACGCTGAATGCGCGCGGCTTCGCCGTGGACGCCGGCACCCTGTATCCGCTGCTGCGCCGACTCGAGAAACAGGGGCTGCTCAGCAGCGCCTGGAACACCGAAGATGCCCGGCCCCGCAAGTTCTACACGACCAGCGCGCTGGGCCAGCAGCTTGCCGCGGCGCTCACCGCCGAATGGGGCGATATCGACCGCTCCCTGCGTGCACTGAAAGAAGGAGAGTGACCATGAGCACCCCCTCGACCGCAACGCTGAGCGAACGATACGTCTTCGCGGCCGGACGCAGCATTCCAGAGAAGCAGCGCGCAGAGCTCGAGCCCGAGTTCCAAGAGCTCATCGCCGACAGCATCGAGGCGCAACGCGCGAGCGGTTTGAGCGAGCCGGATGCCGAGCGCGCCGCCCTCGTCGAACTCGGCGACCCGGCACGCCTGGCCGCCCGCTACACCGAGCGATCGCTGCAGCTGATCGGACCGCGCTACTACCTCACCTGGCTGCGCCTGCTCAAGCTGTTGCTCGCCATCGTCGTGCCGGTGGCGGCCGCCGGCGTGGCGCTCGCGCGCATGATCGACGGCGGAGGCGTCGGCGACGTCATCGGCGGCGCCGTGTCCACCGCCATCTCCGCCACGGTGTACGTCGGCTTCTGGGTGACGGTCGTCTTCGCGATCATCGACCGCAAGACCGCCTCGCTGGCGGGGCCCATCGTCGAGTGGACCCCAGAGATGCTTCCGCAGATGCCCCGCGTCGAGCGCCGCTCGCTCAGCGAGCTCATCTCGAGCGTCGCGTTCCTCGCGCTGTTCGGCGGCTGGATCATCTGGCAGCAGTTCAACTCCTTCTTCACGGATGCCGCCGGCGCCCCCATCCCGCTGTTCTCCCCCGCGCTGTGGTCGGGCTGGCTGCCGTACTTCCTCGGCGTGATCCTGCTGGAGATGGGCTTCGCATTCTGGCTCTACCTGCGCGGCCGGTGGACACCGACGCTCGCCATCACCAACCTCGCGCTCAACCTCGCATTCGCCGTGCCAGCGCTCTGGCTGCTGCTGTCGGGGCAGCTGATCAACCCGCAGTTCCGCGAGGCGATCCCGCTCGATCACTCCACCGCGGCAGACGTCGCGGGCGCGCTCTACCCGACCATTGCGATCACCGTCGTGGTGATCGCCCTGTGGGACGTCATCGACGGCTTCATCAAGGCGTGGCGGGCCCGGGAATAGGCCGGGCCCCCGCCCGCGTTGCACCGGACATGCCATTACAGGGAGAGTACGCGCCGAGCACCTCAGAGTGGGCGCGCAAGCAAGCCGAAGAGTACGAGCGCACGGGCGGCAGCGACGCCGGCCTGATGCGCAGCAAGCCGATCATCGTGCTGACCACCAAGGGGGCCAAGACCGGCGCCCTGCGCAAGACCGCGTTGATGCGGGTCGAGCACGATGGGCGCTACGCCGTGGTCGCTTCCAAGGGCGGCGCCCCCGAGCACCCCGCCTGGTACTTCAACATGGTCGCCGAGCCGCTTGTCGAGCTGCAGGACGGCGAGGTGCGGCGCGACTACCGTGCCCGCGAGCTGGTCGGCGCTGAGCGTGACGAGTGGTGGGCGCGCGCGGTCGAGGCCTGGCCCGACTACGCCAACTACCAGCTGAAGACCGACCGGGTCATCCCGATCTTCGTCTTGGAGCCCCTCCAGGCTTAAGCCCGGGCGTCAGCGCGGCTGCATCCGGATCGCGCCGTCCAACCGGATCACCTCACCGTTCAGCATCGGGTTCTCGACGATGTGGCACACCAGCGCCGCGTATTCAGCGGGGTCGCCGAGGCGCGCGGGATGCGGCACCTGGGCGCCGAGCGATGCCCGCAGCTCGTCGGAGAGCTGGCGCAGCATCGGGGTGTCGAAGGTGCCGGGGGCGATCGTCATCACGCGGATCAGCGTCTGCGCGAACTCCCGGGCCAACGGCAGCGTCATCGCCGCGACGGCGCCCTTGGACGCCGAGTAGGCGGCCTGCCCGATCTGGCCGTCGAAGGCGGCCACCGAGGCCGTGTTCACAATGACGCCGCGCTCCGGCGTCTCCCCGGCCGGCTCGTTCGCCTGCATGGCGGCAGCGGCCAGCCGGATCACGTTGAACGTTCCGGTGAGGTTGACCCGGATGACGCGCTCAAAATCCTCCAGCGGCTGCGGGCCGTCTCGCCCGACCGTGCGGGCGCCAGACACAATGCCGGCGCAGTTCACGACGATCCGCAGCGGCCCGAGACCGTTGGCGGCGTCGACCGCGGCCTGCACATCGGCGGCGTTCGTGACATCGCCGGCGACGAAGCGCGCCCGCCCTCCGAGCGCCTCAACGATCTGGTCCCCCGGCGCCCCGGGCAGGTCGAAGAGCACGACGGCTGCCCCCGCGTCGTGCAATGCGGTGGCCGTGGCCAGCCCGAGTCCCGATGCGCCGCCCGTGACGAGCGCCGCTGCTCCATGAATCAGCATTTCTACAGCCCTTCGATGATCGCCGCGTTGGACACTCCATCACCCCGGCCAGCGATCGCGGCGCCCATGCTGCTCGTGCGCTCAGCCTACGCCGCCCGCCGCCGCCGACGCGGGATCTGCGGGTCTACCCGAGCGCCCACATGGCGACGGCGCTGGCGGCGGCCACATTCAACGAGTCGATGCCGTGCTTCATCGGGATCTGCACGACGGTGTCGGATGCCGCAAGAGCCGCCTCGGTCAGCCCGCTACCCTCCGCGCCCAGCACGAGGGCCAGCCGATCGTGCTGGGCGCCGTCGAAGTCGCGCAGGCTGACGGCGTCCGGCGTGAGCGCCAGCGCGGCCACGTGGAAGCCGTGCGCGTCCAGCAGCGCGCGGGTGCTCGGCCAGTCGCCGGTGCGGGTCCACGGCACCTGCAGCACGGTGCCCATCGACACCCGGATGGCGCGGCGGTAGAACGGGTCGGTGCAGTTCGGGGTGACCAGCACGGCGTCGGCCCCGATCGCGCCGGCGGAGCGGAAAATGGCGCCGAGGTTGGTGGGGTCGGCGACGTTCTCGACGATGACGATGCGGCGCGCGTCGGCGAGCAGCTGTGCGGGGTCTGGCAGGGCTGGCCGGTTCATCGCGGCGATCAACCCGCGGTGCAGCACGTAGCCGGTCAGCTCGGCCAGGAGCGCCCCGTCACCGGAGAAGATCGGCACGTCGCCGCCGACGAGGGCCTCGGCCTCTGAGGAGGTGCCGCCGAGCGCCAGCACGGATCGGGCCGTGTGGCCGGCGCGCAGCGCGCGCTCGAGCACGAGGGCCGATTCGGCGATGTATATCCCGTGTTCGGCGGATCGCGCCTTCTTCAGCGCGACATCCGTCTGGTGCGAGTAGTCGTGCAACCGCGGGTCGCTGAGGTCTGTGATCAGGGTGACAGGCACCCGTCTACCCTACGGCGCTGCCCGCGGGCGCCGCGGGCATGCCTCGTGCGGGCACCGCGCAACGCAGTGCGGCCGGCCGCCCGGTGGGCTGCCGGCCGCTGCGCGCCACGGGTCAGGAGTTGGGGATGAGGGTGTACTTCGTCGAGAGGTACTCCTGGATGCCCTCCAGGCCGCCCTCGCGGCCGAGGCCGGACTGCTTGACCCCGCCGAACGGGGCGGCGGCGTTGGAGACGACGCCGACGTTCAGCCCCATCATTCCCGTCTGGAGGCGGTCGATCATGCGGTGGCCGCGGGCCAGGTCCTGTGTGAACACGTAGCTGACCAGCCCGTACTCGGTGTCGTTGGCGATGCGCACGGCGTCGTCCTCGTCGGTGAACGGCGTGATCGCCAGCACCGGTCCGAAGATCTCCTCGCGCAGGATGTCGCTGCCCGGCCGCACACCGCTGATCACGGTCGGCTGGTAGAACGAGCCCTCCCCCGCGATCGCGTTGCCGCCGGTGAGCAGCGTCGCGCCGCGGCCGAGCGCGTCCTGCACGAGCTCGTCGGCCTTCGCCACCGCCTTGTCGTTGATCAGCGGGCCGATCACGACGCCGTCCTCTGTGCCGCGGCCGATGGGGAAGACGTTGACCCGCTCGGTCACCCGGCGGGCGAACTCCTCCGCGATGGACTCGTGCACGATGAAGCGGTTGGCCGCGGTGCAGGCCTGGCCGATGTTGCGGAACTTCGCGATGATGGCGCCGTCGACGGCCTTGTCCAGGTCTGCGTCCTCGAACACGACGAACGGGGCGTTGCCGCCGAGCTCCATCGAGGTGCGCAGCACGCCCTCGGCCGACTGGCGGATCAGCGCCTGGCCGACCGGGGTCGAGCCGGTGAAGCTCAGCTTGCGCAGCCGGGGGTCGGCGATGATCGGGTCGGACACCGCGCCGGAGGTGGAGGTGGTGATCACGTTGACCACGCCGGCGGGCAGTCCAGCGTCTTCGAGCAGCCGCACGAAGAACAGCGTCGTCAAGGGCGTGAGGGCGGCGGGCTTGACCACGACCGTGCAGCCGGCGGCGAGTGCAGGGGCGATCTTGCGGGTGGCCATGGCCAGCGGGAAGTTCCACGGGGTGATCAGGAAGCAGGGGCCGACGGGGCGCTGGGTGACGACCATCGTGCCCGTGCCCTCTGGGTTGGAGCCATAGCGGCCGCTAATGCGCACGGCTTCCTCGCTGAACCAGCGCAAGAACTCGCCCCCATACGCAACCTCGCCTAGCGCCTCAGCCAGCGGCTTGCCCATCTCCAGGGTCATCAGCAGGGCGAAGTCGTTCTTGCGCTCCTGCAGCAGGTCGAAGGCGCGGCGCAGGATCTCGCCACGCACCCGGGGAGCGGTGGCGGCCCAGGAGTCTTGCGCGGCGACGGCGGCGTCGAGCGCGGCCGCGCCGTCTTCCACCGCGGCGTCGGCGATCGTCTTGATGACGGCACCGGTGGCAGGGTCCTGCACGTGGATCGCGCGCCCCGAGGTCGAGTCGACCCACTTCCCCGCGATAAACAGCTGGTTCGGAACGCTCTCCAGCAGCGCGCTCTCGCGGGCCGTGCGCTCGACTGTGGTGTTCTCACTCATTCGGTGGCTCCTTCGCCGTTGGTGTCTCTTTGAGGGTAATTTCGGATACCGCTTTTGGCGAGGCCCTCGCCGGATTCGCGCGCCATCGGGCAAGTTCACTGCGCCCGGCGTCACGCCTGGTCAGCCGAGCACGGCCGGTGCGCTCATGCCGAGCCCCATCAGCACCATCCCCAGGGCCATGGTGGGGTGGTGCAGGCTGGCCAGGCGGATGCCGCGGGCAGCCTCGCGCTGGTGCCAGCACGTGTGCACCGCCAGCGCGGTGAGCAGTGCGGCCGACAGCACCGCGACAACCCCGAGGAGCAGCGCGAACGGCGCAGCGGCCGCCCCCGCGTGCAGGTGGCCAGAGACCGGCCCGTCCACGCCGGACGCGGACGAGGTCGTGGCCTCGGCCGCGCCCATCGCCAGCCACATGAGCGCCATGACCATCGAGCTCGCGGCGGTCATGGCCGACTCGGGCCGGCGCCGGCGGTTCAACAGCGCGAGCAGAGCGGCGCACAACATAACGGCCGCCCAGCCGATCGGCCACCCTGCACTGCCGGCCGGCAGCGCAGGCACGAGCACGGGCGCCATCATCGCGACCGTCGAGACGGCCATCAGCGCCGCGGCGGGGAGTACCCGCCACGAGCGCCGATGGCGGCCGCTCGGCGCGCTGAGGCAGCCGAGGCTCACCGCGGTGAGCAGCAACGCGCCAGAGAGACAGACCGTTGTGAGCATCACGACTCCCTTGCTCGATAGCGGTGGGCAGAGCGGGCTGTTGCTACTTCATCCCGTAGATCTGACCCACCGACTGCTCCGCCTCGTGGTCCGGTCCGAGCGGGATGCCGGTGCGGTCACGCAGAAGCAGCGTCGCGATGAACGCGACGACGACCATACCGGCAATGTAGAAGGCGACCGAGGTGGCCGAGCCGGTGGTCTGCACCAGCCAGGTGCTGATCATCGGGGCGAATGCGCCGCCGAGGATCGCACCGAGCGCGTAGGTGATCGAGACGCCGGAATAGCGGATCGAGGCCGGGAACAGCTCGGTGAAGTACGCGGCCTGCTGGCCGTAGGTGAGGCCGTTTCCGATCGTGAAGAGCGCGAGGCCGAGGAAGACCAACCAGACGTTGCCGGTGTTGACCAGCGGGAAGAGCAGGAACACCGTGGCGAGGAAGACGATCCAGCCGATGATGTAGGTGTTCCGGCGCCCGATTTTGTCGGAGATGTTTCCGGCGATCCAGGTGAAGATCAGCCAGACCACGGCGGAGCCGGTGACGGCGAGCAGCACCGGGGTGCGTTCCATGCCGACGAGCCCGCCTTCTTCGAGCGGGGTCGTCGCGTAGTTCTGCAGGTAGCCGCCCGTGGTCATGTAGCCAGCCGCGTTGTTGCCGGCGAAGGTGAGCGCCGCGAGGATCACGAGCAGCCAGTGCTTCTTGAAGAGCACCAGGATCGGCGTCTTGGTCTGCTCCTTGCGCGCGGCGATCTCGGTGAAGACGGGGCTCTCCTCGACCGTGCGACGCACGACGATGCCGACGACGACCAGGACGAAGCTGAGCAGGAACGGAAGCCGCCAGCCCCACTCGAGGAACGCGTCACCGGGCGAGACGACGCCCGTCATCAGGGCCAGGATGCCGGAGGCCAGCAGGAGACCGAGCGGGACACCGATCTGGGGGAACGCGCCCATGCGGCCACGCTGGCCGTCAGGGGCGTGCTCAACGGCCATCAGCACGGCGCCGCCCCACTCACCACCGGTGGAGAGGCCCTGCAGAATGCGCAGGAGCATGAGCATGATCGGCGCGGCGACGCCGATCTGCTCGTAGGTCGGCAGGAAGCCGATGAGCATGGTCGACGTGCCCATCAGGATCAGCGTGATGACGAGCATGGCCTTGCGGCCGATCTTGTCGCCGAAGTGGCCGGCCAGGAACGCGCCGAACGGGCGGAACAGGAAGCTGACGCCGACGGAGGCGAACGAGAGCAGGATGGCGATCTGCGGGCCGGCCGGCGCGAAGAACAGGTGTGCGAAGACGAGGCCGGCTGCGCTCGCGTAGAGGAAGAAGTCGTACCACTCGATGGTGGTGCCGATGACGGTGGCGAAAGCGACCCGCCGCAGCTCCCGCTGCTTGGTGGCCGGACGCTCGGACAGTGCAGTTGACAAGTGAAGACTCCTTCGTCCCAGGTGTGGTCTGCGAAGCGGGGCTACCTCACCCGCAGGCGCCACCTTCACGCGCCGGAGTGACCCAAGCAGGGCACTTCGATGAAGACGACGGTATCATATACAATTTCAGATACGTAACCGGAGGGGCCCCACCGGCGGCTTAACCAAAGAAAGCCACCCGTTCCTGTTTTCACAGTTCTGGGTGGCTTTCTCTGAAAGATAAGTCCGGCGGTGTCCTACTCTCCCACAGGGTCCCCCCTGCAGTACCATCGGCGCTGAGAGTCTTAGCTTCCGGGTTCGGAATGTGACCGGGCGTTTCCCTCTCGCTATGGCCACCGAAACAGCTCATAGTGTTGATATGTCTTAAGCATACGCGCCGTTTGGGGCCTCGTTGACCACTCTGAACGGGCGAAGCGTTAACGCAAGAAAGCCACCCCCGGAGGGGTGGCTTTCTTGGTGTTTCTAAGTTAAGTCCGGCGGTGACCTACTCTCCCACAGGGTCCCCCCTGCAGTACCATCGGCGCAGAGAGTCTTAGCTTCCGGGTTCGGAATGTGACCGGGCGTTTCCCTCTCGCTATGGCCGCCGAAACAACTGGTGATGGGCACCCTTACGGGGCCGTCAAGTCATTTCAACATTCAATGCTTATTGAATTGTTGTGCCACGTGTCCTTGGACACGGGGCGTTGTTCTCGACCGTACATCGAGAACCACATAGTGGACGCAAGCTTCTCACGGACTTTCTCCGTGCCACACACACCAGCCTTACAACGGTGTGTGTGTAGTGTTTTTCAAGATATCGGCTTATTAGTACTGGTCAGCTCCACGAGTCTTTAGTCCTCGCTTCCACATCCAGCCTATCAACCCAGTCGTCTACTGGGAGCCTCTCCCCTAAAAGGGATGGAAATCTCATCTCGAGGCCGGCTTCCCGCTTAGATGCTTTCAGCGGTTATCCATTCCGAACGTAGCTAATCAGCGGTGCTCCTGGCGGAACAACTGACACACCAGAGGTTCGTCCAACCCGGTCCTCTCGTACTAGGGTCAGATCCTCTCAAATTTCCTGCGCGCGCAGCGGATAGGGACCGAACTGTCTCACGACGTTCTAAACCCAGCTCGCGTACCGCTTTAATGGGCGAACAGCCCAACCCTTGGGACCTACTCCAGCCCCAGGATGCGACGAGCCGACATCGAGGTGCCAAACCATGCCGTCGATATGGACTCTTGGGCAAGATCAGCCTGTTATCCCCGAGGTACCTTTTATCCGTTGAGCGACAGCGCTTCCACAAGCCACTGCCGGATCACTAGTCCCGACTTTCGTCCCTGCTCGACTTGTCAGTCTCACAGTCAAGCTCCCTTGTGCACTTACACTCGACACCTGATTGCCAACCAGGTTGAGGGAACCTTTGGGCGCCTCCGTTACATTTTAGGAGGCAACCGCCCCAGTTAAACTACCCACCAGGCACTGTCCCTGAACCGGATTACGGTTCGAAGTTAGATGTCCAGAGTGACCAGAGTGGTATTTCAACAATGACTCCACCCGAACTAGCGTCCGAGCTTCACAGTCTCCCACCTATCCTACACAAGTCACACCGAACACCAATACCAAGCTGTAGTAAAGGTCACGGGGTCTTTCCGTCCTGCTGCGCGTAACGAGCATCTTTACTCGTAGTGCAATTTCGCCGAGTTCGCGGTTGAGACAGCTGGGAAGTCGTTACGCCATTCGTGCAGGTCGGAACTTACCCGACAAGGAATTTCGCTACCTTAGGATGGTTATAGTTACCACCGCCGTTTACTGGGGCTTAAATTCTCAGCTTCGCTTACGCTAACCGTTCCTCTTAACCTTCCAGCACCGGGCAGGCGTCAGTCCGTATACATCGTCTTGCGACTTAGCACGGACCTGTGTTTTTAGTAAACAGTCGCTTCCCACTGGTCTCTGCGGCCTTCAAAAGCTCCAGGAGTAAATCCCTTCACCCATCAGGCCCCCCTTCTCCCGAAGTTACGGGGGCATTTTGCCGAGTTCCTTAACCACGATTCTCTCGATCTCCTTAGTATTCTCTACCTGACCACCTGAGTCGGTTTGGGGTACGGGCACATTGAACCTCGCGTCGATGCTTTTCTTGGCAGCATAGGATCACCGATTTCGACTTACGTCTACCCATCGAGTCTCAGCCTTATATGAGAGACGGATTTGCCTATCTCTCGGCCTACATTCTTAGACCGGGTCAACCATCGCCCGGCTCGGCTACCTTCCTGCGTCACACCTGTTAATACGCTAACCGCACCAGCATAGGGTCGTGTGCTAGGCCCACACGCATCACCCCGAAGGGATCCGTCACGGGGATTCAGACACTTAGCATCACTGGATTAGCTTGGGCGGTTCTTCTGCGGTACGGGAATATCTACCCGTTGTCCATCGACTACGCCTGTCGGCCTCGCCTTAGGTCCCGACTTACCCAGGGAAGATTAGCTTGACCCTGGAAACCTTGGTCTTCCGGAGGACGGGTTTCTCACCCGTCTTTCGCTACTCATGCCTGCATTCTCACTCGTGTGGCCTCCACGGCTGGTTTACACCGCCGCTTCACTGGCCACACGACGCTCTCCTACCCATCAATACGGCTGGACCACGAAGGCCTACCAAAAATATCAATGCCACAACTTCGGTGGCGTGCTTGAGCCCCGTTACATTGTCGGCGCGGAATCACTTGACCAGTGAGCTATTACGCACTCTTTCAAGGGTGGCTGCTTCTAAGCCAACCTCCTGGTTGTCTGTGCAACTCCACATCCTTTCCCACTTAGCACGCGCTTTGGGACCTTAGTTGGTGGTCTGGGTTGTTTCCCTCTCGACAATGAAGCTTATCCCCCACTGTCTCACTGCTGCGCTCTCACTTACCGGCATTCGGAGTTTGGCTAACGTCAGTAACCTTGTAGGGCCCATCGGCTATCCAGTAGCTCTACCTCCGGCAAGAAACACGCAACGCTGCACCTAAATGCATTTCGGAGAGAACCAGCTATCACGAAGTTTGATTGGCCTTTCACCCCTATCCACAGCTCATCCCCTCAGTTTTCAACCTAAGTGGGTTCGGTCCTCCACGCGCTCTTACACGCGCTTCAACCTGGCCATGGATAGATCACTTCGCTTCGGGTCTAGGACCAGCGACTCATTCGCCCTATTAAGACTCGCTTTCGCTACGCATTCCCCTCACGGGTTAAGCTCGCCACTGATCACTAACTCGCAGGCTCATTCTTCAAAAGGCACGCTGTCACCAGAATCAGACTGGCTCCAACGGTTTGTAAGCAAACGGTTTCAGGTACTATTTCACTCCCCTCCCGGGGTACTTTTCACCTTTCCCTCACGGTACTTGTTCACTATCGGTCATGTAGGAGTATTTAGGCTTATCAGGTGGTCCTGACAGATTCACACGGGATTTCTCGGGCCCCGTGCTACTTGGGATACTCTTCGCGCCATTGGAACATTTCGACTACCGGGCTGGCACCGTCTATGGCTGCGCTTTCAAACGCATTCGTCTATATTCCTTTGTAACGCTCACTGTTCGGCAGAAGCAGCAGAAAAGTCCCGCAACCCCGACCATGCAACGCCTGCCGGCTATCACACATGATCGGTTTAGCCTCTTCCGGGTTCGCTCGCCACTACTAACGGAATCACTATTGTTTTCTCTTCCTGTGGGTACTGAGATGTTTCACTTCCCCACGTTCCCTCTACCCGCCCTATATATTCAGGCGGGAGTCACCAGGTTGCCCGAAAGCACCTGGCGGGGTTTCCCCATTCGGAAATCCTCGGATCACGGTTCGTTTATCAACTCCCCGAGGCTTATCGCAGATTACTACGTCCTTCTTCGGCTCTACATGCCAAGGCATTCACCGTTTGCTCTTAGAATCTTGAAATCACATGAGTTTGAATCGATCGTGCACAACACCCGAAGGCATTGTGCGAAATTGACCAATGATTAGTCGAACAACAACCAAAGTTGTTGTCCTAAAAATCTTTGTGATTGATACCGAAGTATCAATCTAAGATGCTCGCGTCCACTGTGTAGTTCTCAAAGTACGGGCGGTACTCCCCCAACACCAGCCGGCTTACGCCTATGCCGATGTTGACCGAAGTCCAGAAGGTCGTCCACGTCAAAACGTGACCCGGTCCTTCAGGACCCAACAGCGTGCTCCAACAACCCTCAACCAACCAGCCTGTTCCTTTCACCGAAGTGACGTACTAAAACCGACGAGCGTCGCGTTGTTGCAATGTCAATGTTCCACCCATGAGCGCCACCGGGAAACATGTGTTCCCGTAATGGCTGGCAGTATCTGATCGCCCTGTATACAGAGGCGGACTGCACGTGCTCCTTAGAAAGGAGGTGATCCAGCCGCACCTTCCGGTACGGCTACCTTGTTACGACTTAGTCCTAATCACCGATCCCACCTTCGACAGCTCCCTCCCACAAGGGGTTGGGCCACCGGCTTCGGGTGTTACCGACTTTCATGACTTGACGGGCGGTGTGTACAAGGCCCGGGAACGTATTCACCGCAGCGTTGCTGATCTGCGATTACTAGCGACTCCGACTTCATGAGGTCGAGTTGCAGACCTCAATCCGAACTGAGACCGGCTTTTTGGGATTCGCTCCACCTTGCGGTATTGCAGCCCTTTGTACCGGCCATTGTAGCATGCGTGAAGCCCAAGACATAAGGGGCATGATGATTTGACGTCATCCCCACCTTCCTCCGAGTTGACCCCGGCAGTATCCCATGAGTTCCCACCATTACGTGCTGGCAACATAGGACGAGGGTTGCGCTCGTTGCGGGACTTAACCCAACATCTCACGACACGAGCTGACGACAACCATGCACCACCTGTTTACGAGTGTCCAAAGAGTTGACCATTTCTGGCCCGTTCTCGTATATGTCAAGTCTTGGTAAGGTTCTTCGCGTTGCATCGAATTAATCCGCATGCTCCGCCGCTTGTGCGGGCCCCCGTCAATTCCTTTGAGTTTTAGCCTTGCGGCCGTACTCCCCAGGCGGGGAACTTAATGCGTTAGCTGCGACACGGAGACCGTGGAATGGCCCCCACATCTAGTTCCCAACGTTTACGGCATGGACTACCAGGGTATCTAATCCTGTTCGCTCCCCATGCTTTCGCTCCTCAGCGTCAGTTACGGCCCAGAGATCTGCCTTCGCCATCGGTGTTCCTCCTGATATCTGCGCATTCCACCGCTACACCAGGAATTCCAATCTCCCCTACCGCACTCTAGTCTGCCCGTACCCACTGCAGGCTGGGGGTTGAGCCCCCAGATTTCACAGCAGACGCGACAAACCGCCTACGAGCTCTTTACGCCCAATAATTCCGGACAACGCTTGCACCCTACGTATTACCGCGGCTGCTGGCACGTAGTTAGCCGGTGCTTTTTCTGCAGGTACCGTCACTTTCGCTTCTTCCCTACTAAAAGAGGTTTACAACCCGAAGGCCGTCATCCCTCACGCGGCGTTGCTGCATCAGGCTTTCGCCCATTGTGCAATATTCCCCACTGCTGCCTCCCGTAGGAGTCTGGGCCGTGTCTCAGTCCCAGTGTGGCCGGTCACCCTCTCAGGCCGGCTACCCGTCGTCGCCTTGGTGAGCCATTACCTCACCAACTAGCTGATAGGCCGCGAGTCCATCCTTGACCGAAATTCTTTCCACCCCCAGGAGATGCCTCCGAAGGTCGTATCCGGTATTAGACGTCGTTTCCAACGCTTATCCCAGAGTCAAGGGCAGGTTACTCACGTGTTACTCACCCGTTCGCCACTAATCCACCAGGTGCAAGCACCCAGCTTCATCGTTCGACTTGCATGTGTTAAGCACGCCGCCAGCGTTCGTCCTGAGCCAGGATCAAACTCTCCGTAAATGTTTATACGACTAACCAACGCTTCTGACAAGCAGAGCAGCTGGCGTCACATTTTGCGCTTCGAAACCACCGGAAAAAGGCGGACATCTCAGCAAGTTTGAAACTGACAGAACAAATCATTACTGACTTGCTTTGTTGTTTAAATGTTTTCCAAAGGAATCCCAATCACCGAAGTGATCTGGGGTTTTTGGCATTTGACATTGTGCACGCTGTTGAGTTCTCAAGGATCGGATGCACCCGGATTCTCCCCGCCGTTTCAGCGGGTGTCGCTCCGAGGCAACTTGTCTAACTTACCAGACTCTCGCTTCCCCGCAAAACCGAGCGAATCAAACACTGCTGGCAGGAAAACCTGCGAAGTGGAGACTCGAACCCGAAGCGGGGAGCTGGAGAGGCAAGAAGCAATCCTAGGCATGAAACCGGTCAAACGCAAAATGCGCAGACACACGATATTTGGCTGGGAAAGCTGCCACCGCGGTGAGCCGAGAAGCTGTTTCGCTTCCCGCTGTTGCGGCGACAAGAGATAACAATACGGGCGGGTCAGGCACCGCGCAAAGCGGCCAGAAGGCCGGGCGTGTCGACGGTTTCGCGCAGCCAGGGCGGGCTCCCTGCGCTGCCCGGTGGACAAAGCCGAGCGATCAAATATCATTTCGTACAACAGATGTGCCATCGGCCGGGCCACCAACCCGCTGCTGTAGGCTCCCTGTCACGGATCGTCCACAACGCAGTAACGATTCCCGAGAGAACCAAGGTGGTGCACCGTTGCCGACAGCATTTTCCTCCCCCGCGCTGATGAGTCTTCCCCGGCCATGCCGCGCAGCTCGCGCGTGACGACCGCCATCGCCCGCGACTTCAGCGAGTTCCGCACGGCCGTCTCCGAGTCTTTCGTGCCATTGCACGTGACGAGCGAGCGTCCGGACCCCTTCCGCGGCCGCATCCGCTCCACCGATGTCGACGACATCCATGTAAGCGAGGTCAACGCCGGTGAGCACACCGTCGAGCGCACCCCGGAGCTGATCGCCCGCGGCGACCGGCACTACTTCAAGCTGAGCCTCCAGCTCTCTGGCACCGGGCTGCTCATCCAGGACAACCGCGAGGCGATCCTGCTGCCCGGTGACGTGGCCGTCTACGACACCAACCGGCCGTACTCGCTGGTCTTCGACGATGACTTCCGCACCATGGTTGTCATGTTCCCCAAGCACCTGATCGATCTGCCGTCGGACGTCGTCGGGCAGCTGACGGCCGTGCGGATGTCGGGCAGCGAGGGCGTCGGTCGGATGATCGTGCCGTTCCTCTCGCAGCTCGTCGGCAACCTCGACCAGCTGGGCGGCGCGACCGGCACCCGACTCGTGCACAGCGCGCTCGACCTGGTCACCACCATGTTCTCCAGCGAGCTCGACCTCGAGCGCGGCTCGGCGAACCCGCACCAGGCGCTCATGCAGCGAGTGCGGAGCTACATCGACGCGAACCTCGCCTCAACAGACCTCGGGCCGAACCAGATCGCCGCGGCACACTTCATCTCGACGCGGCACCTGCACGGCCTGTTCCAGGCGGAGGGCACGACCGTCTCCACCTGGATCCGGACCCGCCGGCTTGAGCGCTGCCGACGCGACCTGCTGAACCCGGTCTACGCCCACCGCCCGGTCGCGGCCGTCGCCTCGCGCTGGGGTTTCGTCGATGCCGCGCACTTCAGCCGGGTGTTCAAGGCCGCGTACGGCGTCGCCCCCAGCGAGCTGCGGGCCCGGGCGGCGGCCGGCGCCTGAGCGCCTGCACCACTTGTCGCCCGCGGAACGGGCTTTGACCTTGGCGGCATGAAGCCGCCGGGACCCTTGAGCCGTGCCCACACACACGGCAACGTGAGAGCACCGCGGCGAGCCCGCGGCTGAAGCCCCGGCGATGAGGCCGGGCGTGACCTCACGGAGCTGCCATGTCAGAGTCGACCCTCCCCACCACCTCCCGCCAGCTCGTGTTCACCGAGCGCGACGCCATGGCGGTCTCCGACAGCCCCGTTCCGCCGACCGGCGACGACGACGTGCTCCTGCGCGTGGCGTTGGTCGGCATCTGCGCAACCGACCTGCACCTGCTTGCCGGCCACATCGGCGACCCGTTCCCGCTCGTGCCCGGGCACGAGTTCGTCGGCGAGGTGGCCGCCATCGGGCCGGCGGCGGCGCGCAGCCGTGGCCTCGCGGTCGGCGACCACGTTGCGGTCGAGATGCTGCTGCCGTGCCGCAGCTGCGCGCGCTGCCGCGAGGGCCGTTACAACCTCTGCGAGGCGGACGACATGGCGCTCGGACTCGAGCGCGGCCGCCAGTACGGAGTGAACATTCCGCGCACCGTCGAACCCGGACTCTGGGGCGGCTACTCCGAGTACCTACACGTGCCGGCAGAGGCGACGACGCACCGGCTCCCCGACGCCATGCCGTGGGAGCGCGCGGTGTTGGTCGAGCCGCTCGCCGTCGCCTACCGCACCATCCAGCGCGCCCGGCTGAGCCCCGGCGAGAGCGTCGTGATCATCGGCCCCGGGCCCGTCGGCCTGCTGGCGGCGGCCGCTGCGCGTGCAGCAGGAGCCGGCCGCGTGATCGTCGCCGGCACCCGCGACAGCCGGCTCGAGCTGGCCCGGCGCTTCGGTGCCGACGCCGTCGTGAACACCCGGGAGACGGATGCCGTGGCAGCCGTGCGGGCCGAGCTCGGCGGGCTGGCCGACGTCGTCATCGAGATCGCCGGCGTTGCCGCCGCCCAGCAGCAGGCCGTGCAGTTGGCGCGGCGCGGCGGGCGGGTCGTGCTCGCCGGGGCCTGCGGGGCGAACGTCGCCGTCACGTTCCGGGCGGACGAGGAGCTGCTGACCCGGGAGATCGACCTGCTGCCGTCCTTTCTCTCGGCCGGCGGCTTCGAGCCCGCCATCGCGCTGCTCGGCAGGAACGAGTTCCCGTTCACCGAGCTGGTGACCCACCGCTTCGCGCTCGAGCAGACGGCGGAGGCCTTCGCCACGATCGCCGCGCGTGAGGCCGGCGTGATCAAGGCCGTGCTCGAGCCGGGGCTGCGCCGCCCAGCCCCGCTCGACGGGCGCGCGGCGTGAGCGGCGGCCGCTTCGCCGGGCGCGTCGCCGTCGTCAGCGGCAGTTCCAGCGGCATCGGGCTGGGCATCGCGGAGGCGCTGCTCGCCGAGGGCGCCCGTGTGTTCGGCCTGGATCTGGCGGGCGCGATCGCCGCGACGGCGCCGGACGCACAGGGCAACGCCGTCGAGCGGATCCCCTGCGACGTGAGCGATGCGGCATCCGTCGCCGACGCCACCGCCGCCCTGCTTCACGCCACCGGCGGTCGCATCGACCATGTCGTCGCGAACGCCGGCATCCGCGGCTCGGACACCCCAGCCGAGCTGCTGCCGATCGGCGAGTTCGACGCTGTGATGGCCGTCAACCTGCGCGGCGTCTTCCTCACCCTGCAGGGATTCGCCCCCGCGATGCTCGCCGCCGGCAGCGGCAGCATGGTCGCCATCGCCTCGATGTCGGGCAACCATGTCGTCAACGTGCCCCAGCACACCGTCGCGTACAACACGGCGAAGGCCGGCGTCACGGCGCTCACGCGCACGCTGGCCGTCGAGTGGGGCGGGCGCGGGGTGCGCGTCAACGCGGTCTCCCCCGGTTACGTCGCCACCCCGTTCCTCGAGGCGGACGCCGCCATGCACCCGGCCTGGCTACCGCAGACGGTCCCCGGCCGCTTCGCCCGCATCGAGGAGATCGCGGCCGGCGTGCTCTACCTGCTGTCGGATGCCGCCGGCTACTGCCACGGCACCGAGCTGCTGATCGACGGCGGCTACAGCCTGCGCTGACTGGCCGGTTCTGAGCCGCACCGCACCGCCCCCTCCCACCGAAGCACCATGAAAGGACACCCCATGACCGACACCACCACGGACCCGGCGCTCGACGAATGGCGCAGTTACGACGAGTTCGCCGCCGGCATCGACACCTTCCGGCTGCCCAACGTGTCGCTGGACGGCTCCTCGATCCGCCTCACGCTGGATGACGGCGGGACGCTCGCACTCGACTTCGGCACCGACACGGTGCGGTGGAGCGCGGACGGCACCCTCAGCGCCACCGAGAGCATCGACCCGTACGACGCCGTCGCCGTGCGCGAGAACGTGGTCTTCGTCAATCTGCCGCTCAGCAGCAGGGAGCGCGAATCGCTCACGATCGTGTACTCGACGACGACCCACCGCGCCGTCGTCACCCACTCGCAGATCGGCGAGGAGGAAGTCGAGGCCGCCCCGCGCGTGAGCCAGAGCTTCTGGTCGGCGGTGACAGACGGGGGCACCCCGAGCGGTGAGGTGCCCGGGCCGTCGCGCGACCTCATCGGCAAGCGCAACATCTACCGGTACAGCCCGGAGCACCTCTACGAGCACGTCTACGTGTCGAGCCAGCGCTACGCCTGGCAGTGCCTCGAGGGCGTGCAGCGCGGTCACGGCGACATGGACCTCTCCACCGTGTGGAAGTTCGACGACGGGCTCTACCTGTTCTGCTTCCGTGAGTTCCGCATCGCCGTCGCCAGCGTCTGGCTGCACGACCTCGGCTACCAGCTGATGACGACGGGGGTCTTCCTCGGGCTGAACGGTGCGGGCGAATCCGAGCACTCCCGCGGCGGCGGGCACATCTACCCGCTCGGCAGCGTCGCCTACCCCGACGCCCAGCCCGTCTGACCCACCCTGAAACTGACGCAGTGAAAGGCAGCAGCATGAGCAACGCAGACATCATCCGTGAGCACTACGCGGCATCCGATCGGGGCGACCTGGCGGGAATGACCGCGCCGTTCCACCCCGCGGTGCGCTGGACGGAGGCCGCCGGATTCCCGTACGCGGGAACCTACGTCGGCCCGGACGCCGTCGCCGCCAACGTCTTCGCCCGCATCCAGGAGGACTGGGACGACTACACCGTGGCCATCGACGAGGTGCTCGACGCCGGCGACGCCGTGATCGGCGTCGGCACCTACTCGGGCACGTACAAGGCCACCGGTCAGTTCTTCGCGGCGCGGGTCGCGCACATCTGGCGGCTCGCCGACGGCGAGGTCGTCGCCTTCGAGCAGTTCACCGACACCGAGCTCGTCAACCGGGCGATCCGGGCGGGCTGATGCCCGGTGCTGGCACGGATGCCGACGCTCCCCGTTCCCGCAGAGACAAGGACTGTTCCCCCGGCGACAACAGCGCGACTGGGACGCGTCCTAGCGTCTAATCACATTCTCCGCACCATCCATCAGAGGCCACTGCGGCCACAGCAACCACGACGACGTGGTCGTCGTGCACACCCGAGAGGTAGGCACACACGATGAAAAGACAGCTCACAGGAACGGTGGCCATTGCGGCCGCCACCCTGCTCGTCCTGAGCGGATGCGCAGGCGCGGCCGACAGCGGTGGTGGCGAGGGTGCCCCCATCAAGATCGGCTCCGTCAACACCATCAGCGGCCCTGCAACGTTCCCGGAGGCCTCCCAAGCCGCAGCGGCCGTGTTCGATGCCGTCAACGCCGAGGGCGGGGTCAACGGCCACCAGATCGAGTACAAGGCGCTCGACGACAAGGGCGACCCGGCCACGGCGACCGCCTCGGCCCGCGAGCTCGTCGGCAGCGACGAGGTCGTCGCCCTCGTCGGCGGCGCCAGCCTGCTCGAGTGTGAGATCAACCAGGGCTACTACTCGCAGGAGAGCATCCTCTCGATCCCCGGCATCGGCGTCGACACGGGCTGCTTCAACACCCCGAACATCGCGCCGGCCAATGTCGGACCGTTCAACGACATGACGCTCACGCTGCTCTACGGCTCCGAGACTCTGAAGCTCGACAACATCTGTGTGCTGCTCGAGATCGCCGGCAGCACGCGGCCCACCTACCAGGCCGCGATCGACCGGTGGACCGAGATCACCGGCAAGAAGCCGATCTACGTCGACGACACGGTTCCCTACGGGGCCAGCGACTACACGCCGTACATCGTCAAGGCCAAGGACGCCGGCTGCAAGGCGCTCGCCATCAACCCGGTCGAGCCCGATGCCATCGGCCAGGTGAAGGCCGCGAACGCCCAGGGCTGGGACGACGTGACCTGGCTCTACCTCACGAGCGTCTACAGCGACAACTTCGCCAAGGCCATCAACGACGCCGGAGCCGGCATCTACGTGCCGGCCGAGTTCTACCCGTTCACCGAGGCGAACGAGATCACGGCGGACTGGCAGGCGCTGATGGCGAAGAACGACATCCCGCTCACCGCGTTCAGCCAGGGCGGGTACCTCGCCGCCACCTACTTCGTCGAGGTGCTGAAGGGCATCGACGGAGACATCACCCGGGAATCGGTGACGAAGGCGCTGCACGACATGCAGCCGATCGCCAACCCCATGTCGGGCACGCCGTGGGTCTTCGGCACCGCGGAGACCCACGCCGACCAGGTCGCCGGCTGGCCGATCAAGCTCATGAGTGGCACCAACAAGTGGGAGCTGAACGGCGACGACTGGCTGCGCATCCCGCAGTAGCGCGCAGCACAGCACAGCACAGCAACACAGCAGCTCAGCTGCCGGGGCGGGGCGCCACAGTCCCACCCCGGCAGCATCTCGGCATCCGGCCCCGCCCAGGCGGCCCCACGAAAGGCACCACCGTGATCGACACCATCCGTCACCAGGCAGAAGGGGTGCAGCCATGTTGCAGGGCGCTCTAGCCGGGCTCGCGGCCGGCGGCCTCTACGCCGTGCTCGCCGTCTGCCTCACCCTGATGAGCCGCCTCGTGCGCGTCGTGAACTTCGCGCAGGCGGCCACCGGAATGTTCGGCGGCTTCGTCGCCGTCTGGTTCGTGAGCGAGATCGGCCTGCCGATCTGGCTCGGCGCCCTGCTCGGCGTCGCCGTCGGCGGCCTGCTCAGCGCACTGATCGGCTGGATCGTCGCCACCTGGCTCGCCGAGGCCGACACCACCACGCGCTCGGCCATGACGGTCGGCCCGCTGCTGCTGCTCATCTCGCTGAGCTTCATCCTGTTCGGCAACAAGCCGCAGCCGTTCAATCCGATCATCGCTGGTCCGGCCTTCGAGATCGGCGGCGTCGTGATCAGCCAGGTCACGGTCGCGACCGTGTCGATGGCCATCGTCGTGGCGATCGCCTGCAAGCTCGTGCTCGCCCGCACCAGCGTCGGAACACAGCTGCGGGCCCTCTCCGAGCGGCCGACGACGGCCGAGCTGATCGGCATCCCGTCGAAGCCCCTCTCGATCGCCGTCTGGGCCGTGACCGGCGTGATCAGCGCGATCGTCATCATCATCGTCGCCCCCTCGCAGTCGAACGACGCGACCAGCCTGTCGATGCTCATCGTGCCGGCCGCCGCCGCCGCGCTGCTCGGCGGATTCCGCCGCCTCGACCTCGCCGTGGTCGGCGGGCTCGTGCTCGGGGTGCTCAGCGGCCTGGTCGCGCAGATCAGCGAGGTGTCACTGATCCGCAACTTCCTGCCGTTCCTGTTCATCGTCATCCTGCTGCTCTGGACCCAACGCAAGGAGGTGTGGGATGCCGCGCGCTGATGCCCCCGTGCTGAACAACACCGAGTCAACCCCGTCGGCCCGCCGCCCCGTCGGGCCCGCCCGGCCCTGGCTGCGCACCCCGCTCGGCCGCACCGCGCTGCCGCTCGGGATCGCCGCCATCGGCCTGCTCGCCGGCTACCTGCTGAGCGTCGGCCTCTCCGGCTACTTCGTCTTCCTCGCCGTCAGCGCGGTCACCGCCGCCATCGCCATCCTCGGCCTCGGCGTCGTCACCGGCTCGGCGGGCATGATCGCGCTCTGCCAGCTCACCTTCGCCGCGGTCGGCGCCTGGATCGTCTCGCTGCTGAACGTGATGGAGGCGCCGGGCGGCTTCATCGTGTGGCTGCTCGCCGGCGGTGTCGCCGCCGGACTCGTCGGGATCCTCGTCGGGCTGCCCGCGCTGCGCCTGCGCGGGGTGAACCTCGCCGTCGTCACCCTCGGCTTCGCCGCGGCGGCAGACGTCACCCTCGTGCAGATCCAGTTCCCGGGCTCGAAGGACGGCGTCGCCGTGCTGCGGCCAGAGGCCTTCGCCAGCGATCGCTCCTACTTCTTTTTCAGCATCATCGTGCTCACCGCCTGCGCGCTGCTCGTCTACTTCCTGCAGCGTGGGCGCTGGGGCTCGAGCTGGAAGGCCGTCGCCTTCTCTGAGCGCGGCACGGCCTCCGTCGGGCAGAGCGTTCAGAGTGCCAAGCTGACCGCCTTCGCCGTGAGCGCCGCACTCGGCGGCATCTCCGGCGGCCTGCTGGCCGGGCAGGTGCAGCTGCCGTTCGCGTCGAGCTTCACGCCGATCCAGTCGCTCGCGCTCTACATCCTGGCCGTGATGAGCGGCGCCTACCTGATCGACATGGCGATCTTCGGCGGCCTGCTCTGGGTCGTGGTGCCCGAACTGCTGAAGCGCTGGGGCGTGCCCCAGGACTGGGGTTTCGTGATCTTCGGTGTGCTCGGCGTGCAGGCGCTCACGAGCGGCAGCAACCTCGGCCAAGGCATCCGCAACCTCTGGTGGAAGAGGGCGGACAAGCGGGCGGCCGCCGCACACAGCGCGGCCAGGGAGCGGGCGGCAGCCGCATCCGCCGCGCTGCACGCTGCCGAGGCGGAGGGTGTGGGCCGGGTCGCCGACAGCGTCACGCTCCCCGCGCCCGCCTCGGCCCCCGGGAAGCCCGTGCTGGTCGTGCGCGACCTCGGCGTCGCCTTCGGCACGCTCAAGGCGCTCGACGGCGTGAGCCTCGAGGTGCCCGCGCGCACCGTGATGGGCCTCATTGGCCCGAACGGCGCGGGCAAGTCGACGTTCGTCGACGCCATCTCCGGCTTTCTGCCGCAACACACCGGCACAGTGACGCTGAACGGAACGCCGCTGGCCGGCCTCAGCCCGGTGCGCCGGGCCCGGATCGGGCTGCGCCGCACGTTCCAGCAGGACCGCGTTCCGCCGTCGCTCTCTGTCGAGGCCTACCTGCGCTTCGTCGCACGCCGCTCGGTGAGCGCCGCGGAGATCGCCGAGGTGTTGGACTTCTTCGGCTGCCCGGAGGCCGCGACCCGGCTGGTCAGCGTCGATGTCGGCACCCGCAGGCTCATCGAGGTGGCCGCCAACGTGCTCGCGCGGCCGAGCCTGCTCATCCTCGACGAGCCGGCCGCGGGCCTCTCGCACGATGAGCACGTCGAGCTCGGCCGTCGCCTCCGCGCGGTTCCCGAGCGCTACGACATGTCGATCGTTCTCATCGAACACGACCTCGACCTCGTGCGCTCCGTCTGCTCGACGCTCACCGTGCTCGACTTCGGCACGGTGCTGGCCAGCGGCCCGCAGGCCACCGTGCTCGCCGACCCGGCCGTCATCAAGGCATACATGGGCGAGACGGAGATGCTCTGATGCGCCCCGACCCCGCCGTGACCGCACTACCCACAACCGCGAACGCGGGCGAAACGGAGATGCCGTGAGCACACTCATCCTTGACGACGTGACCGTGAGCCGCGGGGCCGGGCCGGTGATCTCCGGTGTGAGCCTCGAGCTGCACCAGGGCCGCATCACTGCCCTCGTCGGCCCCAACGGCGCAGGCAAGACCAGCCTGCTCGAGTCGATCTCCGGGGTGATCGCCGCGTCATCCGGCAGCATCACCCTCGACGGCGACGCAATCCGGCCGCTCTCCCGCGTGGCCCGCGCCCGCCGCGGCATCGTGCACATCGAGCAGGGCCGCGCCGTCTTCCCGTCGCTGACCGTGCTCGAGAACCTGCGGCTGACCGCGCGCACCCCGGCCGACCTGGATGCCGCGCTCGCGCACTTCCCCGAGCTGCAGAAACGCCTCGGCACGGCCAGCGGTCTGCTCTCCGGCGGCGAGCAGCAGATGGTGGTGCTCGCCCGCGCCTTCGCCGCGCACCCCAAGTTCCTGCTGATCGATGAGATGTCGCTCGGCCTGGCACCGGTCGTGTTCATGCGCCTGCTGCCCGTGATCGAGCAGATCGCGGCGGGCGGGGTCGGCGTGCTGCTCGTCGAGCAGTTCACGAACCTCGCGCTCGGCGTCGCGCAGGACGCGCTCGTCGTGGCCGGCGGCCGCGTCGGCTTCCACGGTTCGGCGGCCGAGCTGCTGGCCGCCCCCGAGCTGCTGCACAGTGCCTACTTGGGCGGCGCCGCCGCCTAGGCCGTCCCGGGGCGGCGCCGCCATGTGGCGGCCGCCGCCCCTGTGTTCACAGCCCGGCGTTCACAGCCCGGCGTTCACAGCCCGGCGTTCACAGCCCGGCGTGGTCGAGCGCGAGCGTCGGCACGTCGACGATGTGGGCACCGCCGTCGGCGACCAGCACGGCGCCGGTCATGTAGGAGGACTCGCCGGAGCCGAGGAAGCGCACGATCGAGGCGATCTCGGCCGGGGCTGCCGCACGGCCAAGCGGCACGTCGGCGGTCACGAGCTCATAGCCCTTGTCCCGCCCCTCGAACCCGGCGGCGCGGGCGAACTCGTCCATCTCTGCGTCCGCCATCGGTGTCTGCACCCAGCCGGGGCAGACGGCGTTGACGCGCACGCCCAGGCGGCCGTAGTCGCGTGCCAGGGTGCGGGTCAGTCCAATCAGGGCATGCTTGCCGACCGTGTAGCCGGCCACGCTCGGGCCGGCGAAGAGCCCGGCCAGCGACGACACGACCACGATCTGCCCCTTCGCCTCGATCAGGGCTGGCAGGCTCTCCCTGGCCATCACGAAGGCGCTGCTGAGGTTGCTCCGCAGCGCCTCGTCCCAGGCCGCGTCGTCGGTGTCGAGCACCGTCGCGAGACCGTGGCCTCCGGCGTTGGCCACCAAGACGTCGAGGCGCCCGAAGCGCTCAAGAACCGTGGCCACGGCTGCCCTGGCCGACGCCGAATCGGCCGCGTCCGCGACGACCGCGATGCCACCGATCGCGTCGGCGACCGCGTGCAGCGGTTCGGCCCGGCGCCCGAGCACGGCGACGTGTGCTCCCTCTGCCGCGTAGCGCTCGGCCACGGCGGCGCCGATGCCCGTGCCGCCACCGGTGATCATCACGACGCGTCCTTCGTTGCGCGCTCCTGCGTATCCCATGACTCTCTCTTTCTTCTCTATGTATCTCTCTCCCCACGCCCGACCCCCACTTCCGTTGAGAGCGGTCAAATGGCCGATTTCCGCCTCGAAAAGTGGCCATTTGACCGCTCTCAACGGAACTTGGGAGGGGGTGGGAGGGAGTGGGGTGGGGTGGGTGGGTGGGTCAGGCGGGGAAGCTGGAGCGGGCCGTGTAACCGAAGTCGCTGAGCAGCGCGGCGCCGTTGACGGGGCGCGAGCGCACCGAGCTGAGATAGAGCACGTGCTGGGCGACCTCGTCGGCGCTCTGCACCGGGTAGTCGGCGCCGGTGAAGCCGTGCTCGTGCAGCCCGAGGTCGGCCCGAGAAAGCGGGGTGTCGACGATGGACGGGCAGACGGCGTTGACGCGGATCCCCTCCCCCGCAGCGGAAAACTCCACGGCGAGCGCCTTCGCCAGTTGCACCAGCGCCGCCTTCGATGAGCAGTAGGGCACCATGCCGGGGGCCGCTACAACGGCGGAGTCGCTGGCCAGGAACACGATGCTCGCGGCATCCGCTGCGCGCAGCCAGGGCAGGGCAGCGCGCACCAGCAGGAATGCGCCGCTGACGTTCACGGAGAAGACGGCATTCCACTGGGCGAGGCTGATCTGCTCCAGCGCGGCACCGAACGGGCCGGAGATGCCGGCGCAGCTGACGAGGTGGTCGATGCCGCCGAGCTCGCGGGCTGCGGCAGAGACGGCGTCGGCTACGGCCCGCTCGTCGGTGACGTCGCAGACGAACGCGGCCACGCGCGCCCCGTTGGCCGCGAGCCCGGCATGGGCCGCGGCGAGTGCCGGAGCGTCTCGGTCGAGCATTGCGACCAGCGCGCCCTCCTCGGCGAAGGCATGCGCGGTGGCCAGCCCGATGCCGGAGGCCGCACCGCTGATGACAACGGTGCGGCCCCCGAGCGCGAGATCCATGATCAGGCGTTCTCCGCCTCGCCCAGCTGGGCCGTGGCCGCGTCGGCGCCGTGGCCGATGCGGGCGTAGACCTCCGGGTTGCGGCGGCGGATGCCGTAGCCCCACACCACACCGATGAGGCCGGGCAGGATCGCTATGGCCGGCAGCAGGAAGGTGGTGGCGTTCGACTCGGCCTGGCCGAGCAGCACGTCGAAGTTGCTGAGGATCAGCACGAGGATCGCGGTGAGTGCGACGGCCGCGACCAGCGGCGCGACGAGGCGGCTGCCGATGCCGACGCCGCGGGCGTCCTTGCGGAAGAAACCAATAACGGCCACGGACACGACGGCCATCAGCAGCACCAGGCCGAGCGCGCCGGTGTTGGTGAGCCAGGTGAACAGGGTGATCACGGGGTAGGGGCCGGACTCCGGGTTCCAGCCGGCCTCGCCGATGGCGAAGGCCAGCACCACGACGACGGCGATCACCGTCTGGGTGAGCGAGCCGACCCACGGGGCGCCGGTGGAGCGGCGCACGGATGCGAGCTTCGCCGGCAGCACGCCCTCTCGGGCCAGAGAGAAGAAGTAGCGGGCGACCGCGTTGTGGAAGCTCACCAGCGCGGCGAAGATGCTCGTGATGAACAGCACCGACATGATGTCGACCCAGATGACGCCCAGGTTCTCGGCGACGAAACCGAAGAACAGCGGCGGCCCCGCCTCCTCCGGCGAGATGCCGGCCGGGTCTGTGATCTTGTCGACGCCGATGCCGAGGGCGAGCGCCCAGGCGGAGAGCGCGTAGAAGACGCCGATGACGGCGACGGCCAGGAACGTGGCGCGCGGGATGGTGCGGCGCGGGTCTTTCGACTCCTCACCGTAGATGGCGGCCTGCTCGAAGCCCATGAACGCCGCAATGCCGAAGGCGAACACGGCGCCGACACCGGGCACGAACAGGGAGGCCGGGCTCATCGGCTCGGTGGAGAAGCCGGCCGCCGGGTTCGAGAACGCGACCACGTCGAAGACGATCACGACGAGGAACTCGAGCGCGACGAGCACGCCGAGCACCTTGGCGGAGAGGTCGACCCGGTTGACCCCCATCACGCCGACGATGCCGATGCCGACGAGCACACCCACCCACCACGGGATGTCGAGGCCGGTCTTCTCTGCGATGAGCATCGACACCTGGAAGCCGAACATGCCCCAGATGCCGATCTGCATCATGTTGTAAGCGACGAGCGCCACCAGCGAGGCGCCGACGCCGGTCGGGCGGCCGATGCCCTGGGCGACGTAGGCATAGAACGCGCCGGCGTTGTTGATGAAGCGGCTCATCGCCGCGTAGCCGATGGCGAAGATCGCCAGCGCGGCGGCCAGCAGCAGGAAGGAGATCGGCACACCGGCGACGTGCGTCACCGAGAAGGTCGAGGTGACACCGCCGGCGATCACGGTGAGCGGCGCGGAGGCGGCCACGATGAGGAAGGCAACGGCGAGGACGCCGAGCTTGCGGCGTTCGGGGGCCGGGGCTCCGGCGCGCGCGGGGGCGGCCTGGGCCGTCGAGGGTGTGCTGCTCACGGAATCTCCTTTGATTCGACTGGTGGCCGGTGCCGGCCACGCTCCGTGCGGGTAGTCACCAGTGTGTCCGGCCCGGGCGGCGAACACTGTGTTGTGGGCGCACGCCACTTGTCTGGGTGGGAACAACGGCGGGCGAGTCCCTCGATCTCGATACGGCCGTAGACGGTCTACTCGATCAGCGGGAAGTGCACGGCGGGCACTCACAGTCAAGTCACTCACGCTCGCAGACAAGTCGGCCCCTCGTGCACGGCCGATACTGGAAGCAGGTAGCTACCGCAGCGCCGCCCATCCTGGCCTGCACCTTGTAAGGAACTGCAATGACGCACACCCCCGACACCCTGCACACCCACGCGGTCGCGTCCAGCGAGCCAGCCGCCGTGCGACACCCGCTCGACCCACTGACGGCGGAGGAACTCACCGCCGGCCGCGCGATCCTCGTGGCCGCCGGACTGCTCGGCGAGACGGTGCGCTGCGCCCAGGTGCTGCCCGTCGAACCGGACAAGGAGGTCGTCGCCAGCTTCGCCCCCGGCGACGCGATCGAACGCCGCGTGCACTACGTGCTGCTGGATGTCGCCACCGGCGTCGCCTCGGAGGCCGTCGTCTCGATCACCGGCAACGCCGTCGTCGAGCAGCTCTCGCTCTCCACCGACCAGCCGCCGTACGGCCAGCCGCAGTACCTGTTCGAGGAGTACGACCGCGCGGCAGAGATCGCGAAGTCATCGCCGGAGTGGCGCGCCGCGATGACCCGCCGCGGCCTCGCCGACCGCATCGAGCTCGCCTTCTGCGCGCCACTCGCCCCCGGCTTCTTCGGCCGGGACGACGAGGTCGGGCGCCGCGTCATCCGCTCGCTCACCTTCTTGCGCGACTTCGAGGAGGACAGCCCGTGGGCGCACCCCGTCGAGGGGCTGATCGTGCACATCGACCTGACCACCGGCAGCGTGCTGCGGGTCGAGGATGACGGCGACGTGCCCGTTCCCGCTGCCTCCGGCAACTACAGCGTCGACGCCGTCGGCCCGGCCCGCACCTCGCTGAAGCCGATCGAGATCACCCAGCCCGAGGGGCCGAGCTTCCACGTAGACGGCTCGCACGTGGAATGGGAGAACTGGAAGTTCCGGGTCGGCTTCAACGCCCGTGAGGGCCTCGTGCTGAACCAGGTGAGTTTCCGCGACGGCGACGAGGACCGCCCCGTGCTGCACCGCGCGAGCGTGCCGGAGATGGTGGTGCCCTACGGCGACACCACGTCGACCCGGTTCTGGATCAGCTACTTCGACGCCGGCGAGTACCTGCTCGGCAAGAACGCGAACTCGCTGGCACTCGGCTGTGACTGCCTCGGCGTCATCCACTACTTCGACGGCTTCGTCGCCGACGACCACGGCCACCCGGTGAAGATCCCGCAGGTCGTCTGCATGCACGAGGAGGACTATGGGATCCTCTGGAAGCACACCGACCTGCAGGGCAAGAGCGAGGTGCGCCGCAGCCGCCGCCTCGTGGTCAGCTACTTCAGCACCATCGGCAACTACGACTACGGCTTCTTCTGGTACTTCTACCTAGACGGCACCATCCAGGTCGAAGCGAAGGCCACCGGCATCGTCTTCGCCGGCGCCGGCCACCCCGGCGAGGCGAACCCGCACGCGCCGGAGATCGCCCCCGGCGTCTTCGCCCCGGTGCACCAGCACCTGTTCTGCGCGCGCCTCGACGTCGCCATCGACGGCGAGGACAATGTGCTGCACGAGGTCGACGTCGTCGGGATCCCGATCGGCGAGAAGAACCCGTACGGCAACGCGTTCACCTGGACCTCGACCCCGTTGAAGTCCGAGCAGGAGGCGCAGCGCCTGGCCGCCCCGGCCGCCGGCCGCACCTGGGAGGTGCAGAGCGCGCACCGCACCAACCACGTCGGCAAGCCGACCGCGTACCGGCTCTACCCGCAGGGCGGGCCCACGCTGATGGCCCAGCCGGAGTCGACCGTGCACGGCCGCGCCACGTTCGCGACCAAGCACCTCTGGGGCACCGCTTTCGACGCCGCCGAGCGCTTCCCCGCCGGCGACTACCCGAACGCGCACCAGGGCGGCGCCGGACTGCCGGCCTGGACGGCGGCCGACCGTGACCTCGACGGCACCGACATCGTGCTCTGGCATGTCTTCGGCCCGACCCACGTGCCGCGTCCGGAGGACTGGCCGATCATGCCCGTCGACTACTCCGGTTTCATGCTCAAGCCGCACGGCTTCCTCGACCGCAACCCGGCCCTGGATGTGCCGGAGGGCGTCACGCCCGGTGCCACGGCCGGCGGCTGCGCCAGCACCGGCGACGCCGTCTGCAACTGCGGACACTAGGGCGCGTCTTCCACACGGGTGGCGAAGCTCGCGCCACCCGTGTGGGGTGAAGTCGCCGGTATCGGGTGCATGGCCCGGTACCGTGGGACGATGCCCATCGCCACGTGTGACACCGTACTGATCAACGGCAGCGTCGGCACGGGGAAGACAACCACGGCCGAGGCGCTTGGCGAAGAGTTGGCACGGTGCGGCATCCCCGGCGCGGTTATCGACGTCGACTGGTTGCGCCGATCGTGGCCCGCGCCGGTCGACGACCCGTTCCGAACCGCGCTGGCGCTGGAGAATCTGCAGGCGATCGCCTCGAATTTCCGACGTGCCGGCGCACGCGTGCTCGTGGTCGCCACCGTGGTCGAGACGCGTGACGAACTGCAGCGCAGCACAACTGCGCTCGCTTCACGACGGCTGCTGCACGTCCGATTGAGCGCGCACTCCGACACAGTGCTCTCGCGACTGACCAGACGGCACAACGACGATGAGGCCGCGCTGCGCTGGCACGCACGGCGTCACCCCGAGCTGGCGGGGGTTCTCGACCGAGCCGGCTTCACCGATGAGCTACGCATCGACACCACTGACAGCTCGGCCGCGGAGATCGCGCGACAGATCCTCGCGACCATCGTCAAGTGAATTGTGCGGCGACACGCCACGCCCCCGCCAGCGAACGGGAGACACGCAGCAGTCCGCGGCATTCGCCACGCCAGCGAGGAAGTGGGGGCTGCGCTCGGGCACGAAGCGTGGTTGAGTGACGGCATGACCGGCAATCCCCCGTCGACTCCGACGCGAGCTCGGCGAGCGCACACGCCGACGAACCACACACCGGTGGCATCGCCCAGAAACTCAACTGGTTGCGCGCCGGGGTGCTAGGCGCCAATGACGGCATCGTCTCGGTCGCCGCGGTGGTGGTCGGCGTCGCCGGGGCAACCAGCAACACCGGCGCCATCCTCACGGCCGGCACGGCGGCCCTCGTCGGCGGTGCCATCTCGATGGCGCTCGGCGAGTATGTGTCGGTAAGCAGCCAGCGCGACACCGAGCACGCCCTGATCGCCAAGGAGTCGCGGGAGCTCGCGGAGATGCCGGACCAGGAGCTGGCCGAGCTCGCGGGCATCTACCGGGCAAAGGGCCTCTCGGCCGAGACGGCGCAGCAGGTCGCGGTCGAGCTCACCGCCCACGACCCGCTCGCGGCACACCTCTCGGCCGAGCTCAACATCGACCAGAACGACGTGGTCGGCCCCTGGCATGCCGCATACGCCTCGGCGATCGCCTTCACCGTGGGGGCGATCCTGCCGATGCTCGCGATTCTGCTGCCGCCGGAGGCGTGGCGGGTGCCGATCACCTTTGTGGCGGTGCTGATCGCCCTCGCCGCGACGGGCGCCATCGCCGCACAGCTCGGCGGGGCGCCGAAGGGGCGCGCCATGCTGCGGGTCGTGATCGGCGGTGCGCTCGCCCTCGTTGTCACCTTCGCGATCGGCCTGCTGCTCAACACGAGCGGCGTCGTCTAGACCGGGCGCGCTCTTCGCGCATCGTCAACCCCTGTGCCGCAGGGGTCAATTGCGCTCGGATGCCGCGCCCTAACGTAGGTGAGGATCCTGCATCGGCGTGCGCCTCGACAGAGCGCGCACACGCACCGCCGAGCACGGCTCCCCGCCGACATCCCTCCAGGAAGGCCACCATGACCGACAACGCCGTCCCCCTGAACCCCGCAGACACCAGCACCTGGCTGCCTCTAGACGGACTCGCGCCGGGATTCGACGCCAACAAGGCGCCGCACTCGCTCGATCTGGTCGGCCGCGAGTTCACCATCGTGGACGCGCGCGGCACCCGCATCCGCCATGCCTTCGCCGAGACGACGGTGGCCTGGGACTACACCCCGGGCACCGGGGATGAGACGGAGCCGGCGGCCGAGACCGACGACTACGAGGCGTTCCTCGTCGACGACGAGCTGTACTTCGTGCAGTTCCACCACAACTACCTGCCGAACGAGGCGGTCTCCCTCGTGCTCGACCTGCGCTCGGGCCGTGCGCTGGCCGTGATCAGCCTGATCGGCGAGCCCGGCCCCGGCCGCACCGCCGTGCAGCAGATCTTCGTGCCCGGGCTGATCGAGGAGCTCGCCACCAGCGGCGAGGAGGCGGCGCCGACGACGAGCCTCATCGGCCGCCGCGTGCAGTGGGTGTACAGCCCGGAGCACGCCTACGAGCACGTCTACCTGTCGCCGCGCTGGTACAGCTGGCAGTGCCTGGCCGGCCCGGAGCGGGGCCTCGCCGACACCGACGAGAATTCGGCCTGGCAGGTGCGCCCCGGCATCTACGTCTTCGCCTGGCGCGAGAAGGTCATCCCCTGCGGCTCGGTCACGATCGCCGACCACCGCGACGCCCGCAACATCCGCTCGCACGGCGTGCTGTTCGGCCTCGACGAGTCCGGCCAAGTGCCGACCCACTTCACGTTCGGCGCACACGGCCGACTGATCTCGACCACTGTGCACCCGGAGCAGTACGACCCGGCCGGCTTCGGCGCGGCGAGCTGAGCCGGCCCATGACCACCGCAGATCTCATCGTCCTGGACGCCACCGTCTACACGGCGAACCCCGCCCACCCCCTCGCCTCGGCGCTGGCCGTGGCCGGCGGCCGCCTGTTGGCGGTTGGCAGCAACGCCGACGCCTTGGCCCACCTCGGCCAGGACACGGTGGTGCGCAACCTGGACGGG